>JBBQVF010000097.1:0-16925 GCA_038211805.1 Burkholderiales bacterium | reverse complement strand
TATCGACTCAATCTCATGAACGGGATGCGCATCGCTGCGCTCACCAATGTCAACGACGATTCCCGGACCATGCTCCTAGTCGGGCTCGAACCACAACGGCTGACACCGCTGCGACGCTCGCACCAATGCGTGTTCGGTCATTTCGGCGCTGCCGTTCACCTTGTAGCGCAAGATCGTTTCTCCGCGAACAACGGGCGCCGCCAGGCGCTTGGGATGCTCCTAGTCGGCATACACCCCCGCCGCCCTGATCACCGGTCCCCAGCGTTCGGTCTCCTGCTTCAACCAGCTGCGCAGGCCTTCGGGGGTCAGCTTGGCGTCGGGCACCGTTTCGGCGCCCAGGTCGGCCAAACGCGCGGCCACCACCGGGTCCTTCAAGGCCGTGCGCAGTGCGGCATTGAATTTTTCGGTGGCTTCCTTGGGGGTGCCCTTGGGCGCGTAGATGCCGTGCCAGACCATCACCTCGAAGCCCTTCAGGCCCTGCTCGGCCAGGGTGGGCGCATCGGGCAGCACCTTGACCCGCTGGGCAGTGGTCACGCCGTAGAAGCGCACCGAGCCGGCCTTGATCTGCGGCACGGTCTGGGTGGTCTGATCGCACAGCAGGTCGACCTGGCCGCCCAGCAAGGCCTGCATCGCCGGGCCGGTGCCGCTGTAGGGCACGGTGGTCAGCTCAACCCCCACCGCCTGACGAAACACCATGCCGCACAGGTGCGACACCGCGCCCAAACCGGCATGCGCCAGGTTGACCTTGTCGCCGTTGGCCTTCAGGTAGGCCAGCAGTTCGGTCAGGGTCTTGGCCGGCAGGTCCTTGCGGGCGATCAGCGTCATCGGCACGTCGACCACCTGGCTGACGTATTCGAAGTCGGTCAGCGGGTTGTAGGCCAGCTTGCGGTACAGCGCCGGCGCGGTGGCCATGCCGTTGTGGTGGATCAGGAAGGTGTAGCCGTCGGGCGCCGCGCGCGCCACGCCGCCGGCCGCCACCGTGCCGCCGGCACCCACCTTGTTCTCGACCACCACGGTCTGGCCCAGCGCCTTGCCCATCGGCACGCTCAGGGCGCGGGCAACCACGTCGGTGGGGCCGCCGGCAGCGAAAGGCACCACCAGCGTGATCGGCCGGGTGGGGTAGCCCTGCGACCAGACAGGGGCTGCAGCCAGGGTGGCAACCAGGGCAATCAAGCTTTGCCGAACAGTCATCGAACAGTCTCCAAGGGAATCCATGGGCAACATCGCCAGACCAGCAGCTTGAGGCGCGGCGGCGCCGGCCGCCATCCGGTTCTGCCTGGGGGCGGCGATGTGGTGTGGGTCTGGCGCGGCACGCCGGGCCCCGCTCAACCGCGCGGATGGTGCTTGGCGTGCAGGGCGCGCAGCCGTTCACGCGCGACGTGGGTGTAGATCGTGGTGGTGGCGATGTCGGCGTGGCCCAGCAGCATCTGCACCGCCCGCAGATCGGCGCCGTGGTTCAGCAGGTGGGTGGCGAAGGCGTGGCGCAGCGTGTGCGGCGACAGCGGCACGGCGATGCCGGCGGTGGCGGCATGGCGTTTGACCAGGATCCAGAACATCTGCCGCGTCATCGGCCCGCCGCGCGCGGTGACGAACAGCGCATCGCTGCGCTGGCCGCCCAGGATGGCCTCGCGGGCCTCGGCCAGGTAACGGTTGATCCAGTCGCCCGCTTCGTCGCCGAACGGCACCAGCCGCTCCTGGCTGCCCTTGCCGACCACCCGCAGCACGCCTTCGGCCAGGCCGACACGCACGGTGGAGATGCCGACCAGCTCGCTCACCCGCAGGCCGCTGGCGTACATCAATTCGAGCATCGCGCGGTCGCGCAGGCCGAGCGGCTGCGCCACCTCGGGCGCGGCCAGCAAGGCCTCCACCTGGGCCTCGGACAGCACCTTGGGCACCCGCAGCGGCTGGTGCGCGTGGCCCAGCCGCAGCGTGGCGTCTGCAGCCACCAGGTGCTCGCGCAGCGCCCAGCGGAAGAAGCGCTTGAAGACCGTGAGGCGCCGGTTGGCGGTGGTGGCGCGGCTGCCGGCGTGGCGGTGGGCGATGTAGCCCAGCAGGTCGACCTCGGTGCTGGCGGCGATGGCACGGCCGCTGCAGTCGGCCAGCCAGTGGGCGTAGAGCGTGAGGTCGCGCCGGTAGGCGTCGAGCGTCAGGCGGGCCAGGCCGTCCTCCAGCCACAACGCATCAGTGAACTGCTTGATCAGCGCCCGGCTGGCCAGCGGCAAGGCGGGGCTGGCCAGGTCGCTGGGCATGATCCGGGGTCGGTCTGCTGCCAGGTCAATCCAGCTTGAGCTTCTGCGCCGCCACCACCTTCTTGTAGACCTCGAACTCGGCCGCCGCCTGGGCTGCGAATTCAGCTGGCGAATTGGCCACCACCAGCGAGCCGGTGCCTTCGATGCGGGCACGCACCTCGGGCAGCTCAACCGTCTTCTTGACCGCGGCGTGGATCTTGTCGACCACCTCCTTGGGCAGGTTCTTCGGGCCGTGGATGCCGTAGTAGGCCATGCGGTTCACCGGCTCCAGCCCGACCTCCTTGAAGGTCGGCACGTTGGGCAGCTGGGTCAGGCGCTGCGGCGCTGCCACCACGATGGCGATCAGCCGGCCGTCCTTGATGAAGGGCAGCGCCGAGGGCATGTTGTCGAAGATGATCGGCACCTGGCCGGCCACCGTGTCGTTGAGCGCCGGGCCCGCGCCGCGGTACGGGATGTGGGTGATGAAGGTGCCCGACAGGTTCTTGTACAGCTCCATCTGCAGGTGGCCGATGCCACCGGTGCCCGAGCTGGCGAAGCTGTACTTGCCGGGGTTCTTCTTCAACTCGGCGACGAAACCCTTGTAGTCGCGGGCAGGGAACGACGGGTGCACCGCGATCACGTTCGGCGTCGCCGCCACGTTGATGATGGCCGTGAAGTCGGTCAGCGGGTTGTAGGGAATCTTGGCGTTGATCGCCGGATTGGCGGCGGTGGTCGACACCGTGGCCATGCCCACCGTGTAGCCGTCGGGCGCGGCCTTGGCGATCTCGCTGGCACCGATCGAGCCGCCGCCGCCGGCCTTGTTGTCGACGATCAGGCTCTGGCCCAGCGCGGGACCGATCTTTTCGGCCAGCACGCGGGCCACGATGTCGGTGGTGCCGCCCGGCGCAAACGGCACGATCAGCCGCACCGGCTTGTTCGGATAGGCCTGGGCCCAGGCCGACAGGGGCAGCGCCAGTGGCGCCAGCAGCGCGAGGCCGACGAGGGTGCGTTGGATCGGATTCATGCCGGGGGGTCTCCGTGTGCAGGTGAGGCCGCCGATTGTGCCGGGTGTGGTGCCGGGTGTGGTGCCGGGTGTGGTGCCGGGTGTGGTGCCGCGCTCAACGGCGCGTTCTGTAGTGCATGTTGAATCGTGTGGCGTATCGCGCGGGGCGCCGCGGGCCTTGCCGCGGGTTGTGCGGCGGGTTGTGCCGCAGCCGCAGCAGGCACACTGCCGGCCATGCCCAACCTGCTGCTGTTGCTGCCCGACTTCACGCTGATCGCGCTGGGCTACCTGATTTGCCGCCACACCGCGCTGAACCGCGCGGTGTGGGACGGCGCCGAGCTGCTGGTGTACTACCTGCTGTTTCCCTGCCTGCTGTTCAACGCCATCGTGCGCAACCCGATCCAGCCGGGGGCGCTGGCGCAGTTCGGCCTCACCGGGCTGGCGGTGGTCGGCATCGGCATCGTGCTGGCCTACGCGCTGGGCCGGCTGCCGGGGGTCGACCCGCTGCTGCATGCCAGCGGCGCGCAGACGGCGTTCCGCTTCAACAGCTATGTCGCGCTGGCGCTGTCGGAACGGCTGGCCGGCGCGCAGGGCGTGGCCTGGCAGGCCCTGCTGATGGCACTGTGCGTGCCGCTCTGCAACGTCGCCGCGGTCTGGCCGCTGGCCCGCCAGGGCGGCCACGGCTACCTGAAGGAGTTGGTGAAAAACCCGCTGATCATCGCCACACTCGGCGGGCTGGTGGCCAACCTGGCCGGGCTTCGGCTGCCCGAGGTGGTCGACACCACGCTGTCGCGCATCGGCGCGGCGGCGCTGCCGCTGGGCCTGATGGCGGTGGGCGCCGGGCTGCGCTTCGGCGCGCTGCGCGCGGCGCCGGGCCTGGCCGCCGGGCTGATGGCCATCCGACACCTCGTGTTGCCGGCAGTGGCCCTGGTGCTGGTGATCATGCAGGGGCTGCCGGCCGGCCAGCAGGCGGTGATCGTGGCCTTCGCGGCCATGCCCACCGCCAGCAGCGCCTACGTGCTGGCGGCGCGGTTGGGCGGCAACGGCAGCTACGTGGCCGGCCTGGTCACCGTGTCCACCCTGCTGGCGATGGTGGGGCTGCCGGCTGCGCTGGGCTTGCTGGCCTGGTTGCGATGAGATACCCCGGCTGAACGCGGGCCGCGGGCCGCGAGCCGCCTGTGCAGCGCTTGCAACTCGCGCTACGGCAGAGCGGTTGTGATGTGGTGCCGTGGTGCCGCTGTGCCGCTGTGCCGCCATGGCGAGGGACCAGTTTAGGGCCGCTGCGCCCTGGCCCGTGCCACGGCAGCCGGCAAATCCGGCCACGGCGCTGCTTGCGGTGCAAAGCGCTGGCGCATCCACGCGGCCAGCTCGACCAGTTGGCGGTCGTCCAGCGCCTGGCCGAAGGCCGGCATGTGGCCGATCTCGACGAAGGCCGGTTGCTGGATGCCGTCGAGCACGGTGCGCAGCAGGTTGTCGGGCCGGTCGCTGTGCAGCGCGGTGTTCAGCGCCAGCGGCTGGTTCAGGCCCAGCACTACCGGGCCGTCGCCGTCGTGGTGGCAGGCGCCGCAGGCGGTCTCGAACAGGCGCTGCGTCGCGCCCGGCAGGGGCGCCCGGGCCGCGGCGGCGCGCACCAGCGCGGCGGCATCGACCGCCGGGGCCGCGCCCTGCAGCGACACCAGGTAGTGCGCCATGGCTTGCACGTCGGCGTCGGGCAACTGGGCCAGGCCGCGCACCACCGCGGCCATCGAGCCGCCGGCCAGGCCATGCTCGGCGTGGTGGCCAACGCGCAGGTACTGGCGCATCGCGGGCTCGGTCCACGGCACCGGTGAACGGCTGCGCGCGCCCAGCGCCGGGGCTTCCCAACCGTCGACCACCGCACCGCCCAGGTAGGCGGTGGCCGCGCGCTCGCCACCCAGCGCATCGCGCGGCGTGTGGCAGGCGCCGCAGTGGCCCAGGCCGTTGACCAGCTCGGCGCCGCGCTGCCACTGCGGATTGGCGGCGGCGGGCGCGGCCAGCGCGGCCACCGGGCCGCTTTGCAGGTACACCGCGTTCCACAAACCCAGCAACGGGCGCAGGTTGAACGGAAAAGCCAGCCGCGTCTCGGGCACGACGGCGACGACTGCGGGCTGGCTCATCAGCCAGGCGTAAAGCGCAGTCAGGTCGTGGTCGCTGGCCTGCGTGAATGCCGTGTAGGGAAAAGCCGGGTACAGCCGGTGGCCGTCGCGGGAGACGCCCTCGCGCATCGCCCGCTGGAAGGCACTGAATGACCATTGGCCGATGCCGGTGACCGGGTCGGGCGTCAGGTTGGTCGACCAGATGGTGCCGAAGGGCGTGGCCAGCGGCCGCCCGCCCGCGCCGGGCACGCCCCCATCTGCGGTGTGGCAGGCCACGCAGTTGCCCAGCGCGGCCAGCTGGCCACCGCGCTCCACCACCGCGGCGCTGTAGAGCCCGACCGGGCTGGCCGCCACCGGGGCAATCACCCCGACCCCCGCCGATCGCCAGCCCAGCGCCGCGGCGGCCAGCCCGGCCAGCCCGGTGAGCAGCGCGCCGGCGACCACCCACAGCGGTTTGCGCCGGCGCTGCGGGTCGGCCACCGGCGCCGGTGGCACGGCGTGAACCACCGGCGCGGCGGCCGGTGCGGGTGACGGCGCCGATGCCGGCAACGGGTTCAACGCCGCCCGCACCACTTCGGGCGTGAACGGCGGGTTGCGAAAGCGCACGCCGGTGGCGTCGAAGATCGCATTGGCGATCGCCGCAGTGCCCGGCACCGACGCCGACTCACCGACGCCCAGCGCCGGCTCGCCGGGCCGCGGCAGCAGCAGCACCTCGACCACCGGTACCTCGCGGAAACTGAGGATGGGGTAGCCGCCCCATTCGCGGCTGGCCACCGTGCCGTTGTCGGGGTCGATCCGAACGCGCTCCTTCAAGGCCCGGCTGGTGGTCTGCAGCACATTGCCTTGCACCTGCTGCTCGACGCCTTTGGGGTTGATCATCAACCCGGCGTCGTGGCCGACCACCACGCGGCTGACCTGCACCTCGCCAGTGATCCGGTTGACCCGCACGTCGGCCACCCAGGCCGCCCAGGCCGCACCGAAGCCCGGGAACTTGCTGTGGATGTAGCGGGCGTAGGCGAAGCCCTGGCCTGGCAGCCAGTCGCCTTGCGGGCCATTCGGGCCATTCGGGCCATTCGGGCCATTCGCGCCATCCGCAGCAGCAGCCACGGCACCGGGTCGCTGATGCTGCGGCGCGGTGTGCGGCAACCAACCGGCCCTGGCGGCGGTGGCGCGCACCAGCTCGGCGGCGCGTTCGTCGGTCAGGTAGCGCAGGCGGTAGGCCACCGGGTCGACGCCGGCAGCGGTGGCCAGCTCGTCGATGTAGCTCTCGTGGGCAAAGCTGTTGGGCAGCGCCGACACACCGCGCAGCCAGCTGGCGCGCAGGATCGGCGCCATGTCGTGCACGGTGATGCGCTGGTCGGCGTAGGCATAGGGCGGCACCGCCGTGCGGTCGCCCATCTCGAAGGCCTGGGCCACTGCGGGCACGGTGCCGGTGAGCAGCAGCGCCAGCGTGGGCGCGCCGTTGCTGGGGTAGCTGGTGGCGAAGTCGTAGGCCGCCGGCGCGCCGTCGGCCGCCAGCCCGCCGCGCACCCGCATCAGTTGTGCCGCGCCCTTGGGTTCCCAGGTGTGTTCCTGCTCTCGTGTCAGCTGCACCCGCACCGGCGCGCCCACGGCGCGGGCCAGCAGCAGCGCGTCGGCAGCCACGTCGTCGGCGCCGTTGCGGCCGTATCAGCCCGAGGCCTCCAGCCGCACCACGGCGATCGCGGTGTCGGCCAGGCCGGTCAGCCGCGCCAAATCGGCCCGCAGCACATGCGGGTTCTGGGTGCCGGCCCAGACCGTGGCGCGTGGGGTGGCGGGTGGGGTGGCGGATGGCGTGACCTGCGCGGTGGTGCCCTCGTCCGCGCCCTCGCCCGCCGCCTCGTCGATCCCCTCGTCGATCCACTCGGCCACCGCGCAGGACGGGCCGATCGACGCGTGCAGCTGGTAGGGCCAGACGTATTCGCGGTCGATCCGCGTCGCCACGCTGTCGAGCGCGGCGTCCACGTCGCCCAGCTCGGCAACCACCCGCGGCGTGCTGGGGTTGGCGCTGATCGCCTGTGCCAGATCGTCCAGCGGCGCCCGCGGCGTGTGCGGCTGCCACTGCACCCGCAGCGCGTGCATCGCGGCCTCGGCCTGCTCCTCGCGCTGGGCGACCACGCCGATGAAGTCGCCGATGACCACCAGCCGGACGAAACCCGGCAGGTGGGCGACCGACGATTCATCGACTTGCAACAACGAGCGGCCGACGAAGTCGCCCGCGTCGAGCCCGGCGTAGGGCGGCCGCACCACCCGGCCGTGCAACATGCCCGGGCGGCGCACGTCGTGCACATAGACCGCCTCGCCGGTGATCTTGGCCAGCAGGTCGACCCGCGGTGCCGACCGGCCGACCAGCGTGTAGTCGGCCACCGGCTTGGTCGGCGTCTGCGGGTCGAGCATCAACTCGGCATGCTGGTCGGCCAGCAGCACGGCATAGGCCAGGCGGCGGCCATCGGCGGCGACCACGTCGCCCTCCTCGGTGCGCAGCGTGGCGGCGAAAGTGGCTGCGCCGTCGCCACGACCATCACCATCACCATCACCATCACCATCACCGTCGCCATCGCCATCGCCATCGCCATCGCCATCGCCATCGACCAGATCCGAACCCAGTCCCCAGCGCGCCGCCGCCGCGGCCACCAGCCAGGCCCGCGCCTGGGCCGCGGCCAGGCGCAGCGGCTGGGCATGCAGCTGGATAGAGGTGCTGGCGATGGTCGGGCCCTGGTTGGGCGCCCGTGCGGTGTCGCCCAGCAGCACCTGCACCCGCTCCAGCGGCAGGTCGAGCTCCTCGGCCACGATCTGGCCGTAGGCGGTGCGGATGCCGGTGCCCAGGTCGACATGGCCGGCCAGCACCACCGCGCTGACGGCGCCCTGCCCTTCGTCGACCAGCGCCAGCAGCACCTCCGCGCCCTCGGCCGGGTTGCCCGGCACCATCGGCGGCTGGCCCTTGGCGGGTGGCGGCGGCACCGGCGGATCACGCAGCACCAGCAGCACACCGCTGGCGTCGCGGAACTGCTGGCGCTGGTGCCAGTGCGCGGCCCGGCCGGTCATGCGGCTGGCGGCCCTGGCCGCGCCTGGGCGGACAACAGCACCACGGCCCGCTGCACCGCCGCCAGGATCTCCAGGTGGGCGCCGCAGCGGCACAGGTTGTGCGACAGCGCCGCCCTGGCCTGCGCGTCGGTGGCCTGCGGCAGCCGGCGCAGCAGCGCCACGGTGGTCATCACCATGCCGTTGAGGCAATAGCCGCACTGCGCGGCCTGGGTGTCGATGAAGGCCTGCTGCACCGGGTGCAGCCCGGCTTGAAGCCGCCCGTGCAGTTCGGAAGACGGCGCGGGCTGCACCGCGGACCCGCCCGCTTGTGGCAGCGCGGGCCGGGCCAGCCCTTCCAGCGTGGTCACCTCGCGCCCCGCCACGCCGGCCAGCGGCATCGCGCAGGCCCTGGCCGCCACGCCATCGACCAGCACGGTGCAGGCGCCGCATTCACCCAGCCCGCAGCCGTACTTGGGGCCGTTCAGGCCCAGGTCGTTGCGCAGCACCGCCAGCAGCGGCGCAGCGCCGTCGACGGCCAGGTCGACGACCCGGCCGTTGACCTGCAGGCGGATGGCGGGTGCGTTGAGCACTGGCGCGTCACATCGACAGGTAGGCACGGCGCACCTGGTCGTTGGCGGCCAGTTCGGCCATCGTCGACTGGTGGCGGATCTGGCCTTTTTCCAGCACGTAGGCGCGGTCGCACACCAGCTCGGCGAAGTGCATGTTCTGCTCGCACAAGAGGATGCTGACACCCTGGCCTTTGAGCGCCAGGATCATGTGCGCCATCTGCTCGACGATGACCGGCGCCACGCCTTCGCTGGGCTCGTCGAGCAGCACCAGAAAAGGGTTGCCCATCAGCGTGCGGGCGACGGTCAGCATCTGCTGCTCGCCGCCGCTCATGCGGCCACCCGGGCGGTTGGGCATCTCGCCCAGGTTGGGGAACAGCTGAAACAGCGCCTCGGGCGCCCAGCTGGGCGCGGCGCTGCCGTCGGGCCAGCAGCGCGGCGGCTGGCGGCCGACTTCAAGGTTTTCCAGCACCGTCAGGTCACTGAAGATGCGGCGGTCCTCGGGCACGAAGCCCAGGCCGGCACGGGCGATGGCATGCGGCTCGGCGTTGGCGATGTCGCGGCCCATGAAGCGCAGCTGGCCCCGGCGGCGCGCCAGCAGCCCCATGATGGCCTTCAGCGTGGTGCTCTTGCCGGCGCCGTTGCGGCCCATCAGCGCCACCACCTCGCCACGCTGCACCTGCAGGTCGACGTCGAACAGGATCTGCGCGGCGCCGTACCATGCGGCAAGCTGTTTCACCTCGAGCAAGGCGTCATTCATGGCGTCACCGCCTTCTTCTCGAAGGTCTTGCCGCTGCCGAAATAGACCTCCTGCACCTTCGGATGGTCGCGGATCTCGGCCGGCGGGCCTTCGGCGATCAGGCGGCCGCGGGCCAGCACGATCAGCCGGTCGGCATAGGCGAAGACCACGTCCATGCTGTGCTCGGTGAACAGCACCGCCAGGCCGCGTTCGACCACCAGGCGCTTGGTCAGCGCCATCAGGTCGTTGCGCTCCTGCGGCGCCATGCCGGCGGTGGGCTCGTCCATCAGCAAGAGCTTCGGGCGATTGGCCATCGCAATGGCCAGCTCGACCCGCTTGATGTCGCCATAGGCCAGCACGCTGCAAGGCCGGTCGGCTTGGGGCCCCATGCCGACCTGGCGCAGCAGGGCCATCGCGTCGTCGACACGGTGGTCAGCGGCGCGCCGCCACATCGAGAACAGCCGGCCGTCGGCCGACAGCAGCGCCATCTGCACGTTCTCGAGCACCGTCAGCGAGGAAAAGGTCTCGGCGATCTGGAAGGTGCGGCCGACGCCGCGCTTCCAGATGTCGCGCGGGCGGCGGCCGATCAGCTCCTGCCCGTCGAGCAGGATCGAGCCGCTGTCGGCCGGCAACTGGCCGTTGACCATGTTGAAGGTGGTCGACTTGCCGGCGCCATTGGGGCCGATCAGCGCCAGCAACTCGCCCGCCGCAACGCTGAAACTGACGCCATCGACCGCGCGGTTGCCGCCAAACGACTTGCCTAAATTGGAAACCTTCAGGAGGCTCACTCGGTAACCTCCGTGCTTTGCACTGCGGTGCGAGCCCCTTCGGGCGGCCGCGCGGGGCTCACTCGGTAACCTCCGTGCTTTGCACTGCGGTGCGAGCCCCTTCGGGCGGCCGCGCGGGGCTCATACGTTCGCCTTGCGGCGGTCGAACAGCTGGGCCACGAACCCGGCGATGCCCTGCGGGAAGGCCAGCACCAGCAGCAGCACGATGCCACCGAGCATGGCGCGCCAGTAGTCGGTGCTGCGCGCCACGGTGTCCTGCAGCCAGGTGAAGGTGACGGCACCCACCACCGGGCCGGCCAGCGTCTGCACGCCGCCCAGCAGCACCATCACCAGGCCGTCGACGCTTTTGCCCACCGCCATGCTGTCGGGCGAGATGCTGCCCTTGCTGAAGGCGTACAGGCTGCCGGCCAGGCCCGCGGCCACACCGGCGACCACGAAGGCCGCCCACTGGATGCGCTGCACGTCGATGCCGATGGCGTCGGCCCGCAAGGGGGAGTCGCGGCTGGCGCGCATCGCCAGGCCGAACGGCGAGAACAGCACCCGCCGCAGGCCCAGCACGCCGGACACCACCGCCACCAGCGTCAGGCCGTAGTAGGCCGTCTTGTCGGTCAGCCAGGCCGATGGCCACACACCCGTCAGGCCGTTGCTGCCGCCGGTGAAGTCGTCCCACTGGAAGGTGATCGACCAGACGATCTGCGCAAACGCCAGCGTCAGCATCGCCAGATAGACACCCGACAGCCGCACGCAGAACCAGCCGAAGACCACCGCACCCAGCCCGGCCACCAGCGGCGCGGCCAGCAGCGCGCCTTCCATCGGCCAGCCGGCGCGCTGCATCAGCAGCGCCGCCGCGTAGGCGCCGAGGCCGAAGTACGCCGCATGGCCGAACGAATGCATGCCCGCCGGGCCCATGATGAAGTGCAGGCTGGCGGCAAACAGCGCCGCGGTCAGCAGGTCGATCGCCAGCACGGTGATGTAGGGGTTGCCGGTGGTGGCGGCCGGCAGCACCACCAGCCCGGCCAGCAGGGCCGCGGCGGCCAGCAGCAGCGGCCGGCCGGCGGGCCGCAGCGGCGGCTCGACCGCGGCGGTGTTGCGCGACGCGGCCTGGGCCCGGCCCATCAGGCCCCACGGCCGCCAGACCAGCACCACCGCCATCACCAGAAACTCGGCCACCAGCGTGAGCTTGGAGAAATTGAGATCGATGCCGAAGGCCTGCACCGTGCCGATGCCCACGCACAGCGCCTTGATCTCGGCGATCAGCAGCGCGGCCACGTAGGCGCCGGGGATCGATCCCATGCCGCCGACCACCACCACCACGAAGGCATCACCGATGGTCAGCAGGTCGAGGTTCAGCGACGCGGGTTCACGCGGCAATTGCAGCGCACCGCCCAGCCCGGCCAGCATCGCCCCCAGCGCGAACACGCTGGTGAACAGCCAGGCCTGGTTGACGCCCAGCGCGCCGACCATCTCGCGGTCTTGGGTGGCGGCCCGCACCAGCGTGCCCCAGCGGGTGCGTGTGAGCAGCAGCCACAGCGCACCCAGCACCAGCGGGCCGATGACGATCAGCAGCAGGTCGTAGGTGGGAAAACGCCGGCCGAGGATGTCGACGGCGCCCGACAGGCCGGGCGCCCGCGGGCCCAGCAGGTCTTCAGCGCCCCACAGCCACAGCGCGGCATCCTTGATCACCAGCACCAGCGCGAAGGTGGCCAGCAGCTGGAACAGCTCGGGCGCGCGGTAGATGCGGCGCAGCAGCACCACCTCGACCAACGCACCGAAGGCGCCCACCGCCAACGCCGCCAGCACCAGCGCCAAAAAGTAGCCGATGCCTGAACCACCCAGATTCGCGAAGTGCTCGACCAGCGTGTAGGCGACGTACACGCCCAGCATGAAGAACGAGCCATGCGCGAAGTTGACGATGCGGGTGACGCCAAAGATCAGCGACAGCCCCGCCGCCACCAGGAACAGCGACGACGCGCCGGCCAGGCCGTTGAGCAGTTGAACCAAAAAACCGGACAGAGTCATGGACGCATCGGAAACAATCGCCAATCAATGGCACAACGCCGCCAACCAAGTGGCCGCCGCGGAACCGGCTTTGCCGGGCCGCGGGCGGCGCCCCGGGGCTGCAAGGACCCTTGCGGGTCCGGGGGAGCGCCGCTGGCGCTTCGGGGGGGGGATCAGTCAGCCGGGCGCAGCTTCTTCACTTCAGCGTCAGTCGGCTGGTACTTGGCGCCGTCGAGGTAGACGTAGTCGACCATCGTGCCCTTGCCCTTTTCCAATTTTGTCCTGCCGACGTAGGCGCCCATCGTGCTCTGGTTGTCCTGGGCGCGGTAGGTGGCGCGGCCGAAGGGCGTCATCACTTCCAGGCCCTTGAAGGCGGCGATCAGCTTCTCGGTGTCGGTGCTCTTGGCCTTGCTGATGCCGGCGGCCAGGCTCTTGATGGCCGAGTAACCAACCACCGAGCCCAGGCGCGGGTAGTCCTTGAACTTGTTGTGGTAGGCCAGGAAGAAGGCTTTGTGCTCGGGCGTCTGGATGCCGTACCAGGGGTAGCCGGTGACGATCCAGCCGTTGGGTGATTCGTCCTTCAGCGGGTCGAGGTATTCGGGCTCGCCGGTCAGCATGCTGACCACTTCACGGCCCTGAAACAGCCCGCGGGTGTTGCCTTCGCGCACGAACTTGGCCAGGTCGGCACCGAACAGCACGTTGAAGATCGCGTCGGGCTTGGCATCGGCCAGCGCCTGCACCACGCTGCCGGCGTCCAGCTTGCCCAGCGGCGGCGCCTGCTCGACGACGAACTCGACATCGGGCTGGGCGGCCTTCAGCAGTTGCTTGAAGGTGGCCGCTGCCGACTGGCCGTATTCGTAGTTGGGGTAGACCACCGCCCAGCGCTTTTTCTTCAGCTTGGCGGCCTCGGGCACCAGCATCGCGCTCTGCATGTAGGTGCTGGGGCGCAGGCGGTAGGTGTAGCGATTGCCGTTCTGCCAGACGATCTTGTCGGTCAGCGGCTCGCTGGCGAGGTAGAAGAACTTCTTCTGCTTGGCGAAATCGGTCAGCGCCAGGCCGATGTGCGACAGGAAAGCCCCCGTCAGCACGTCGACCTTCTCGCGCGAGACCAGCTCTTCGGCAGCGCGCACCGCATCCCCCGGGTTGCCGTTGTCGTCGCGGGTGATCAGTTCGACCTTCTTGCCGATCAGGCCGCCAGTGGCGTTGATCTCCTCGACCGCCAGCTCCATGCCCTTCTTGTAGGGCTCGAGAAATGCGGGCTGCACCTTGTAGCTGTTGACCTCGCCGATCTTGATCACGCCGGGCGTCTGCGCTTGCGCGGGGGCGATGGCCAGGGCTTGCAGCAGCACGAGGGCGGCAGTGGCAACGAAGGTTCTGCGGGTCATGGGGCTTCCTTGGGGGCGGAACGGGGCGTAGACGATAACGGAGGGTGAAGACGGTTGTGGCGCAGGCAGGCGGTGCTCAACGCAGGCCGTCCTCGCCTAGGGCCTCATGAGCCTGCAGGCCGCCGATGCGCGGCAGCGGCCGGCCGCTGTCGGTGACGGCCACCGCGACGACGATCTCATCAGCCCGCGGCGCGTCGCCGATGCGGGCTTCGATCGCATCGAAATGGCTGCGCACGAAAGCCGCATCCTTGTGGCCCAGCGGCACGTCGACCGCACAGCCGACACCGCCCTGCTTCTTGGCCGACGGCACCAGCGCGGCGCCCTTCTCCACCGCCCGGCGCAAGGGCGCGCCCAGCTTGGGGTGCAGGATCGCCGCGGCATGCTCCAGCTCGCCGGCCTCACCGACGATCGCCGCCTTGCCGTAGCTCTGCGCCTGCGCCGGCGTGATGCCCAGCGCCTGCACGCAACGCTCGCCGAGCAGCGCGCCCAGTTGTTCGCCGATGCTGATCAGCTCGTCGAGCTTGTCGGCATAGCGGCCGGCATAAGGGTTGGCGATCACCGCCATCGCCAGCGCACGCCGGGTGGGTGGGCTGACGTCACGACCCATCTCGCGGTGGGTCTCGTCGACCTGCACGACCAGCTTGCGGATGTAGGACGGAATTGCTGCGCTCATGGTCTGTGTCTCCTGCGAATTCAACGCTGGCCATCCCACTTGGCGATGGCGTCGGCGGCCAGCCCGCCGACCCGGGCATGCACCCGCGCGCCACAGCTCATCGCCAGGATCACCACCATCTCGTCGGCCCGTGGCGCGCCGGGCACCCGCACTTCCATCGCGTCGAAATGGCTGCGCACATAGGCCGCGTTGATGTGGGTCAGCGGCACATCCAGTGTGGCGCCCGGCCCGCCCACCTTCTTGGTGCTGGGCACGATGGCCAATGCGTTGCCGCTCTGGCCGCTGGCCGAGGCCTCACCGCGCTTGTAGGCCGCGGCATCGCCCTTCCAGCCCAGCAGCTCGCGCATCGCATAGCCGCCGGGCACATGCCACAACGCGCCGTGTTCCAGCTCACCGGCCGCGCCGATGATGGCGCCCTTGCCGTAGCCCTGGATGCGCTCGACCGGCACCGCCATCGCGGCCAGCAGGCGGCGGGCCAGATCGAGCCCGACGGGGTTGAGCGCCGCCATCATCGGCAGGATGTCGGGCTCGTAGCGGCCGGCGTAGGGGTTGCTCAGCACCGCCGCGATGGCGCCGCGCCGCAACGGCACGGCGGCACGCGGCCCGCCCTCGTGGAAGATGTCCTCGACCTGCGTGAAGATGCGTCGGATGTCGATCAAGTTCATGGCCTGGGTGTCTTCGGTTTCATGTAGCAATTACTGAACCAACTCTAACGCGGCCAGCGCGTCGAGCCGAGCGAGGGAACCCTGACAAGCCAGCAGAACCGCATGCACCCGGCCTTGCGATTGCAGGTGGCGGGCCACGGCGACGCCACGCTGCAACGCCTGCTGCACAGCGGCCGGCGCCAGCGGCAGCACGGCCACGGTGACGAGGATGCTGCCCAGGTCGCTGTCGTCGCGCACCTCGCAGGCGGGCCGGCGTGTGATGGCGGCATTGTCGACATTCACCGCGTTGGCGATCACCGTGGCCGCGGCGTCGGCCATCGCCGCGGTGGCCGCCAGCACGGTGACGCTGTCGGCGATGCCGCGCGACAGGCTGCGGCCGCGCCAGCCGCTGGTGGCCACGCCACGCACTGGGTCACCCGCCTGCAGCGTGAACCCCGCATCGGTGCGCAGCCGCCCGCTGCTGGTGCGGCCGAGCGAGTCGCCATCGAAACGCGACAGGTCGGCAAACAAGCCGACGCGGGCCGTGGCACCAGGTGCCAGGTGCAGCGCGATGTCGCCGCCGTTGTTGACCCAGGCGCGGGCGATGTCCGGCCGGAGGTAGGCGGCCACCACGGTCTGCGCAACGGCACCGGCCACGGCCGCCATCGGCGTGATGAAGCCCTCGGCTGGGCCTGCCAGCGGCGCGCAGGTGACCCACATGCAGCGGGCGATCTCGCCACGAAGCGGGTTCGAGCCCACCCCCGACCCCGCTGCCACTGGCTGGCGCAGCAGCGGCAGTTCAGCGACTAACTCGGTCAGCACCGTCTGGAAGCGCACCCACGCCGCCTCGTGCGCCGCCTGCACCGCCGCGGCATCGCCCTCGGCATCGATCACCAAGTCGATCGGCCCGTGCTGAAAATGCCAGCGGCCATCGGGCAGGCGGGCGCGTTGCGCTGAAAGCACCCGCTCAGCCCAGCATTGGCGGCCGGCCCAGCGGCCAGGGGTTGCCGGACGCGGGTTCGATGAAACGCCGCGTCGTCGGCGCGCCGTCGTGGTGCCAGGCCCCCGTGGCCAGCACCTGCGCCAGCGGGCGCACGTAAGCCATGTGGCCGCCCAGCGCCTGGTAATCGTCCAGCCGCAGGCTGAACTCGATCGGCGCCACGATCGCCGGCGTTGGCACGGTGCCGAAGCTGCCGGCCGGCATGCGCAGCACGTCGACCATCAGCGTGATGCCGCCGCCCGGAAACACATAGGCCGGCGCGCCGCCGCAGGTCAGGTTGACCAGGCTCTGCTTGATCGCGCGGGTCAGCTGCACCGGGTTCTCGGTCACGCCGGCGCGCAGGCTGCCGCCGGCCCCGCCGATGAACAGCACCGAGCACAGCGACGGCTCGCAGTTTTCGCCGATGCGGTCGACGATTCGCTGCACCGCCGCCGGCATCGCCGCCGGCTGCGGCTGCAAGGCCTCGTCCAGCACGAACCAGGCGGCGTGCTCGCCGGTGGTGCTGACCATCAACAACCGCTGGCCAGGCCAGGCCAGGCCGGCGTCCCAACGCTCGACAATCGCCAGCGGGTCGGTCAGGTCGGTGCCGCCCCAACCGGTGCCCGGGCTGGCGACCTGAAAGTAGCGCCCGGGCGTGCTCTTGCGGCCGCGGATCTTCAGCCCCGACGGCCGCATCGCCAGGCAGCGCCCGGCCTGGTGCTCGGTCAGCACGCCGGTGATGTGGTCGTCCACCACCACCACCTCG
>JBBQVF010000096.1:0-17050 GCA_038211805.1 Burkholderiales bacterium | reverse complement strand
CCTGGACTTCGGCAGTGCGCAGATGATTCTGCGGCTGCCGGCCGACGCCGAACCCGACGGTGACAGCGCCGCGCGCCCTGACGTGCCGCGCTACGCCGGCGGCTCCGATCCGCGGCGCGACGGCCAGGCGATCGGCTGTTGAACCGGCCCCGGCCCGTCGGCTGGCGGTCGGCGGTCTGCGGTTGGCGGCCTTCGCCGGCCGCCGCGCCCTGCCCTGCCTTCAGCCTGTCACGTTGTCGCCGATACTTTGATCAGCCATGCCCGCCTACACCTTCGAAGCCCTCGACGCCCAAGGCAAAGCCCGCACCGGTGTGCTGGAGGCCGAAAACGCCAAGGCCGCCCGCTCGCAGCTGCGCACCCAGGGCCTGGTGCCGCTGGGCGTCACCGCGCTGGCTGCCAGCGTGCAGACGGCCGGCGCGTCGCGCTGGTCGCGGCGGGTTTTCAACAGCACCGGCCTGTCGGTCTGGACCCGCCAGCTGGCCGGCCTGGTCGGCGCCGGCCTGCCGCTCGAACGGGCGCTGACGGCGCTGGCCGACGAGGCCGACTCCCCCGCCCAGCGCGACCTGGTGGCGCACTTGCGCGCCGAAGTGAACGCCGGCTCGCCCTTCGCCCGTGCGCTGGCCAGCGCGCCGCGCGAGTTCGACGACGTCTACCGCGCGGTGGTCGCCGCCGGTGAACAGAGTGGCGCGCTGGGCGCCGTGCTGGAGCGCCTGGCGGATGATCTGGAAGAGCGTCAGGCCCTGCGCGCCAAGCTGCTGGGCGCCGCGCTCTACCCGGCCATCGTCTCGCTGATCGCCTTCGTCATCGTGATCTTCCTGGTCACCTACGTGGTGCCGCAGGTCGCCGGCGTGTTCACCAGCAACAAACGCGCGCTGCCCTGGCTGACCACCGCGATGCTGGGCTTGAGCGCCTTCGTGCGGCAATGGGGCTGGCTGGTGGTCCTGGCTGCGGCGGGCGGCGGCGTGGCACTGGGCTATGCGCTGCGCGGCGAGGCTTTCCGCCAGCGCTTCGACGCTGGCGTGTTGAACGTGCCGCTGATCGGCCGGGTGGCCCGCGGCTACAACGCGGCACGTTTTGCCGGCACGCTGGCGATGCTGGCCAACGCCGGCGTGCCGATCCTGAAAGCCTTGCAGGCGGCGGCCGAGACCCTGGCCAACCGCGCGCTGCGCGCCGACGCGCTCGACGCGCTGGTGCAGGTGCGCGAAGGCGCGCCGCTGGCCTCGGCGCTGGCCGGCAAGAAGCGCTTTCCCGGCCTGCTGGCGATGTTCGCCCGGCTGGGCGAGCAGACCGGCCAGCTGCCGCAGATGCTGGACCGCGCCGCGCGCCAGCTCAACGGCGAGGTGCAGCGCCGGGCGATGGCGCTGGCCACCATCCTGGAGCCACTGCTGATCGTGGTGATGGGCATGGTGGTGATGCTGATCGTGCTGGCGGTGCTGCTGCCGATCATCCAGCTCAACACCTGGGTGAAATAGCGCCGGCCACGCCAGGGCCGGCAGCGACACTGGCCGCTGCTTCCACCCCGAGGGCGATCATGAGCGACCAGCCACATCCCGCCGCCAGCCTGCCGCTGAGCCCCGATGAGCAGCGCCAGCTGCACCTGCTGCGGCTGCACCGCCGCGCCCACCGGGCGAAAAAACCGTTGCCGTTGCTGCCCCCGGTGACGCCCGAGCACCTGGGCGCCGCCGCAGCCACCTTCGGCCAGCGCCTGGCCGACGGTGTGGCGTCGACCATCGGCTCGTGGCGCTTCATCCTGTTCCAGAGCTCGGCCATCGCACTGTGGATCAGCGGCAACGTGTGGGTCGGCCAAGGCGCCTGGGACCCGTACCCGTTCATCCTGCTCAACCTGCTGCTGTCGTTCCAGGCGGCCTACACCGCACCGGCCATCATGATGAGCCAGAACCGCCTGTCCGAGCAGGACCGGCGCCATGCCGAGAGCGACTACGAGGTCAACATCAAGGCCGAGCTGGAGATCGAACTGCTGCACCAGAAGGTCGACCTGCTGAAAGAGCGCGAACTGCTGGCGCTGACCCAGGCGGTGCAGGATTTGTCGCGCCAAGTCGAGCTGCTGTCGCAGCAACTCGTGCCGCCCCACTTGCCGCCCCACTTGCCGCGCCAGACATAGCACGAGGCATAGCGGCCAGACCTGGCGCCTGCCGTAGCGCCGGCAGCGGCGCCGCCACGGCCGTGGGCCTGGCCCGCCGTTTGCTCCACCGTGCAGAGCCCCGCAAATGCGGTGGCATCCCGCGCTTGTTTGGCACCGCGCCAGTGCTTATCTTTGCTTCAATGGCCTGACGCGGTCTTGAGGAGTCCTCGATGAATCGGTCTCATGATCTGGTGCCCGTGGCCCGCAGCCACATCCCGATTGCGCAGATGCGCAGCCTCTACCGCTGCGACGAGGTTGAGCGCCGGCTGACCAAGCTGCCGCCCAGGGACCATGAAAGCCTGCGCAGCACCTACGAGCGCATGCTCGAGAAGGGGCCGGACCGGTTTCAGGTCAAACCTTCCGGCCTGCCGGCGATGGACCATCTCTACGACGAGATGCCCAACTTCCACGAGGTGCTCGACGACATCCGCCGCCAACTGGCGTTGTGCCAGGACAGCCGCGACGCACTGGAAATCGCCCCGATGCTGCTGCTGGGCCCGCCCGGCGTGGGCAAGACCCACTTTGCGCGCGCGGTGGCGCAGCTGCTGGGCACCGGCATGGGCTTCATCTCGATGAGCTCGCTGACCGCCGGCTGGGTGTTGTCGGGTGCCAGCAGCCAGTGGAAGGGCGCGCGGCCGGGCAAGGTCTTCGAGACCCTGGTCGACGGCCAGTACGCCAACCCGGTGATGGTGGTCGACGAGATCGACAAGGCCCGCGGCGAGCATGCCTATGACCCGCTGGGCGCGCTGTACAGCCTGCTGGAGCACGACACGGCGCGCCAGTTCATCGACGAGTTCGCCGAGGTCGAGCTCGACGCCAGCCAGGTGATCTGGGTCGCCACCGCCAACGACGATCGGTCGATCCCCGAGCCCATCCTCAACCGCGTCAATGTCTACCAGGTCCAGGCGCCCGATCGCGAGGCGGCCCGCACCATCGCGCAGCGGCTGTACGCCGGCATCCGTGGCCAGCACGACTGGGGCCAGCGCTTCGAGCCCGAACCGGGCGACGAGGTGCTGGACCGCCTGGCCGAGATGGCGCCGCGCGAGATGCGCCGGGCCTGGATGACGGCCTTCGGCAATGCCCGGTTGCACGGCCGCGGCGCGGTCGAACTAGCCGATCTGCCCCCGGTGGGTGGCAGCGGCAAGCGCGGGCCGCTGGGCTTCGTGAACTGATCAACTGCCGTCGACGCCTGCCAGCAGCCGGCGCCCGCGGCCGGGCGCAGCGGGCGGCCCTGAGGCATTGGCTCAACCGGTCAGGCCCACCGATGCGCCGCCACGCCGCACGGTGTGGCGGCCGGCCTGCTTGCCGGCGTACATCGCCGCGTCAGCGCGCTTGAGCAGGCCGTCGGCCTCGCGGCCGTCGTGCGGCGCCAGCGCAAAACCGATCGTCAGGCCGACCCGGCAGTGCTGGCCATGCACTTCGAACGGCAGGTCGAAGGCGGCCAGCAACTTGCGGCCCAGCACCAGGGCCTCGTCCTCGCCGGTGATGCCGGTGGTCATGATGACGAACTCGTCGCCGCCCAGCCGGGCCACCACGTCGCTGTGGCGCAGTTGCTGCTTCAGCCGCTGGCCCACCTGCACCAGCAGGTCGTCGCCGGCATCGTGGCCCAGCCGGTCGTTGACCGGCTTGAAACCGTCCAGGTCGAGCAGGTAGACCGCCACCGCGCTCTCGCCGCGGCACTGCGGCAGCGCTTGCGCCAGCGAAAGCTGCAGGCCGCGGCGGTTGGGCAGGCCGGTCAACGCATCGGTGTGGGCCAGCGAGACCAGCGCGGCCCTTTCCATCTCGGTGCGCTCGGCGCTGCTGCGGATGCCGGCGATGCGCAGGCTCAGCACCCGCATCCAGGCCAGCATTTCCAGCAGCGACGCGAACTGGAACACATGCTGGGTCCAGAAGTCGACCGGCAGCCAGCCGCGCAGCAGTGCCGCCAGGGTCAGTGCGCCGCCCATGTAGGACAGCCAGCCCAGCAGCATGTAGAACGCCACGCGGCTGCCCTGGCGCGCCTGGACGAAGGCCACGGGGATCGCCACCAGCATCGGCAAGGGCCCCAGCGCGGTGGCCAGGGTCTGGGTCTGGCGATAGTCCAGCGCCCCGGCCAGCGATGCGAGGAAGCCCAGCAGCGATGCCGCCGTGGTCGCCATCAACACCTGGTGCGCCCGCCGTGACCAGGCCTTGACCTGCAGCGCATGGGTGATGAACAGGCCGCCGGCGGTCAGCGCCAACAGCACACCCAATGGCGCAGCTTTCTCCAGCAGGCCGGTCTGCTCGTTCCAGAAGTGCTGCTGGCCGATGCCGAAGTAGCTGGTGAACAGGATGGTCACGCCGGTGATCATCAGCGCGTATTCCAGAAACATCGGCTCGCGCAGGCTGCGCCAGTGCGCCAGGCTGTAGCCCAGCAGCGCCAGCGCCACCCCGCCCAGCACGCCCTGCAGCAACTGCTCGCCGGCCTCCTTGGCGTGGAAATGCGCCGGCTTGACCAACGACATCGGCAGCAGCATGGCGCTCTGGGTGGCCACGCGCAGCAGCAGCTGGTGGGGCACACCGGGCGGCAGGTCCAGCTCGACCGCGTGCACGCGGGTCTGCATCGGCCGCTGGTCGAATGGAATGGCGTTGCCCATGCGGTGACGTGCCACGGGCCGGCCGTCGCGCAGCACGTACAGGTCGGCATGGTTGATCGACGGGTAGTCGATGCTGAAGACCCAGCGGCCATCGCCATCGGTCGCCAGCACCGGCAGGGCAAGCCACACCACTTCACGGCGCGGGCCCAGGTTGGCGGCGGGGGTGTCGGGGGTGCGGAAGTCGGCCAGCCGCTGCTGCACCGCGTCGACGGACAGGCTGCCGTCGGCATCGACCAGCATGCGTACCGCCGGCCAGGCGTCGACCGTGCCCTGCCGGTCCTGCAACTGCAGCACAGTGGCGGCCCCTGCCGAACCCAGGGCGAGGACCAGCCAGGCCAGCAGCAGGGCCAGGAAGCGGCATGGACGTGAGGGCATTTACATCAACGGCGGGTCACCCAACAGCCTTCACGACGATGCGCCAGAGGCCCGGGATGTTGGTCATATCGGCAAAAAGAGCCAGCTGCTTGAGCCCGCCGCAGCTTGGCCGCTCGCGGTGCCGGACGGGGACGGTGGGCCGGCCCGTAACATCGCCGGCATGCCCTTGCCCGCCCGACCGCCCCTCGACTCGACGCTCTCCGCCGGCACCGCCCAGGCCGCCACCGTGCCAGCGGGCGGCCACCTGGTGGTGGCGTTGTCGTCGCGCGCGCTGTTCGACTTCGAGGCCGAGAACGAGGTCTTCGAGGGCCGCGACGACCACGCCTACATGCAGCTGCAACTGCAGCGCCTCGACGAGCCGGCCCGCCCTGGCGTGGCCTTTGCGCTGGCGCGCAAGCTGCTGGCCTTCAACGGCGGGGCGGCGCCCGGCACAACACCGCGGGTGGAGGTGGTGATCGTCTCGCGCAACGACCCGGTGTCGGGGCTGCGGGTCTTTCGCTCTTGCCAACATTACGGGCTGGCGGTCGAGCGCGGCGTCTTCACCCGTGGCGAGGCACCCTGGCGCTACCTGCGCCCGCTGGCGGCGCAGCTGTTCCTGTCGGCCAACGAGGCCGACGTGCGCGCGGCGCTGGAGGTCGGCGTGCCGGCGGCCCGCGTGGCGCCCACCTCGCCGCAGGCCTCGGCGGCCTACCCGCAGGAGCTGCGCATCGCCTTCGACGGCGACGCCGTGCTGTTCTCCGACGAGGCCGAGCAGGTCTACCAGCGCGACGGGCTGGAGGCCTTCCACCGCCATGAAGCCGCGCAGGTGGCCACGCCGCTGGCGCCGGGGCCGTTCAAGCCGCTGCTGCAGGCGCTGCTGGCGCTGCAGCAGGCCGGCAGCGCGTCGGGCATGCGGGTGCGCACGGCCCTGGTCACGGCGCGCAGCGCACCGGCGCACGAACGCGCGATCCGCACGCTGATGGACTGGCGCATCGAGGTCGACCAGGCGATGTTCCTCGGCGGCCTGCCCAAGGGCGAGTTCCTGCGCGAATTTGCGCCCGACTTCTTCTTCGACGACCACCCGCGCCATGTGGCCAGCGCAGCGCGGCATGTGCCGGCGGGGCATGTGGCGTCGGGCATCGTGAACCCCTGATTCGCGGGGCCGCCGTTCGGCGGGCCGGCGCCGCCCGGCGTCACCACAGATTCACAGTCGACCGCAAGACTCGGTGTATCCGAACTGCGACCGACACCGTGAACCATTTCCTGAAATCAGCCACCCTGGCGCTGGTGCTGGGCACCCTGGGCAGCACCGCCGTTGCAGCCGGCAGCATCGACCTGTCGACCTACCAGTTGGTCGGCACCTACGACCTGCCCATCGGCAGCGGCGCCAACCTGCTGGCCGACGAGGCCTCGGCCGTCACCTACAACTGGGACACCAAGACCTTGTTCGTGGTGGGCGACGGCGGCACGGCCATCACCCAGCTCAGCCTGAAGGGCGCGCTGATCGATTCGATGACGCTGGCGGCCGACGCCAGCAAGCCCCAGGGCACCTACTTCTACGACCCCGAGGGCCTGGCCTACATGGGCAACGGCCAACTCGTGCTGGGCGAAGAGCGCACCCGCCAGCTGAACCTGCTGACCTACACCGCCGGCACCACCCACGGCGCCGGGGGCACCTTGACGGTGAAGCTCGGCACCACCATCGGCAACGTCGGCATCGAGGGCTTTTCTCGCGACCCGCTGAGCGGCGGCTTCATCGTCGCCAAGGAGAGAAACCCGCTCGGCATGTTCCAGACCACGATCGACTTTGCCGCCGGCACGGCCAGCAACGGCTCGGCCAGCACGGTGGACTCGGTCAACCTGTTCGACCCGGCGCTGCTGGGCGTGGCCAGCATCAACGATGTGTTTTCGCTGTCGAACCTGAGCACCTTGAATGGCAGCGCCGACTACAGCCACCTGCTGGTGCTGAGCGCCGGCTCGGGCCGTGTCGTCGAGACCGACCGCGCCGGCAACCTGCTGGGCAGCCTGAACGTGGGCACGGACGGCCAGTTCGAGGGCTTGACCATGGACGACCAGGGCCGGCTCTACCTGGTGGGCGAGCAGGCCGGCAGCAACGGCCGCTCGGGCCTGTGGGTCTACGCCGCGCCGGTGCCCGAGCCCGGCACCTGGGCGCTGATGGCCGGCGGCCTGGTGCTGCTGGGTGCTGCAGCACGCCGCCGTGCGGGCCGCTGAAAAGCCGCCTGCCCTCGCAGCCCGTATCACTTGTGCTTTGCTCTCGCTTCCCCCGTTCCACCCTCTCTGCAAAGGTTGTCATCATGTTCAAGAAGTTCGCTCTCGCGCTGGCCGTTGCGGCCGCCCTGCCCGCCTCGGCGCTGACCACTGGCGACCTCGCCTTCACGGCGTTCAATGCCGACGAAGACGGCTGGTCGCTGCTGACCTTCGTCGACATTGCTGCCGGCACACAGGTCTTCTTTTCCGACGGCGCTGCGACGAACGCCAACACCATTGGTACCGGTGAGTCGTCGTTCAGCTGGAATACCGGCGCCAATGTGATCAGCGCTGGCACCGTGGTGCGCTTCTCTGCGATCGATGTGGCGGCCCGCGCCGCTTCGGCCGGCAGCTTCAGCGTCGTCGGCAGCGGCAACCTGGGCCTGAGCGCCACCTCGGAAACGGTGTACGCCTTCCTCGGCACCAGCGCCACCGCCGTCACCACCATGTTGACCGCGGTTTCCTCCGAGGCCAGCCTCACCTCGCTGACCACCGTTGGCCTGACCGCTGGCACCGACGCCGTCAAACTGACCAGCAGCACCGACTACGCTGGGTACACTGGCCTGCGGGCTGGCGAGCTGACCTTTGCTGCCTACGCCCCAATGGTCAACAACGCGGCCAACTGGTTCATCAACGTCGGCGGCAATGGCACCGCCGTGCTGCCCGACACCACCGCCTTCAGCGTCACCGCCGTGCCCGAACCCGAGTCCTACGCGCTGATGCTGTCCGGCCTGGCCGCGATCGGCCTGCTGGCCCGCCGCCGCCGCGGCTGATCCCGGCCGGCGCCAACCGCCGCCCGCCCACCGGGGCGCGCTCCGTTGGCGGCTGCTGGCAAACCGCATCCCCGATGCCCCGCAGCGTCGCCCACCCGGGCCGACGCTGTCGTCCTTTCTGCCTCGATCGACACCCCCACATGACCGTTGCCCGCCTGCCCCTGCGCCCGCCCCTGCGACGTTTCCTGGCCACGCTGGCCGCCGCCGTGCCGTTGGCCAGCCTGGGCCTGGCCGCGCCGGCCGGTGCGGCGGTGTTGATCAGCCAGGTCTACGGCGGTGGTGGCAACGGCGGCGCCACGCTGACGCATGACTTCGTGGAACTGCACAACACCGGCAACGCCACCGTCAGCCTGGCCGGCATGACCTTGCAATACGCATCCGCCACGGCCGCCGGTTTCTCGGCCTCCAACAACGCGCTGGCGCTGGGCGGCAGCATCGGCCCGGGCGGCTACTTCCTGATCCAGCTGGCCCGCGGCACCGGTGGCACGCAAGCCCTGCCCACGCCCGATTTCGCCCCCACCAGCAACGTGCTGGCCCTGAGTGGCAGCGCCGGCAAACTGGTGCTGGTGCCCGGCGCCGCCATCAGCGGCTGCCCGGCTGCCGGCAGCGTGCTGGACCTGGTGGCCTACGGCAGCACGGCGCTGTGTTTCGAAGGCAGCGGGCCCGCACCCGGCACCGGCAACAGCCAGTCGGTGCTGCGCGATGCGGCCGGCGGCGGCTGCGCCGACAGCCAGCACAACAACGCTGACTTCAGCGCCGTGACGGCCGCGCCCCGCAACAGCGCCAGCGCGGCGGTGGTGTGCGGCGTGGCGGGCAATCAGCCCATCACCGCCACCTGCCCAGCGGCCAGCGTGGCCGCCGGCAGTGCCGCGCTGCTGAGCACCAGCGCCACCGACCCCGACAGCCTGGTCACCAGCGCCACCGCAGTGGGCGTTTGGCCAGCGGGCTTCGGCTTGGGCAGCTTCAGCGCCGCCAACGCGGCCGGCGGCACCGCCACGCAGATGCTCCACGTGGCCGCCAACATCACGCCGGGTGCCTACATACTGGGCCTGCAATGGGCCAACAGCGACGCGCAGACCGCCAGCTGCAGCTTCATCGTCACCATCGCCGGCGTCACGCCGATCCCCTCGATCCAGGGCAGCGGCGCCAGGAGCCCGTTCGAGGGCCAGACGGTGGTGACCACCGGCGTGGTCACCAAAGTCAACAACAACGGCTTCTTCCTGCAAGACCTGGTGGGCGATGGCAACCCGCTGACGTCGGACGGCTTGTTCGTCTTCACGGGCACCCAGCCCACGGTCAGCACCGGCCAGCGCCTCCAGCTGAGCGGCCAGGTGGTCGAGTTCGACACCGGCGCCACCAGCGGCCGCACCCTGACCGAGCTGATCAACCCCACCGGCATCAGCCTGCTGGGCAGCGGCTACAGCATGGCGCCGCTGCCCGTCACGCTGCCAGTGGCCGTGGACGGCGACCTGGAGCGCTACGAAGGCATGCTGGTGACGCTGAGCGGCCCGTTCACCGTGGCGCAAAACTTCTTCCAGGGCCGCTTCGGCCAGTTGACGCTGGCGGCCGGCAGCCGGCTGGAAACCCCCACCAACCGCCACCGCCCCGGCGCGCAGGCCGCCGCGCTGGCCGATGCCAACGCCCGCCGCACGATCCTGCTCGACGATGGCGCCAGCACGCAGAACCCCAACCCGATCCCCTACCTGGCCAGCGGCGCCCGGGCCGGCGACACCACCGGCGCGATCACCGGCGTGATCGACTACGGCCTGGCCGCCAGCAGCAACCCGGGCCCGGGGCTGTACAAGATCCACCCGGTGACCGCGCCGCAATTTGCCAGCGGCAACCCGCGCACGGCCGCGCCCGACGCGGTGGGCGGCAATGTCAAGGTGGCCAGCTTCAACGTGCTGAACTACTTCACCGCCTTCAGCAATGGCGGCGGCACGGCCAACGGCTGCAGCCTGGGCGGCGTCACCCGCACGGCCCATTGCCGAGGCGCCAGCAACGCGACCGAATTCAGTCGCCAGCAGACCAAGATCGTCGAGGCGATGGCCGCGATCGACGCCGACGTGCTGGGGCTGATGGAGATCCAGAACAACGGCAACACCGCCGCGTTGAACCTGGTGGCCGCGCTCAACGCCCGGGTCGGCGCCGGCACCTATGTCACCACCTCACTGCCGGCCGACACCGGCGATGACGCGATCCGGGTGGCGATGGTCTACAAGCCCGCCCGGCTGGCGCCGGTGGGCGCGGCCGTCAGCGACAACCACGCCGTCAACAACCGGCCGACGCTGGCGCAGACCTTCAGCCTGGCCAACGGCGAGACCTTCACGCTGCTGGTCAACCACCTCAAAAGCAAGGGCAGTTGCCCGTCGGCCAGCACCACCGACTACAACGGCAACTTCGACAGCGGTGACGGCCAGGGCTGCTGGAACCTGTTGCGCACCCAGCAGGCGCAGCGGCTACGGGCCTTCGTCGCCGAGCGGCTGGCCGCCACCGCCAGCAGCGACGCGCTGGTGATCGGCGACCTCAACGCCTACGGCCAGGAAGACCCGATCGCCGCGCTGACCAGCAACGGCTATGCCGACCAGGTGCTGCGCTTCAACGCCTTCGGTTATTCGTACGTGTTCGACGGTGGCGCCGGCCGGCTCGACCACGCGATCGCCAACACCGCGCTGGCGGCCAAGGTCAACCGCGTGGTGCACTGGCACATCAACGCCGACGAGGCCGCGGTGACCGACTACAACACCGAGTTCAAGGCGCCCTTGCTGACCTGCGGCGCCGGCGGCACCGCCTTGTGCCCGCCCGACCCGTACACCGCCACGGCTTACCGCTCGTCGGACCACGACCCGGTGGTGGTCGGCTTGAACCTCTACAACACCACCTGGACCGGCACCAGCGGCGCCGACGTGATCACCGCCGGCACGGGCGACGACCTGGTCTGGGCTAGCACGGGTGCCGACCTGCTGACTGGCGGCGCCGGCAGCAACGGCTTTGCCTACCGCTCGCTGCGCGACGCCGGCGGCAGCATCACCGACTTCGTGCCCGGCAAGGACCGCATCGACCTGAGCGCGCTGCTGGCCTCGATCAACACCGCGTCGTCCACCGCCGTCAGCCGCGGCGTGGTCAAGTGGGTGGCATCCGGCGCCCACACCTTGCTGCAGATCGACACCGACGGCAGCGCCGGCCCGGTGCAGCCGCGCACGCTGGTGACGTTGCGCAACGTGGCGCCGGCGCAGATCGCACCAAAGCGCGACCTGGGCCTCAACTGACACCGACCCGACAGACTCGACCGATGAAAAACCACTTGCTGACCCTCGGCCTGGCGGCCGCCCTGTGCGCCACCCCGGCCGCTCCTGCGCTGGCCCAATCGGCCGATCTGCAGACCTGGACCGCTGCCGGTGACGTGGTGATCGACAACGCCGGCAGCGCCCGGTTGACGACGGCCTACCTCGACGAAGCCCCGGTCTCGACCGGCGCGGCGCTGCTGTTCGACGAACTGGAGACCGCCTTGCTGCTGCCGGCCGGCACGCTGGCCGCCGACACGATCGAAGGCTCGGGCCTGCAGCTGAGCTTTGCCGCCCTGGCCGGCACCACGCTGCAATTCGACTGGCACCTCAGCACGGTCGATTTCGATCCGGCCCAGGCCGACCGCGCCTTCGTATGGATCGACGGTGGCCTGTTGGCGCCGCTGGGCACCGTGGCGGCCATCCCCGTGAGCGGCCGCTTCAGCCACCGCTTCGACAGCGCCGGCCAGCACGCGCTGGCCATCGTGGTGATGGACGTGGCCACCGCCGACCGGGTGTCGACGCTGGCGCTGGCCAACTTCAGCGTCAGCGCCGTGCCCGAGCCGGGCAGCTGGGCGCTGCTGCTGGCCGGCTTGGGCTGGGCTGGCGGGGCCGGGCTGCGCCGCAAAACCAGCGCCGCATCCCGCCGCGGCTGACCCCGGTGGCGCTGCCGCCCGGTCGTGCGGCCACGCATCCGGACGACCTGGCGGCCGCTCAACCCACCTGATAGCCGCGCAGCGCCGCCAGGTCGATCACCCGCACGCCGCCGTATTCGACGCGGATCAGCCCGGCCGCCTGCAGCGCGATCAAGGCCTGGTTGACGCGTTGGCGCGACAGCCCCACCAGCCAGGCCAGCTCTTGCTGGGTGATGCGCAGCAACTGGCCGACGCCGGGGTAGAGCACCGGATGGAACAGCGACGCCAGGCTGCGCGCCACCCGCGCATCGGGCTGGTTGTTGCGGTCGATCTCGCGCGCGGCGATGAACTGGCCCAGCCGCTCGTTCAACTGCAGCATCACGAAACGGTTGAACGGGATGCTGCGCTCCAGCAGGCGCCAGAACACCTCGATCGGCAGGCCGGCCGCCGTGCTGCTGCGCAGCGCCTCGATGTTGTAGCGGTAGACCTCGCGCTTGAGCAGCGTGCCCTCGCCGAACCAGGCGCCCGGCGGCAGCCCGGTGTAGGTGATCTGATGGCCGTCCCGGCTGACGTTGCTCATCTTCAGCAGGCCGTCGATCACGCCAAACCAGAAGTTCGATGGCGCGCCGGTGCGGCAGACCCGGTCACCCGGCTCGGCTGCGACCACCTGCAAGGTGGCCGCCGCATCGCGCCGATCCGTGTCGGACAAGAGCGCCAGCCAGGGAATGCCGGCCAATTCGGCCGCGGTGGGCGGACGGGCGCGCTGGCGCAGGCTGGGGGCGTTCATCTCAGTCCCGCCCGGCCGCCCGAAGGGACTGAGGCGCCCCCGCGGGGGGCAGCGAGCAAGGCGAGCGTGGGGGCGTTCATGTCAGGCGGGGCTTTCGTTTTGCTTACATCAAGTACAGGGGAAAGTCCGATCAGTGCAGACCCTAGGATTGTCGTTGCACCGACAACTTGACGTCAAACCGATCCCTAGCATCCGCCTTCAATCGCTGACCTGCCCGAACCCGTGGCCGGCGTCGCCGAAGGAGTTGCTGGTGCAATCGACATTTCCCCGCCTGATGCTGGAACACGCCACGGCCCGGCCCGACGCCGCTGCCCTGCGCGAGAAATCCTATGGCATCTGGCAGACCACCACCTGGGCGCAGTTGGCGGTGCTGGTGCGCCAGCTGGCCTGCGGCTTTGCCGAGGCCGGCATGAAGCGCGACGACCATGTGGTGGTGGTGGGCGACAACCGGCCGCGCCTGTATGCCAGCATGCTGGCGGTGCAGGCGCTGGGCGCCGTTCCGATCCCGCTGTACCAGGACGCAGCCAGCACCGAATGTGTGTTCCCGATCAACAACGCCGAGGTGGCGTTTGCCGTGGTCGAGAACCAGGAGCAGGTCGACAAGCTGCTGGAGATCCGGCCGCAGTGTGCGCAGCTGGCGCACATCTGGTACGACGACCCGCGCGGCCTGCGCAAGTACGACGAGCCCGGGCTGGTGTCGCTGGACCTGCTGATCGAGGCCGGTGCGGCCTGTGCCCAGCGCGACGCCGGCTTCTTCGACGCCCAGATCGCCCAGGGCCAGCCGCAGGACGTGGCCGCGATGTTCTTCACCAGCGGCACCACCGGCAACCCCAAGGGCGTGGTGCACACCCATTTCAGCCTGCTCGACCGCGCCGCCGCGGGCCAGGCCTTCGACAAGCTGACCGAGCGCGAGGAGGTGCTGGCCTACATGCCGCCGGCCTGGATCGGCCAGAACATCTTCAGCTACGCCCAGTGGCTGGCCTGCGGCTACATCGTCAACTGCCCCGAGTCGGCGGCCACGGTGACGATCGACCTGAAGGAAGTGGGCCCGACCTACTACTTCGCGCCGCCGCGGGTTTTTGAAGGCCTGCTGACCAGCGTGATGATCCGCATGGAAGACGCCTCGGCCATCAAGCGCCGCCTGTTCCAGGCCTGCATGGCGGTGGCCCAGCGGGTGGGGCCGGCGCGGCTGGACGGCAAGCCGGTGTCGCTGCTCGACCGCATCAAGTGGCGGCTGGGCGACTGGGCGATCTACGGCCCGCTGCGCAACAGCCTGGGCTTCAGCCGGGTGCGGGTGGCCTACACCGCCGGCGAGGCGATCGGGCCCGACCTGTTCACCTTCTACCGCTCGATCGGCGTCAACCTCAAACAGCTCTACGGCTCGACCGAGACCGCCGTGTTCGTCTGCCTGCAGCCCGACCACGAGGCCCGCGCCGACACCGTCGGCGTGCCGATCCAGGGCGTGGAGATCAAGCTGGCCGACTCGGGCGAGATCCTGATCAAGAGCCCCGGCCTGCTGAAGGAGTACTACAAGAACCCCGCCGCCACCGCCGAGGTGCTGAGCGCGGACGGCTGGTACCGCAGCGGCGACGCCGGCTTCATCGACGGCCAGGGCCACCTGAAGATCATCGACCGCCACAAGGACGTCGGCCGCATCGTCGGCGGTGCGCACGACGGCGCGATGTTTGCGCCCAAGTACGTCGAGAACAAGCTGAAATTCTTTCCGTACATCAAGGAGGCGGTGGCCTTCGGCGACCAGCGCGACCGGGTCTGCGCCTTCATCAACATCGACATGGAAGCCGTGGGCAACTGGGCCGAGAAGCGCAACCTGGGCTACGCCGGCTACACCGACCTGGCGCAAAAGCCCGAGGTCTACGAGCTGATCCGCGATTGCGTCGAGAAGAGCAACGCCGACCTCGCCGCCGATGCGCTGCTGGCCGGTAGCCAGGTCACGCGCTTCCTGATCCTGCACAAGGAACTGGACGCCGACGACGGCGAGATGACGCGCACCCGCAAGGTCAAGCGCGGCTTCATCAACGACAAGTACAGCGGCCTGGTCGACGCGCTCTACGCCGGCAAGACCGAGCAGTTCATCGAGACAGTGGTGAAGTTCGAGGACGGGCGCAGCGGCTCGGTCTCGGCCACGCTGAAGATCGCCGATGCCAAGACCTTTCCCGCGATGAAAAGGGCCGCCTGAGATGAAACACCCCCTACGCGCTTCGCGCGCCCCCTCAAGGGGGCAACGCCAGCGGCCCGGCAAAGCCGGTTCCGCGGCGTTCGCTGGATGGCGCCCGTTTCATGCTGCGCGGATGGCGCCTTGCGCCATGGGGTACTGAGATGACATCCGAAGTGAGCGACCGCAAGAGCGGCGACGTCATCCTCGACGTCAAGAACATCAGCCTGGCCTTCGGTGGCGTGAAGGCGCTGACCGACATCAGCTTCGATGTGCGCGAGCACGAGATCCGCGCCATCATCGGCCCCAACGGCGCGGGCAAGAGCAGCATGCTGAACTGCATCAACGGCGTCTACATGCCGCAGCAGGGCAGCATCACCTTCCGCGGCCAAACCTTCAGCCACATGAGCAGCCGGCAGGTGGCCGAGATGGGCGTGGCGCGCACCTTCCAGAACCTGGCGCTGTTCAAGGGCATGAACGTGATCGACAACATCATGTCCGGCCGCAACCTGAAGATGAAGTCCAACCTGTTCCAGCAGGCCTGGCGCTGGGGTGCCGCGCAGCGCGAGGAAGAAGAACACCGCGAGTTCGTCGAGCACATCATCGACTTCCTCGAAATCCAGGCTTTCCGCAAGACGCCGGTCGGTCGCCTGCCGTACGGCCTGCAGAAGCGAGTGGACCTCGGCCGTGCGCTGGCGATGGAACCGCAGGTGCTGTTGCTCGACGAGCCGATGGCCGGCATGAACATCGAGGAGAAGCAGGACATGTGCCGCTTCGTGCTCGATGTGAACGACGAGTTCGCCACCACCATCGTGCTGATCGAACATGACATGGGGGTGGTGATGGACATTTCCGACCGCGTCGTGGTGCTGGATTACGGCAAGAAGATCGGCGACGGCACGCCCGAAGAAGTGCGCAACAACGAGGACGTGATCAGCGCCTACCTCGGAACGAGCCACTGATGAAAAACCCCCAGGTCACTTCGTTCCCGGAGGCTGTTTGATGGGCCCGTTCCTCGAAACCCTCTTTGGCGGCCTGATGTCGGGCATGCTGTATTCGCTGGTGGCGCTGGGCTTCGTGCTCATCTTCAAGGCCAGCGGCGTCTTCAATTTCGCCCAGGGTGCGATGGTGCTGTTCGCCGCGCTGGCGATGGCGCGTTTCTCCGAATGGATTCCGGCACTGCTGGGCTTCGACAACAAGCTGCTGGCCAACCTGCTGGCATTCGGCGGCGCCATGCTGGTGATGGTGGCGGTGGCCTGGCTGATCGAGCGCCTGGTGCTGGGCAAGCTGGTCAACCAGGAGGGCATCACCCTGCTGATGGCCACGCTGGGCGTGACCTACTTCCTCGACGGGCTGGGCCAGACGATCTTCGGCAGCGAGATCTACAAGATCGACATCGGCCTGCCCAAGGACCCGATGTTCCTGCTCGAGAGCACCTTCCAGGGCGGCATCCTGATCAACAAGGAAGACCTCTACGCCGCGGTGATCGCCGCCACCTTGGTGATCGGCTTGAGCCTGTTCTTCCAGAAGACCTCCACCGGCCGCGCGCTGCGTGCGGTCGCCGACGACCACCAGGCCGCGCAGAGCATCGGCATTCCGCTGTCGCGGGTGTGGGTGATCGTGTGGAGCGTGGCGGGCTTCGTCGCGCTGGTGGCCGGCATGATCTGGGGCAGCAAGCTGGGGGTGCAGTTCTCGCTGTCGGTGCTGGCGCTGAAGGCCTTGCCGGTGGTCATCCTGGGCGGGCTGACCAGCGTGCCAGGCGCCATCATCGGCGGCCTGATCATCGGCGTGGGCGAGAAGCTGTCCGAGGTCTACATCGGCCCGTTCCTGGGCGGCGGCATCGAGATCTGGTTCGGCTACGTGCTGGTGCTGCTGGTCCTGCTGGTGCGGCCGCAAGGGCTGTTCGGCGAAAAAATCATCGATCGCGTATGACCGATTGCGCGCGGCGTTGGAGAAACTCAATCCCACGTTGCCGCCCGAGGCCATCGCCGCTGCCTTTGATGAATTGACCCGCGACC
>JBBQVF010000095.1:0-17293 GCA_038211805.1 Burkholderiales bacterium | reverse complement strand
CTCCGCTGCCGCAACACCAGCCGCTCGACGCCGGCCACCGCAGCGGTCAGCGCCAGGCCCAGCAGCGCCGACATCACCAGCGCCGACCAGATGCCCACGGTGTTGCCGTAGTAGCTGCCGGTCAGCAGCTTGGCGCCCAGCCCGGCCTGCGCGCCGGTGGGCAGCTCGGCCACCATCGCACCCACCAGCCCGGCCGCGATGGCCACCCGCAGGCTGGGGAACAGATACGGCAGCGCCGACGGCATGCGCAGCAGCCAGAAGGCCTGCAGCCGGCTGGCGCCGTAGGTGTGCATCAGCTCGGTCTCGATGCGCTGCGGCGCACGCAGGCCAGCGACCATGGCCACGGTGACTGGAAAAAAGCACAGGTACATCGCGATCGTGGCCTTGGGCGCCACACCGCTGAAACCCAGGCTGCCCAGGATCACCAGCACGATGGGCGCGATGGCCAGCACCGGCACCGTCTGGCTGGCGACGATCCAGGGCAGCAGCGCGCGGTCGAGCGTGCGGCTGTGCACGATGGCCGCCGCCAGCCCGATGCCCAGCAGCGTGCCCAGCACGAAGCCCACCAGCGTGCTCTGCGCGGTGACGGCCACGTGGTACAGCAGGTTGCGCGGGGAATCCAGCGGCCAGTCGAGCAGGCTGCTGGTCAGATCAGCCACCACCTGGTGCGGCGCGGGCAGCACGGGCCGCTCCATGTTCAGCGTGGTCGTGACGAGATCGCTGAAGGTCCAATCCCCGCTCGGATGGCTGTTGGGCAGCACCCGCTCGATGGCGCCGGCGCGGTTCAGTGCCACTGCGCCGGCGACCCAGAGCAGCAGCACGCAGGCCAGCACGGTGAGCACCGGCAGCACGCGCTGGCGCAGCGACGGCTTGAGCGGCTTCATCGGCAGCGCGGCCCGGCGTTGGTCAATGGCGCTCAATGGCGACCCGCGTGGCCACCGTGGCTACCGTGGCCATTGGCCAGCCCTTCGCGCACCTCATGCGCCAGCGCCACGAATTCGGGCGTGTCGCGCAGGTCGAGCGTGCGGGCGTCCGGCAGCGTCGAGGTGATGACCTTCAGGATGCGGCCGGGCCGCGGGCTCATCACCACGATGCGGGTGCTGAGGTACACGGCTTCAGCGATCGAATGGGTGACGAAGACGACGGTGCGGCGCTCACGCTGCCACAGCTGCTGCAGTTGCTCGTTGAGGCCGTCGCGGGTGATCTCGTCGAGCGCGCCGAAGGGCTCGTCCATCATCAGGATCTTGGGCTCGAAGCCCAGCGCGCGGGCGATCGACACCCGCTGCTGCATGCCGCCCGACAGCTGCCAGGGGTACTTGCGCTCGAAACCGGTGAGGCCCACCCGGCCCAGGTGTTCACGCGCAACGGCTTCGGCCTCGGCCTTGGGCCGGCCTTGGATCTGCAGCGGCAGCATCGCGTTGGCCAGCACCGTGCGCCACGGAAACAGCGCCGGCGCCTGGAACACATAACCGTAGGCTCGCGCCAGCCGTGCGTCGTGTGGCGTGAGGCCGTTGACCAGCACCTCGCCCGAACTGATGGGTTCCAGATCAGCGATCACCCGCAGCAGCGTGGTCTTGCCGCAGCCGGACGGGCCGATCAGCGAGACGAACTCGCCCTGGCCGATGGAGAGATCGATCTCGGACAGCGCATGGACCGGGGCGTCGGCCGACGGGTAGACGACGCTGGCCCGCCGAACCTCGACCGCCGGCTGGCTGGGGGGTGCGGCGAGTGCAGCCGGGCTTGGCGCCGGCTGGGCGGCCAGCCGTTCAGGGGCGTTCATGGGTGTGGACGGGTCCGGTCGGGCCGGAAAACTTAACCAAATGGTCAGCTTATTGTCACCGAGCTAGCCAGTTCCATGCCATCGCTGCAGCGGCCCACCGGCTCGGGATCTACCCGATAAGGTGCGCGGCCCGGCGCCCGCGCACCAACGCCGCGCGGCCGCCCGCGCCACGGCAGATCAGGCCGGCCCCGGCCACCAGCCGGACTCGCGCAGGTCGCGCTCGGCCTGGGCCGCGTCGGTGAAGGTGAAGGCCGACCAGCCGGCCGCCTGCGCCGCGGCCACGTTGCCGGGCACGTCGTCGAAGAACACCAGGTCGGCCGGCGCCACGCCGAAGCGCCGGGCGGCCAGCGCGAACATCGCCGGCTCGGGCTTGATCTGCTGCACCCGGCCCGAATAGACGCCGTCACTGAACCACTGGCCCACCGGGTGGTGGAGGTCCAGGTGGTCGGCGTAGGGCGCGGGCATGTTCGACAGGAAGAACAGCGGACGGCCGAGCCGGCGCAGCCGCTGCAGCAGATCGACGGTACCGGCGACCGGCTGGAAATCCAGCGGCACCGCCTGCACCACGGCACGGGCATCGGCCTCGGCCAGACCGGTGCGCCGGGCGATGCGGCCGACCAGGTCGTCGGCGCTGACCGTGCCGCGGTCGAACTCGGCCCAGTCGCCGCCGAAGTCCTCGAAGATCTGGCCGGCCCAGTGGCGGGCGCTGGCGTCGTCGGTGGCGTGCTGCGGGATCACCCGTTGCAGCAGCGCCCGCGGCTGCCAGCTGAAAACCACGCCGGCGAAGTCGAAGACGATGTGCTTCATGACCAAGCGTTCGTCAGGCCTTCAGACGGGCCAGCAGGCCGGCCGTCGAGCCGTCGAGCCCGCTGCCGTCGACACTGGTGGCCGTCAACCTCGGCAGCAGATCGCCGGCCAGCGCCTTGCCCAGCTCGACGCCCCATTGGTCGAACGAGTTGATGCCCCAGACCGCACCGCTGGTGAACACGCGGTGCTCGTACAGCGCTATCAGCGCGCCCAGCGCACGCGGGGTCAGCGCGTCCAGCAGCAGCGTGGTGCTGGGCCGGTTGCCGGGAAAGCTGCGGTGCCGCGCCACCGTCAGCGCCCCCAGCGCGGCGGATGCAGTGGGCGCGCGCTCGCCCAGCGCGGCCTCGGTGGTCTTGCCCAGCATCAGCGCCTGGCTTTGCGCCAGGCAGTTGGCCAAGGCCTTGGCGTGCAGGTCGAGATGGGGATGGCTGGGGTGCTTGACGGCGATGAACTCGACCGGGATCACGTCGGTGCCCTGGTGCAGCATCTGGAAGTAGGCATGCTGACCGTTGGTGCCCGGCTCGCCCCAGACCACCGGGCTGGTGCCGAAGGGCAGGCTCTGGCCGTCCAGGTCGACGCACTTGCCGTTGCTCTCCATCTCCAGCTGCTGCAGGTAGGCCGGCAGGCGCTTCAGGCCCTGGTGGTAGGGCGCCACGCTGCGGCTGCTGAAGTGGTGGAAATTGCGGTACCAGACATCGAGCAGGCCCAGCAGCACCGGCAGGTTGTCTTCGAGCGGCGCCTCGGCGAAGTGCCGGTCCATCGCATGTGCGCCCGCCAGCAGCGCGCGAAAGTGCTCGGCTCCGACCGCGATGGCGATCGGCAGCCCGATCGCGCTCCACAACGAGTAGCGCCCGCCCACCCAGTCCCAGAAGCCGAAGGTGGTGCGGATGCCGAAATCGGCCGCCGCCTTCAGGTTGGTGGTGGTGCCGACGAAGTGGCGGCCGATGTCGGTGCCGCCGGCATCGAGAAACCACTGCCGCGCCACCGCCGCGTTGGCCATGGTCTCCTGGGTGGTGAAGGTCTTGCTGGCGATGATGAACAGCGTGTGGTCGGGCTGCAGCTGGCGCAGCACCGGCGTGATGTCGTGGCCGTCGACGTTGCTGACGAAGTGCAGCGTGATGCCGCGGTGGGCGACCGCGTCGAGCGCGGGCACCACCATCTGCGGCCCCAGGTCGCTGCCGCCGATGCCGATGTTGACGACATGGCGGATGCCGCTGGCGCCGGTGTCGCGCACGGCGTCGGCAAAGGCCAGCATGCGGTCGAGCACGCCGTGTACCTCGTCGCTGAACAGGCCCTGGCCCCGCGGTGCGCGCAGCGCCGTGTGCAGCACCGCCCGGCCTTCGGTGGTGTTGATCGGCGCGCCGGCGAACATCGCATCGCGCCGGGCTGCCAGGCCCACCTCTTGCGCCAGCTGCAGCAGCAGCTTGCGGGTCATCAGGTCCCAGCGGTTCTTCGACAGGTCGGCAAACACTTCAGGCGCCTGCACGGCCATGGCCGCGAAGCGCTGCGGGTCGCGGGCAAAGGCCTCGCGCAGGTCGAGATCACGGCCATGGGCCTGGTAGTGGCCCTGCAGGGCCGCCCAGGCCACCGTGCGGTCGCAGCGCTCGAAGTCCATCTCACATCCCGTTGATCAGGGTGTCGAGCTTGACCGAATCGACCGCGAAGGCGCGGATGCCTTCGGCCAGTTTGTCGGTTGCCATCGCGTCTTCGTTCAGCGCGAAGCGGAAGCTGGCTTCGTCATGGTGAACCTCCGGCAGGTCGGCTTTGGCGCAGGCCGCAGGGTCTAGCCGGCGCGCCAGCGGCGCCTCGCTGGCCTGCAACTGGGCCAGCAGGTCGGGGCTGATGGTCAGCAGGTCGCAGCCGGCGAGCGCGGTGATCTGGCCGACGTTGCGGAAGCTGGCGCCCATCACCTCGGTCTTGATGCCCCACCGCTTGTAGTGGGTGTAGATGGCTTCGACCGATCGCACGCCAGGGTCATGGGCGCCAGCCATCGCAGCCTCGTCCCAGGCGGCGCCGGCCTGCTTCTTGTGCCAGTCGTAGATGCGGCCGACAAACGGGCTGATCAGCTGCACGCCGGCGTCGCCACAGGCCACCGCCTGGGCAAAGGCGAACAGCAGCGTCAGGTTGCAGTGGATGCCTTCAGTCTCCAGCACCTTGGCGGCCTGGATGCCCTCCCAGGTGGCGGCGATCTTGATCAGCACGCGGTCGCGTTGGCCACCGGCGGCCTCGTACAAGCCAATCAGCCGGCGCGCACGGGCCAGCGTGGCGGCGGTGTCGAAGCTGAGCCGGGCGTCCACCTCGGTCGACACACGGCCGGGCACCACCTTCAGGATCTCCAGCCCGAAGCGCACCAGCACCTGGTCGACGATGGCATTCAGCGGTTCGCCGCGATGGGCAGCCACGGTGGCGGCCAACAGCGGTGCGTAATCGGGCTGCTGCACCGCTTTGAGGATCAGCGACGGGTTGGTGGTGGCGTCGCGCGGTGCGTACTGCGCCAACTGCAAGAAATTGCCGGTGTCGGCCACCACGGTGGTGAACTGTTTGAGCTGGTCGAGTTGGTTCATGGCGATCTTGGGTGGCAAGAGACGACACGAATTAGAACCCGTCCCCGTGACCGCTGGTTGCGGCGACATTGTGTATGCGGGCCGCATCGCCCGATGGACGGCAAACCGGCGGGTGGTCAAGGACCACACCTTCGCCAACCCGCGTGCCGCCAGCGGCCGCTTCGTGCGGGTGCGGGCCGCCCGGCTGCCAACCGGCACGGCAGCGCTCAGCAGCGGCAACCGCCTGCTGGGGCCGGGCCGCCTGGACCTGGGCCCGCGCGGCCAATCGGTCGACGACCAGCGCGGCCCGTTGCCCGCCGACCGCGCCGGCGATCGTCCGGGCAATTGACCCCCTTCCGAAACTCATGCATCATCGACTTCGTAACTAAGTTACATCCCGACCTTCTCACATTGGCACGACCCATGTCCTTCGACCTCGTCTTTTTCGGCGGCACCGGCGACCTCACCTGGCGCAAGCTGATGCCGGCCCTGTTCCAGGCGTTCCGCCACGGCAAGCTGCCGCCGGGCGGGCGCATCCTGGCGGTGGCGCGCGACGAGCGCAGCGACGACGAGTACCGCCAATTCATCAGCGACCGTTTCGTCGAGGTCGACTGCCACAAGCGGCCGCGCGAAGAAGAGTTCGGCCAGTTCGCCAAGCTGCTGCATTACCGGCGCATGGACCTGTCCAAGCCCGAGCACTACGCCGGCCTCAAAGCATGGATCGACGAGCGCGGCGCCGACGTGGCGGTGCTGTACCTGGCGACCAGCCCGCACCTGTTCCCGGTGATCTGCGAGCAGCTGGGCGCGGCCGGCCTGAATGGCCCCAAGGTACGCGTGGTGCTCGAGAAGCCGCTGGGCCACGACCTGGCCAGCGCCCAGGAAATCAACCGCGCCGTGCGCGGCTCGTTCGCCGAAGGCCAGGCCTTCCGCATCGACCATTACCTGGGCAAGCCCGCGGTGCAGAACCTGATGGCGCTGCGTTTCGGCAACGCGCTGTTCGAGCCGCTGTGGCGGCGCGAGAGCATCGCCAACATCCAGATCACGCTGGCCGAAGGCCTGGGCGTCGGCACGCGGGGCGATTACTACGACGGCACCGGCGCATTGCGCGACATGATCCAGAACCATGCGCTGCAGTTGCTGACGATGATCGCGATGGAGCCACCGTCGACCAACGACGCCGACGCCATCCGCGACGAGAAGCTGAAGGTGCTGCGCTCGCTGAAGCCCTTCGCCGCCGACAGCGTGGCGCGCGACGTGGTGCGCGGCCAGTACAAGGCCGGCACCATCGACGGCCAGGCCGTGCCGGGTTACCTCGACGAGGTGAAGGTGCCGGCGGGCAGCCATTGCGAGACCTTCGTCGCGCTGCGCACCGAGGTGCAGAACTGGCGCTGGGCCGGCGTGCCCTTCTACCTGCGCACCGGCAAGCGGCTGGCCGCGCGCCATGCGCAGATCGTCATCAATTTCCGCGAGGTGCCGCACCCGATCTTTCCGGGCTCGGCACGCGCCAACAAGCTGGTGATCAAGCTGCAGCCCGAGGACGGGCTGGAGTTGCACCTGCTGGCCGCCAAGGGCGGCTCGGGCGGCAGTGCGCAGGCCGAGTTGCTGGCGCCGGTGAGCCTCGACCTCGACTTCGACAAGGCCTTCGAGAGCGAACGCGTGGGTGCCTACGAGCGCCTGCTGATAGACGTGCTGGCCGGCCGGTTGAACCTGTTCGTGCGCAGCGACGAGCAAGAGCAGGCCTGGCGCTGGGTCGAACCCATCCTGCAGGCCTGGACGAATGACCCGAACGGGCCGCGGCCCTACGCCGCCGGCACCTGGGGCCCGCCGGCGTCGAGTGCGCTGGTGGCGCGCGACGGCTGCACCTGGGACGAAGAACAGTGAATTCAGCCCCTCGCCCCGTGGCTACACGGGTCGATCCCCCAAGGGGATCGGGCCTTGCTTGGGGCGGCCCGGCGCGGCGGCCCGGGTCGACCCCTCGCCCCGTGGCTACTCGGGTCGATCCCCCACGGGGATCGGGCCTTGCTTGGGGCGGCCCGGCGCGGCGGCCCGGGTCGGCCTGCATGGCCTGCAAGGCCCGCCAGCGACCCGGCAAAGCCGGTTCCGCGGCGGCCACTTGGGTTCACCGTGCCTCGGCGTGCGAAGTGGCGATTTGTCGGCGGCTGGATGGCGGCGATGCTTGACCGCATCCGCGCGTCGATCCCGGCGTTGCCGCCGGCCGAACAGCGTGTGGCCAAGCTGCTGCTAGCCGACCCGCGCGGTTTTGCCACGCTGCCGATCACCGAACTGGCCGCCCGGTCGCATGTCAGCAAACCCACCGTGGTGCGCTTTTGCCGCAGCGTGGGTTACGACGGCCTGGCCGACTTCAAGCTGAAGCTGGCCGGCACGGTCAACGAGGGCGTGCCGTTTGTGCACCGCTCGGTCGACGAGGACGACAAGCCCGGCGACCTGATCGTCAAGGTGATCGACAACGCAGTGGCGGCGATGCTGAAGTACCGCAACAACGCCGCCGGCCATGCATTCGACCAGGCGATCACCGCGCTGGCCGAGGCCGGCCGCCAGCACAAGCGCATCGAGTTCTACGGCGTCGGCAACTCCGGCATCGTGGCGCAGGACGCGCAGCACAAGTTTTTCCGGCTCGGCGTCAACGCCATCGCCTGCAGCGACGGCCATGTGCAGGTGATGAGCGCCACCATGCTGGGGCCGGGCGACTGCGCGGTGGTCATCAGCAACTCGGGCCGCAGCCGCGACCTGATCGACGCCGCCGACATCGCCCGCCGCAAGGGCGCCACGGTGATCGTCATCACGGCCAGCGGCTCACCCTTGGCGCAGCTGGCACTGGGCCACACCCAGGTGCTGCTGGCCGCCGACCACCCCGAGGATTTCGACCGCTACAGCCCGATGGTGTCGCGGCTGCTGCACCTGTTGATCATCGACATCCTGACCACCGGCGTGGCGCTGCGCCTGGGCCCGGCGCTGCGGCCGATGATGCAGGAGATCAAACGCAACTTGCGTAGCAAGCGCTATGCGAGCCCGGCTTCCTTTGCGGAACCAGACCGCGGCGCCTGAGGCGGCAGTGCCGTCAAACGCCCAGCAGCCCCTCGACGCCATACAACCGCGCCAGCTGGCCCAGCTTGGCCGGCGCAGCCGTCACCCGCAGCGTCTTGCCGCGTGCCTGCGCCTGGCGCTGGCAGTCCAGCAGCACCGCCACTGCGGCGCTGTCCAGATCCTGCAGCGCCGATGCATCGATCACCGGCTCGTCGGCCGCCGCCAGCAGCGGCTGCAGCCGTGCCAGCGTGGCGCGGGCCTCGGCCATCGTCACGCGTTCAGGCAAGGCGATCGACGTCAACGCCATGTCCGGTACCGCTCAGTTCTTGGCCGAGGCCAGTGACTTGTTCTTGTTCGACAGCGCGGTGATCAGCGCGTCCATGCCGCCCTGCCCCAGGTCCTTGGCGAACTGGCCCTTGTAGGCATCCACCAGCCAGAACCCGCCGACGTTGACGTCGTAGATCTTCCAGCCGGCGCCGGCCTTCTCGACCCGGTAGTCCAGCTGCAGCGGGTCGCCCTTGCCACGCACCTCGGTGCGCACCACCAGCTCGCCCGAATCGCCCGCGCCCGGGCGCAGCGGCTTGACCACCACCGCCTGGTCCTTCACCTGTGTCAGCGCACCCGAGTAGGTGTTGACCATCAGGGTCTGGAACTCGACCAGCATGCGTTTCTGCTGGTCAGGCGTGGCACTGCGCCACAACGGGCCGACCGAGCTGGCGGTCATGCGCTGGAAGTTGACATGCGGCATCACCTTGGCGTCGACCAGCGACCGGATGCGCGACACGTCGCCAGCCTGGATCGCCTTGTCGGCCTTGACGGCGTCGATCACCTCGCCCGAGACCTGCTTGACGAAGGCGTCGGCCGTCAGCACTTCGGCGCGCAGCGCGGGCACGGCCAGCAGGCAGGTGCCCAGCAGCAGGGTGGAAATCAGGAAACGTCGTTGCATGGTCAGGTTGTCCTTGGAGGTCGGCCGTTTTTGCGGAAGATCGTGCGGCCGTCTGTTCAACGCAGCAGGGCCGGCCGCGGTTCACCGCGATCGGCCCTGCTGCAGTGATTCATGGCACCGGCTCGCCGTGCAGCCGGCTCTTGAACGGTGCCGCCGCAGGCGTCGCAGCGTCGTCATCGTCGTCATCGGGCACTTCGCCATCGTAGATCTGGCTCTTGCGGCTCGCCAGGTAGGCGTCGCGCAGCAGCACGTACTTGTCGAGCGCGATCTGGTCGAGCACCCGCCCGGCGTTGAGCAATTCCACACGGCGGCTCAGCAGGTTCAGCAGCCCCGCGGCGTTGCGGTCGCGCGGCTCATGCCAGACCCGGTTGATGGTGGAATCCTGGTAGTCGAGCAACAGGCCCACGGTGTCGCGCAAGGTGTTCGGCCCCAGGAACGGCAGCACCAGGTAAGGCCCGCTCTTGAGCCCCCAGAAGCCCAGCGTCTGGCCGACGTCCTCGACGGTGAAGCGCTCCAGCCCCATCTCGTCGGCCACCTCCAGCAGCCCGCCGAGGCCGAACACGGTGTTGACGCCTGCACGCATGCCCATCTCCAGCGCTTGCCTGGGTTTGGCCTGCAGCATCAGGTTGGCCGCTGTCCAGTAGTCGCCCAGGTTGCCATAGAAATTGCGCACACCGCGGCGCATGGGCTCGGGCACCACCGCCTGGTAGACCTGGGCCGCCGGCTTGACCGCGACCCGATCGATGAGCTCGTTGAACTCGAACACCTGGCGGTTCATGCGCTCCCAGGGGTCATGCCTGGGCGGCTCGGCGACAGGCGTGGTGGCAGGCGTGTTCGCGGGCGCCGTCGCGCAACCGGTGCTGAGCAGGCCCAGCAGCGGCAGCAGCAGCGTCGCTGCCAGGCGTTGAAGGTTCGATGAGCGCAGCATGCTCAAGGCTTCTTGCCGGCGTTGTCGGCAGGGCTGCCGGACGCAGGTCCTGCGGCACCACCCGCAGCACCGCCGACATCGGCGGCCTTGCTGAACAGGAACTGGCCGATCAGGTTCTCCAGCACCACCGCCGACTGGGTCTGCTTGACGGTGCCGCCTGCGGCCAAGTTGTCCAACTCGCCGCCGGGCTCCAGGCCAACGTACTGGTCACCCAGCAGGCCGGCGGTGAGGATCTTGGCTGATGTGTCCTTCGGAAACTGGTAGTCGCGCTGGATGTCCATCGTCACCACGCCCTGGAAGGATTTCGGGTCGAGGCTGATGCTGGTGATGCGGCCCACCACCACCCCGGCCGCGCGCACCGGTGCACGGGCCTTCAGGCCGCCGATGTTGTCGAAGCGGGCCGTCAGCGGGTAGCTGGCGCCGTTGCTGAAGCTGGTCAGGTTGGCCGCCTTCAGCGACACGAACACCAGCGCGGCCAGGCCGAGCATCACGAACAGGCCGACGAGGATTTCTGTGGTTCTTTTTGCCATGGCAGTAGAGTTGTTTCGCTTCCTGGTTTTCAGCCTGGCGCCGAGAACATCAGCGCGGTGAGCACGAAGTCCATGCCCAGCACCGCCAGCGACGAGATCACCACCGTGCGGGTGGTGGCGTGGGCCACGCCCTCGGGTGTGGCCTCTGTCTCGTAACCTTGGTACAGGGCCACCGCGGTGCAGATGATGCCGAACACCGCGCTCTTGACCACACCGTTGCCGACGTCGCGCCAGACATCGACGCCTTTTTGCTGGATCGACCAGAAGTTGCCGGCGTCGATGCCGATCAACCCCACCGCCACCACCCAGGCGCCGATGATGCCGACGGCGGAAAACAGGATGGCCAGCAAGGGCATGCTGATGATGCCGCCGATGAAGCGCGGAGCCAGTACCCGTTGGCGCGGGTCGATTGCCATCAGCTCCATCGCGGCAATCTGCTCGCCGGCTTTCATCAAGCCGATCTCGGCAGTCAGCGAGGTGCCGGCCCGGCCGGCGAACAGCAGCGCGGTGACCACCGGCCCCAGCTCGCGCACCAGCGACAGGTTGACGATCAGGCCCAGCGATTCGGCCGCGCCGTAAGTGACCAGCGCGTAGTACATCTGCAGCGCCAGCACGAAACCGACCGCCAGCCCCGAGGCCAGGATGATCAGCAGCGAGCGGTTGCCGATGGCATGCACCTGCGTGACCACCAGGCCGAAGCGGCGCAGCGAGGCCGGCAACGCCCGCAGCAGGTCGGCGAAGAAGATCGCCGCATGGCCCCAGCCCTGCAGCATGGCCAGCGTGCGGGCGCCCAGCAGTTGCAGCGGGTTCACAGGCCAACCCTTCGCGCTGCGCGCTGCGGGATGGGCGCTTTGGAGCGGCCATGCGCGCTCAAGCAACCGTCCCCAGCCCGAAATCCTCGGCCATCGGCTTGGCCGGGTAGTGGAACTTGACCGGGCCGTCGGGCTCGCCGCGCACGAATTGCCGCACCTCGGGGTCGGTGCTGGCCATCAACTCGGCCGGTGTGCCCTGGGCCACGATGCGCCCGCCGGTGGCCATCAGCACCACGTGGTCGCTGATCGCCATGCACTGGGGCACGTCGTGGCTGATCACCAGCGAGGTGGCGCCGGTCACGTCGTTGAGTGTGCGGATCAGCTTGGCGGCCACGCCCATCGAGACCAGATCGAGACCGGCGAAGGGCTCGTCGTACATGATCAGTTCGGGGTCGAGCGCGATGGCGCGGGCCAGCGCGATGCGCCGCGCCATGCCGCCCGACACCTCGGCGATCTTCAAGCCGGCGGCGCCGCGCAGGCCGACCGCGTTGAGCTTCATCAGCACGATGTCGTGAATCAGCGGCTCGGGCAGGTCGGTCATCTCGCGCAGCGGGAAGGCCACGTTGTCGAACACCGTCAGGTCGGTGAACAGCGCACCGAACTGGAACAGCATGCCCAGCCGGCGCCGCAGGCGGTAGAGCTGCGGCCGGTTGCGGGTGTCGATGACCTCGCCGTCGAACACCACCCGGCCGCGGGTGGCCGGATGCACACCGCCGATCAACCGCAGCAAGGTGGTCTTGCCGCAGCCCGACCCGCCCAGCACGGCCGTGACCTTGCCCCGCGCAAAGCGCAGGCTGACGTCATTCAGGATGGTGCGACTGGTGTCGTAGCCAAACGTGACATGGTCGATCTCGATCAGCGTGTCGGCGCTCAAGGGGGCGTTGCGGTGCACCAAGCGGGCGGCCAACAGGCGTCGCCCAGCCGCGGCAGGCCAGAGTGAAACAATCGGAAATTGTCGCACGCAGGTCCGGGTGCTCCGGGATAGCACTGATTCAGGCTGGTAAAGCTTTATGAACCGGCCACAAATTCAGCGCATCCTTGCGGGGGCGCAAGACGCGGGCCACGTCAACCTTGTAGCCCGCAGCGCCCCGTGGACCGCGCTGCACAGACTGCGATGCCGTCAACGCGGCAGTGTGCTGCTGCCCATCAGGCTGGCATCCACCTCGCGCGCAGCCTGCCGGCCTTCGCGGATGGCCCACACCACCAGGCTCTGGCCGCGACGCATGTCGCCGGCGGTGAACACCTTGTCGACGTTGGTGCGGTAGCCGCCCTCGTCGGTGTGGGCGCGGGCGTTGCCACGGTTGTCACGGGCCACGCCGAAGGCGTCGAGCACCGTCGCCACGGGGTTGGTAAAGCCCATCGCCAGCAGCACCAGGTCGGCCTTGTGCTCTTTCTCGGTGCCGGCGATCTCAACGAACTTGCCGTCTTTCAGCTCGATGTGCACTGTCTTCAGGCCGACGATGCGGCCCTTGTCCTTGCCGGTGCCGGCGACAAACTCTTTCGTGGCAATGGCGAACTCGCGGGTGCAACCCTCGTCGTGGCTGCTGCTGGTGCGCAGTTTGGTCGGCCAGTAGGGCCAGACCAGCGGCTTGTTCTCGTGCTCGGGCGGCATCGGCATCACCTCGAACTGGGTCACGCTGGCCGCGCCATGCCGGTTGCTGGTGCCCACGCAATCGCTGCCGGTGTCGCCACCGCCGATCACGATCACATGCTTGCCGGTGGCCAGGATCTGCCCTTTCAACTTGTCGCCGGCGTTCACCTTGTTCTGCAGCGGCAAGAATTCCATCGCGAAATGCACGCCGTCCAGTTCGCGGCCGGGCACCGGCAGGTCGCGGCTCTGCTCGGAACCACCCGACAAGACAACAGCGTCGAACTGCGCCTTCAATTCGTCCGCGGTGATGGTGGTCTTGGCGTCGTTGGTGACTTTGCTGCTGACCCCTTCAGTAGGCCAGGCACCGACCAGCACGCCGGTCTTGAAGATGACGCCCTCGGCTTCCATCTGCACTACTCGGCGGTCGATGTGGCTCTTTTCCATCTTGAAGTCGGGGATGCCGTAGCGCAGCAGGCCGCCGATGCGGCTGTTCTTCTCGAACACCGTGACGCTGTGGCCCACCCGCGCCAGTTGTTGCGCTTCGGCCAGCCCGGCCGGGCCGCTGCCGACCACGGCCACGGTCTTGCCGGTCTTCTCGGCGGGCAGCATCGGCGTGACCCAGCCTTCGGCCCAGGCGCGGTCGATGATCGCGTGTTCGATGCTCTTGATGCCCACCGCGTCGTCGTTGACGTTGAGCGTGCAGGCGGCTTCACAAGGCGCCGGGCAGATGCGGCCGGTGAACTCGGGGAAGTTGTTGGTGCTGTGCAGCACGGTGATGGCGTTGTGCCAATCATTGCGATACACCAGGTCGTTGAAGTCCGGGATGATGTTGTTGACCGGGCAACCGCTGTTGCAGAACGGCGTGCCGCAGTCCATGCAGCGCGCGGCCTGCACCCGGGCCTGGTCGTTGTTCAGGCCAATGACGAATTCCTTGTAGTTCTTGACGCGCTGGGGCACGGGCTCGTAGCCCTCTTCCACGCGCTCGAACTCCATGAAGCCGGTGACTTTTCCCATGATGCTGTTCCTGTCGATGCGTGTGGGTCAGATCGTGCGTCAGATCGCGCGTCAGATCACTTGGCGGGCACGGCGGGCTGCCCGACCTCGCCCTTGGCCTTGGCGAGGGCTTCGCTCTTGGCGGTGTTTGCTGCGTTCGCTGCATTCACCGCGGTCACCGCGCTCGCCACACTCGCCAGCTTCGCCGCGTTGATCTCGCCCAGCGCGCGCTTGTACTCGTTGGGGAAGACCTTGACGAACTTGCCGCGGGCGCTGGTCCAGTCGTCCAGGATCTCGCGCGCACGCAAGCTGCCGGTCCAGCTGTGGTGCTGCTCGATCAGCGCCTTCAGCAGGTCTTCATCGGCCTGGCCGTGGTGCCAGACCGCGCGGTCGACGGTGGCCACCTGCTCGTCGGCCGCCAGCACCTTGACCAGCGAGACCATCGCCGGGTTGCAGCGCTTGGCGAACAGGCCGTCCTCGTCGTAGACATAGGCGATGCCGCCCGACATGCCGGCCGCAAAGTTGCGGCCGGTCTTGCCCAGCACCACCGCCGTGCCGCCGGTCATATCTTCACAACCGTGGTCGCCCGTGCCTTCGACCACCGCAGTGGCGCCGGACAGCCGCACCGCGAAGCGCTCACCCGCCACGCCGCGGAAAAACGCCTCGCCGCTGGTGGCGCCGTACAGCGCGGTGTTGCCGATGATGATGTTCTTGGTCGAATCACCACGGAAATCGATGCTGGGCCGCACCACCACCCGCCCGCCCGACAGGCCCTTGCCGGTGTAGTCGTTGGCGTCACCGATCAGGTACTGGGTGATGCCCTTGGCCAGGAAGGCCGCGAAGCTCTGGCCGCCGGTGCCTTCCATCTGCATGAAGATGGTGTGGTCGGGCAGGCCTTCGGGGCGGTGGCGGATCAGCTCGCCCGACAGCATCGCGCCGACCGAGCGGTTGACGTTGCGCGTGTCCTGCATGAACTGCACCTTCTCGCCGCGCAGGATGGCGGGCTGGCACTTCTCGATCAGCGTGACGTCGAGCGCACGCTCCAGGCCGTGGTCCTGGTTCTCGACATGGAAGCGCGGCACGTCGGCGGCCACCTCGGGCTGGTGGAAGACGCGGCTGAAATCCAGCCCCTTGGCCTTCCAGTGCGCAATGCCCTTCTTGGTGTCGAGCAGGTCGGCGCGGCCGATCAGGTCGTCGAACTTGGCGATGCCCAGCTGCGCCATGATCAGGCGCGCCTCTTCAGCGACGAAGAAGAAGTAGTTGACGACATGCTCGGGCTTGCCGGCAAACTTCTTGCGCAGCAGCGGGTCTTGGGTGGCCACGCCCACCGGGCAGGTGTTCAAGTGGCACTTGCGCATCATGATGCAGCCCTCGACCACCAGCGGCGCGGTCGCAAAGCCGAACTCGTCGGCGCCCAGCAGCGCGCCCACCACCACGTCGCGGCCGGTCTTCATCTGGCCGTCGGCCTGCACCCGCACGCGGCCGCGCAGGCGGTTGAGCACCAGCGTCTGCTGGGTCTCGGCCAGGCCCAGTTCCCAGGGCGTGCCGCAATGCTTGATCGACGACCAGGGCGACGCGCCGGTGCCGCCGTCATGGCCGGCGATCACGATGTGGTCGGCCTTGCACTTGGTCACGCCCGCGGCGATGGTGCCCACGCCCACTTCCGACACCAGCTTGACGCTGACGCTGGCGCGCGGGTTGGCGTTCTTCAGGTCGTGGATCAGCTGCGCCAGGTCTTCGATCGAGTAGATGTCGTGGTGCGGCGGCGGGCTGATCAGGCCGACACCCGGCACGCTGTAGCGCAGCATGCCGATGTAGTCGCTGACCTTGCCGCCGGGCAGCTGGCCGCCCTCGCCCGGCTTGGCACCCTGGGCCATCTTGATCTGGATCTGGTCGGCCGACACCAGGTATTCGGTGGTCACGCCGAACCGGCCCGAGGCCACCTGCTTGATCTTGCTGCGCAGGCTGTCGCCGTCTTTCAATTCGTAGTCGGCTTCGATGACCTTGGCGCCGATCACGTCGCTGACCAACGTGCCGGCGGTGATCTTGATGCCCTTCAGCTCGTTGCGGTAACGCGCCGGGTCTTCACCGCCTTCGCCGGTGTTGCTCTTGCCGCCGATGCGGTTCATCGCGATGGCCAGCGTGCTGTGCGCCTCGGTGCTGATCGAGCCCAGCGACATCGCGCCGGTGGCGAAACGCTTGACGATGTCCGCCGCCGATTCCACCTGTTCCAGCGGGATCGCGCGGCTGGGGTCGAGCTTGAACTCGAACAGCCCGCGCAGCGTGACATGGCGCTTGCTCTGGTCGTTGATGAGCTGGGCGTATTCCTTGTAGGTGTCGAACTGGCCCGATCGTGCGGCGTGTTGCAGCTTGGCGATGGCGTCGGGCGTCCACATATGCTCTTCGCCGCGCGTGCGCCAGGCGTATTCACCGCCCGCGTCCAGCATGCTGGCCAGCACCGGGTCGCTGCCGAAGGCGGCACGGTGGGTGCGCAGCGCCTCTTCGGCCACCTCGAACACGCCAATGCCGCCGACTTGGCTTGCGGTGCCGCGGAAGTACTTCTGCACGAAGGTCTTTTCGAGGCCGATGGCCTCGAACAGCTGCGAGCCGCAATACGACATGTAGGTGCTCACGCCCATCTTGGACATGATCTTCGACAGGCCCTTGCCGATGGCCTTGACGTAGTTGTAGATCGCCTTCTCGGCCGACAGGTCACCCGGCAGATCGACATGCAGCGCGGCCAGCGTCTCCATCGCCAGGTAGGGGTGCACCGCCTCGGCGCCGTAACCGGCCAGCACCGCGAAGTGGTGCACCTCACGGGCCGAGCCGGTCTCGACCACCAGGCCGGCGGTGGTGCGTTGGCCTTCGCGCACCAAGTGGTGGTGCACGGCCGACAGCGCCAGCAGCGCGGGAATGGCGACGTTGTCGCGGCCCATGCGGCGGTCAGTGATGATCAGGATGTTGTGGCCGCCGTGGATGGCATCGACCGCTTCGGCACACAGCGACGCCAGCTTGGCTTCCACCCCCTCGTTGCCCCAGGCCAGCGGGTAGGTGATGTCGAGCTCGTAGGGCTTGAACTTGCCGCCGGTGGCCTGCTCGATGCCGCGCAAGCGCGCCATGTCGTCGAAATCGAGCACCGGCTGGTTCACTTCCAGCCGCATCTGCGGGTTCACCGCATTGATGTCCAGCAGGTTGGGCTTGGGGCCGATGAAGCTGTTCAGGCTCATCACGATGGCCTCGCGGATCGGGTCGATCGGCGGGTTGGTCACCTGGGCGAACAGCTGCTTGAAGTAGTTGAACAGCGGCTTGTTCTTGTCG
>JBBQVF010000094.1:0-17600 GCA_038211805.1 Burkholderiales bacterium | reverse complement strand
GGCCCGGGGCCTCTGGCCACGGGCCACAGCGGAGTCGGTGCGCAGCGCCGACCGACCCAGCCAGCGACGCCGCCGGGTACCGCCTGGCGCGCTGCGCCGAACAGTGAAAAGCGGGTATTCGGCAACGACAGCAACGAGCCGCTTGCCGCCGAGGCTCAACCCCACACCCGCCGCGCCACCTCCACCACCCGCTCCAGCTTGCGCCACTGGTCATCCACTGACAGCGCATTGCCGTGGTGGGTGCTGGAGAAACCGCATTGCGGCGACAGGCACAGCTGGTCGAGTGGCACCACCTTGGCGGCCTCCTCGATGCGGCGCACCAGCGTGTCGACCGTCTCCAGCGCACCCTGCTTGGTCGTCACCAGGCCCAGCACCACCTGCTTGCCGGCCGGCAGCTTGCGCAGCGGCTCGAAGCCGCCGGCACGCGCGTTGTCGAACTCCATGAACCAGCCGTCCACCGTGGTCGAGAACATCGCTTCGACCACCGGGTCGTAACCGCCCTCGGCGACCCATGCGCTCTTGAAGTTGCCGCGGCAGGTGTGGATGGTGACCACCATGTCCTGCGGCCGATCGACCAGCGCGGCGTTGATGACCTCGGCGTAGCGCCTTGGCAGCGCGGCGGGGTCGTCGCCGTTGTCGCGGCAGTTCTGCTGGATTTTCGGGTCGCAGAGGTAGGCGAAGGTGATGTCGTCCAACTGCAGGTAACGGCAGCCGGCGTCGGCCAGGTGGCCGATGGCCACGCGGTAGGCCGCGGCCACGTCGTGCCAGAAGGCGTCGAGATCAGGGTAGACCTCGCGCGAGATTGCTGCCCGGCCGCCACGCAGGTGCAGCATCGACGGCGACGGGATCGTCATCTTGGCCACCGCGCCCACACCGCCCGCCTGGGCCACCACGCCGGCCAGATAGCGGAAATGGTCGGCCATGATCGGCGCGCTGCAGCCGATGCGGCCGGTGACCGAGGCGATCGGCGGCTGCTCGCTCTGGCCTGCGATCCTGAACTTCTGGCCGCCGTTGTCGACCAGGGTCACGCCGTCGAGCTGGGCCAGGAAGTCGAGATGCCACCAGTCGCGGCGGAATTCACCATCGGTGATCGACAACAGGCCACAGTCGCGCTGGCGGCGCACGGCCTCGGCGATCGCCGCATCCTCGGCAGTGCGCAAGGTGGCAGTGTCGACCTCGCCGGCACGCCAGCGGGCGCGGGTGTCAGACAGCGCGGCCGGGCGCAGCAGGCTGCCGACCTGATCGGCACGAAACGGAGGCATGTTCATGGGGATGTTTCCTGTTGGATCGGGGATCTGTCGATGATCTGTGCCCAGCGCTGCCCCGCACCATCGGTGGCACACCCGATGGCAGCGTCGCGCGCGCATCGTCGGTCGGGCATGGCGACGGTTAAGCTGCTGCACCGCAACAATCAAGGCAGGAGCAAGGCATGGACATCCAGACCATCGGCGTCATCGGCGCCGGCACCATGGGCAACGGCATCGCGCAGGCTTGCGCGGTCAGCGGGCTCGACGTGGTGATGGTGGACATCGACGAGGCCGCCGTGCAGCGCGGCCTGGCCGCCGTGGCCACCAGCCTGGACCGACTGGTGAAAAAGGGCAAGCTGACGCTCGATGCGCAGGTGGCGGCGCTGGCCCGCATCCGCGTGGGCACCGACTACGCGCTGCTGCTGCCGACCCAGCTGGTGATCGAGGCGGCGACCGAGAGCGAAGGCCTGAAGCGCAAGATCCTGGCCCAGCTCGACGCCATGCTGCCGCCCGACACGCTGGTGGCCACCAACACCAGCAGCATCTCGATCACCAAGCTGGCGGCCGCCACCCAGCGGCCCGACCGTTTCATCGGCATGCACTTCTTCAACCCGGTGACGATGATGGCGCTGGTCGAGGTGATCCGCGGCCTGCAGACCAGTGATGCCACCCACGCCGCCGTGATGCAGATGGCGCAGCGCCTGGGCAAGACACCGGTGACGGTGAAGAACGCGCCGGGCTTCGTCGTCAACCGCATCCTGATCCCGATGGTCAACGAGGCCTTCTTCGTGCTGGCCGAAGGCCTGGCCACCGCCGAAGACATCGACGCCGGCATGAAGCTGGGCTGCAACCACCCGATCGGGCCGCTGGCGCTGGCCGACATGATCGGGCTCGACGTCTGCCTGGCGGTGATGAGCGTCTACGTCGAGGAGTTCGCCGACTCGAAGTACCGGCCCTGCCCGCTGCTCAAGGAGATGGTGGCTGCGGGCTGGCTGGGCCGCAAGACCGGCCGCGGCGTCTACCGCTACTGACCCGGCGCGCCGGCATGTCCGCGGCGCAGCGCCTGCAAGGCCGCCAGCGCGGCGTCGTAGTCGTGGCGCCGCAAAGGCAGCTCGATGCCGCGGGCAGCGGCGTCGCCGAAGGCCTGGCGCAGCATCGGTTCGATCTTGCGGTGTTCGGCGCACGCGCTGAAATCGGCCATCTGCAGCAGGGCCTGGAGTTGGTCGAGCGCGGCCTCGAAACCGGCCATGTCCACCGTGGGCCCTTGGGCGGCGATGCGGTCTCTGCGGTCCAGTCGCACGCCGATGGTCGACACCAGCGACTGCAGCGCCAGCTGCAAATTCGCCAGGCCTTCGGGCACGGCGGCGGCGTCGGCGGCATCGGCCACGCCGTCGGCCAGGGCCTGCACACGGTTTTCCAGCACCTCGCATCGGCTCACCAGATCGACCGCACCCACGGCACCGCAGGCGCCACGCAGGCCATGCAGCGCACGCCCGGCCTCGGTCCAATGCCTGGCCTGGGTCAGGACATCCAACCCGGCCAAGCCACCGCTGTAGTGGCTGATGAACTGGCGCAGCACCCGGGCGTAGATCTCGTCGCGGCCCGGCAGGAACAACAGCGCACGCGCCATCACCAGCCCGGGGATGCCGGAAAAATCGAGCGGCGGGGGCGGTGCCGGGACCGTCGACCGCGGTGCTGACGACGCTGTGTCGTCGCCGGTGTCGGCGTTGCAGCCGGTGTTGATCAACGCACCCGCCGCCTTGCCCGACATCGCGTCCAGCGCGCAAGCCCGCGTGTCGGACAGCCACCGACCGACCATGTCGTAGAGCAGCGCCGGGTCGACCGGCTTGGCCAGGTGGTCGTCCATGCCGGCGTCCAGGCAAGCCTGGCGGTCGTCGCCGAAAGCATTGGCGGTCATCGCCAGGATGGGCGTGCGGGCATGGCGGGCCGTCGCACGCAGGCGGCGGGCGGCTTCCAGGCCGTCCATCACCGGCATCTGCATGTCCATCAGCACCAGGTCGTAGTCGTGGCGGGCGGCCAGCCGCAGGGCTTCTTCGCCGTTGCCGGCCACGTCGACCACCAGTTCGACGGCGCTCAGCAGTTCACAGGCGACCTCCTGGTTGATCGGGTTGTCCTCGGCCAGCAGCACGCGGGCGCCACGGTGGCGGTTGCGAAAAGCCAGCTCATTGGTCCAGGGCAGACCGGGATCGGCGGCGTGACGCGGCAGGCCGGCCAGCGCCGTGCCGACGGGTCCGTCGCCGGCAGCGGCATCGGGCAACGAGTCGCGATGGGCCGGCGCGAAGCGGGCAGTGAACCAGAAGCAGCTGCCCTCGCCCAGCACGCTCTGTGCGCCGGCCTCGCCACCCATCATGCGGGCCAGCCGCCGGGTGATGGCCAGCCCCAGGCCGGTGCCGCCGTAGCGGCGGGTGGTGGAGCTGTCGGCTTGCTCGAACGCATCGAACAGGCTGGGCAGCTTGTCGGCCGGCACGCCCGGACCGGTGTCGTGCACGGCAAACCGCAGCCGGACGGCCTTGTCGTCGCCGTTGTCACCGTCGTCACCGTCGTCACGCTCGTCACGGTCGTCACGGTCGTCACCGTCTGCTTCGCTCGTGCAGCGCAGCAAGATGCCGCCGTGGTGGGTGAACTTCACCGCGTTGCTCATCAGGTTGAGCAGCGCCTGCGCGACCCGGGTGGGGTCGCCGCGCAGCATCTGCGGCAAGCCTTCCTGCTGCAACGCCAGCTGCAAGCCCTTGCTGCGGGCACTGTCGGCCACCATCGAGCAGGCCCGCTGCAGCACCGCGGCGACCGAAAAGTCGGTCAGGCCGAGTTGCATCTTGCCCGACTCGATCTTGCTCAGGTCGAGCACGTCGTTGATGACGTCCAGCAGGTGGTGCGCCGCGTCCGACACCTTGCCCAGACGTTCCTGGGCGATGTCGTCGCCCTGGTCGCGGCGCATCAGGTGCGTCAGGCCGATGATGGCGTTCATCGGCGTGCGGATCTCGTGGCTGATGTTGGCCAGGAAGGCCGACTTGGCGCGGTTGGCTGTCTCGGCGCGGTCGCGGGCGGTGGTCAGTTCTTCATTCAGCGCCTGCAGCCGAAGTTCGGCCCGCTTCATCACACTGATGTCGGAGACCAGCACGAACAGGCCGACCACCTGGCCGCCCTGCCAATCGGGCATGTAGTGGATCCAGGACATCCGCCGTTCGCCGCGGCGGTTGGGCAGGTCGTATTCGAAGTGCTGCGGCTCGCCGCCCAGGGCGGCGGCAAAAGCCTTCTCGCCGGCGTCGTCAACAGGGTCGCCGAACATCGTTTTGCGGTCGATGCCCACCAACTGGCGGCCGCCGGCGTACCAGGCCTGGTAGGGCCGGTTGGCAAAACGCAGCACCCGCGCGGCGTCCCAGTAACCCACCAGGTCGGGCAGGTTGTCGGCGATCGAGCGCAGGAAGTGCTCGCTGGCGGCCTGCGCGTGCATCGCCGCCTGCAGTTCGGCGGTGCGCTGCTCGACCAGCGCCTCCAGGTGATGGCGGTGGTCGGCCAGTTCGGCCTCGATGCGCTTGCGCTCGGTGATGTCCTCGACGATAGAAACAAAGTGCTGGGGTTGACCGTCGCGGCTGCGTACCAATGAGCTGGTGCATGCGACCCACACCGTGCCGCCGTCGCGCCGCCGGTAACGCTTCTCCACCCGCACCGAGGCCAGCTTGTCGATCAGCAGGCGGCGCTGGACAGCGCTGTCGTCCGACAGGTCTTCGGGGTGGTCGAGTTGCCGGTGGTCCAGCTGCATCAGCGTCGCATGGTCGTAGCCGGTGATTTCGCAGATGCGCGGGTTGGCGCTGAGCCAGCGGCCGTCCAGCGTGTGCTCGGCGATGCCGACAGCCGAGTTCTCGAAGGTGGCCCGGTAGCGGGCCTCGCTGGCGACCAGCGCATCGGCCACTGCCAGGCGTTCGGTGACATCGCGGCAGACGCAGCAGTACAGCGTGCGGTCGTCCAGCACCATGCAGTTGGCGTTGATCTCGACCGCGATCAGGCTGCCGTCCTTGCGCCGAATCTGGCGCAGCATCAGCGTCGGTTCGGTGCCCGTCGTCAAGTTGCCGAGCAGGGCCAGGGCCTGCTCGCGGCTCAGGTGGGCGTCGATCTCCCAGAGGTGCAGCGCCACGACTTCGTCGGCCTGGTAATCGGTCAGGCGGGCAAAGGCGGCATTGGCTTCCTGCACCGAGCCATCGGGCCGGTAAACCACCACGCCGTCGGGCGAGCGGTCCACCATCACCCGGCGGCGGGTGGCATCGTCGCGCAAGCGGCGCTCGACCTCGCGCTGCGCGGTGATGTCGAGCATCGTGCCCAGCAGGCGCAGCGGCCGGCCGTCGGCGTCGCGCTCGAGCACGCCGCGATCGCGCAGCCAGCGCAGCTGGCCGTCGTAGCCGGTGACCCGGAAATCACCCGCAAACACGCCGCTGCCATGCACCGCCTCGTGGCGGGCGGCCAGGAAGATGGCCCGGTCCTCAGGGTGCACCTGCGCCATCGCATCGGCCGCACTGAGCTCGTCGTCGGCAGTCAACGCCGGGTCGCGGCCCAGCGACTGGGCGCAGCGCGCCGACCAGCGCAGCTGCTCGGTCACCAGGTCCCAGATCCAGACATGCAGGCCGCTGGCGGACAAGGCCATGCCGAGGCGGCGCTCGCTCTCGCGCAGGGCGCCCTCGGCACACTTGCGGTCGGTGATGTCGCTGAGCGTGCCCACCAGGCGCAGCGGCTGGCCGTCGGCGTCGCGCTCCAGCCGGGCGCGGTCTTCGACCCAGCGTTGGACACCCGGCCGGGGCGCCAGGCGCAGCTCGACGACGAACTCGCCGCCGTTCTCCAATGCCTGCTGGGTGGTGGCCTGCAGCACAGGCGCATCGTCCGGGTGCAGGCAATCGACCACCGCGGCCACGTGCAACGGCCCGCCACCGGGCCCCGGCGCTGGCAGCCCGAAAATGCTGAAGACCTCGGTGCTGCACCACAGGGTGCTGTCCTGCAGCGGCCACTCCCAGACGCCCATGCGGCCGGCGGCCAGCGCCACCGCCAGCCGGCCCTGGCTGGCCTGCAGCGCAGCATCGGCCTGGCGGCGTGCGCTGACATCCTTGACGGTGCCGATCACCCGCAGCGGTGTGCCCGCTTCGTCGTGCTGCAGCAAGCCGGTGCAGGCCAGCCACTGGAGGCTGCCATCGGCCCGCAAGCGGCGGCATTCGACCGCCAGCGGTCGCTGCTGATCCACCGTGGCACGGACGGCCGCCACGAAGCCGGCACGGTCGTCGGGGTGCAGGTGGTCCAGCACCCTCGACGCATCCAGCGCGCGCGGTGCCGTCAGCGAGCGCGGTGCCGTGGTCCCCGGGCGCGGCCCCAGCAACTGCCAGGCCTCCGGCGAGAGCTGCACCCTGCGGGTCTGCAGATCCCAATCCCACACGCCCATGCCGGCGGCCGACAGCGCCAGGCCCAGGCGCTGCTCGCTGGTGCGCAGCGCCAGGTCGTCGGCGCGCTGGTCGGTGATGTCGCGGCTGATGCAGAAGACCAGCCGGCCGCCGCCCTGCTGGATGCGGTGGATGCGCGACTCGACCAGGCGCAGCGTGCCGTCAGCGCGCCGCCAATGAGATTCGAAGCGGGCGAAGATTGGCTCGCTGCGGGCCAGCACCTCGGCCGCGCGGGGCTGCGGGTGGTCGACATCCCACTGCCACAGGCGAAGCTGCAGCGCGGCCTCGGGCGGACAGCCCAGCAACCGGGCAAAGGCGGCGTTGGCCTCCAACACCCGGCCCTGCTCGTCGAGCACGTAGACCGCGTCCTGGGCCTGCTCGACGAGGATGCTGCGCCAGGCCTGCGCCCGCGCCGCGTCGGGCTCTGGGGCTGCCGCGGGCGAAGCAACCGGCACGGACGGCAGCGGCTGCGATGGCGCCGACAGCGGCATCGCCGGCAGGCCGGACCGATGGTCTTGCGGCATGCCGGCCTCAGAGGTTGAGAGGAATTCGAGCGTGCCCGGGGTGGTGAGCGGGCATGATCGAAAAACTCTCAAGCTCTCAGGCGGGCAATGGCAGCAACGCCGCGGCCGCCTCGGCCAGCGTGCGGGCGTCGTCGGCGAAGCGCAGCGCCACGGCGTGCAGGTCGGCGTGGCAGTCGATGAAGGCATCGACCACGTCGGGATCGAAGTGCCGGCCGCGCTCGGCCACGATCATGCTGCAGGCCCGCTCGTGTGAAAACGGCGGCTTGTAGACCCGTTGCGATATCAGCGCGTCGTAGACGTCGGCCAGCGCCATCAGCCGCGCCGGCAGCGGGATTGCCTCGCCGGCCAGCCCGTCAGGGTAGCCGCTGCCGTCCCAGCGCTCGTGGTGGCTGCGCGCGATCTGCTTGGCGCACTGCAAGAACGCCACCGGATGGGCCACATCGCGTTCGGCATGCTCCAGCGCATCGGCGCCCAGCTGCGCATGGGTCTTCATGATCGCCCACTCGGCAGCGTCCAGCTTGCCCGGCTTGAGCAGCACACGGTCGGGAATGCCGACCTTGCCGATGTCGTGCAACGGCGCCGACTTGGCCAGCAAGGCCACCAGCTGGTCGTCGATGAGGTCGGCAAAACGCGGGTTGCGCTGCAGCTGACGGGCCAGCTGGCGCACGTACTCCTGGGTGCGCAGGATGTGGTTGCCGGTCTCGTTGTCGCGGGTCTCGGCCAGCCGGGCCAGCGCGTGGATGGTCACGTCCTGGATGCGCTGGTTCTCGGCCATGCGCCGGTTGACTTCGGCCTCCAACCACTGGTTGCGGTGGCGCATCAGGTCGCGCGCCTGCTTCAGCTCCAGCTGGGTGCGCACCCGGGCCAACAGGATGGTCGGGCGGATCGGCTTGGTGATGTAGTCCATCGCGCCCTTCACCAGGCCCCGCTCTTCGTCGTCCGAGCCGTTCAGCGCGGTCAGGAAGATGACTGGAATGTCGGCCGTCTCGGGGTGCTCGCGCAGCTGCTGCAGCACCGCGTAGCCGTCCATCTCGGGCATCATCACGTCGAGCAGGATCAGGTCGGGCTGCGGCGCCAGCCGCGCCAGCCGCAGCGCACGCAGGCCTGAATTGGCCGCCCGCACCGCGTGGCCGGGCTGCAGCAATTCGCCGATCACCGTCAGGTTCTCGGGGTTGTCGTCGACGATCAGCACCAGGGGCAGGGTCACGGCATCGATAAGGTAGGCCAAGGCGTTCAAGGCGCCTCCCGGGTGGCGCTGACTTGGCTTTGAGTGCGATATTTGTATCACGTCCGATTGCGGCGAACCGGGGCAAAAGCGGCACGACGTGACGCAAATCCGCCGGCTGGCGGCAGCCGACGAGAATCCCCTACATGAGCACCCTGCCCCAACGCATCGTCTGCCTGACCGAAGAACCCACCGAGGTGTTGTACGCGCTGGGCCAGCAGCACCGCATCGTCGGCATTTCGGGCTTCACCGTGCGGCCGCCGCAGGCGCGGCACGAAAAACCGCGGGTCAGTGCCTTCACCAGCGCCAAGGTCGACAAGATCCTGGCCTTGCAGCCCGACCTGGCGATCGGTTTCTCGGACATGCAGGCCGACATCGCCGCCGCGCTGATCCGCGCCGGCGTCGAGGTCTGGATCAGCAACCACCGTTCGATCGCCGGCATCCTCGGCTACGTGCGCCGATTGGGGGCGCTGGTGGGCGTGGCCGACGAGGCCAGCGCCTACGCCGACCGGCTGGCCGCCCATGTCGATGCGGTGCGCCAGGCCGCCGCTGCGCTGCCACGTCGGCCCCGGGTGTACTTCGAGGAATGGGACGAGCCGGCGATCAGCGCGATCCGCTGGGTCAGCGAGTTGGTGGGCGTGGCCGGCGGCGACGACATCTTTCCGCAGCGGGCGCTGGCCTCGTTGGGCCGCGACCGCATCGTGGCCGACCCGGCCGAGGTGATCGCCGCCGCACCCGACCTGATCATCGGCTCGTGGTGCGGCAAGAAGTTCCGCCCCGAGCGGGTGGCTGCCCGCCCCGGCTGGGCCGGCGTGCCGGCGGTGCGCGACGGTGAGCTGCACGAGGTCAAATCACCGCTGATCCTGCAGCCCGGCCCGGCGGCGTTGACCGACGGGCTGGATCGGCTGCATGCGCTGATCCGGGCCTGGTCGCTGCGCCCTGCCTGATCGGTTTGCCCAGGCTCAGCGCCGCGCGTTGGTGATGCAGCGCGGGCTGCCGTTGACGAGACCGTGCCCGCTATCGCCGCTCGCACAGGTTGCGCCGCTCGCGCACGAAGCGCGCCACGCTGTCGGCCAGGGCTTGTGCGGTGTCTTCGCCGTGGATCATCGGGCAGGCCTCACAGCGTGTCGGCGGTGCCCAGGATCGCGGTGGCCTGGCTCGACAAGGTGCCGCCGTTGCCATGCGCCAGCGCCACCTGAACGCCCGGCACCTGGCGCTCGCCAGCCTCGCCGCGCAGCTGCTGCACCGCCTCGATCAGCGCGAAGATGCCGTACATGCCGGGGTGGGTGCAGCTCAGGCCGCCGCCGTTGGTGTTGACCGGCAGCCGACCGCCCGGTGCGATGCCGCCGTTGTCGACAAACGCGCCACCCTCGCCCTTGGCGCAGAAGCCCAGGTCTTCGAGGAACAGGATGGTGTTGATGGTGAAGGCGTCGTACAGCTCGGCCACCTGCACGTCTTTCGCGCTCAGGCCGGCCATCGCGAAAGCGGTCGCGCCGCTCTGGCTGGCGGCGGTGACGGTCAGGTCGGGCATCGCCGAGATCTGCCGGTTCCAGCAGGCGGTGGCGGTGCCCAGCACGTGGATCGGCGCTTTCGGCAACGTCTTGGCGCGGTCGCTGCGCACCAGCACGAAGGCGCCGGCGCCGTCGGTGACCAGGCAGCAGTCGCGCACGGTCAGCGGGCTGGCGATCATGCGGGCCTTCAGCACGTCGTCGATGCTCAGCGGGCCGCGCTCGAAGGCGTCGGGGTTCTTCTGCGCCCAGCCGCGGGCGGCCACCGCCACTTCGGCCAGCTGGCGCCGCGTGGTGCCGTAGGTCGCCATGTGGCGCGACGCGGCCAGCGCGTAAGCCGCCACCGGAAACACCGGGTCGTACGGCATCTCGTAGGGCTGCGGGTCCATCTGGCGGCGGGCCGCTGCCACCGCGGCGCGGTTCATCGTGCCGCTGCGCTGGGTGCTGCCATAGCAGACCAGCACCGCGTTGCACTGGCCGGCGGCCAGCGCCAGCATCGCCGGCATCAGGTGGGCGATGAAGCTGCTGCCGCCCAGCATGGTGCCGTCGATGAAGCTGGGGTTGAGCCCCAGGTACTCGATCACCGGCATCGGCCACATCGTGCTCAGCACGCTGGCGGTGCAGAGGCCGTCGATGTCGGCCATCGTCAGGCCGGCGTCGGCCACCGCGCGGTGGGCGGCGATGGCCAGCAGTTCCATGTCGGTGTAGCCAGGGGTCTCGCCGTTGCCGAACAGGCCGATGCCGGCGATCGCGGCGCTGCCGCGCAGGGCTTTCATCGGGGCGCTGATGGGGGTGTTCATGGGCGCGCTCCCGGGGCAGCTGATGCGGCCACCTCGGCGCTCAGCGGGTCGAACACCACCAGGCCCTTGCCGTCCTTGACCTGCACCCGGGCGGTGACCCGCAGGCCGATCGTCACCGCTTCGGGGGCCAAACCCTCCACCCGGCTCATCAGCCGCACGCCTTCGTCCAGGTCGACCAGGCAGACGTGGTAGCTGCCGCCCTGCTCGGCCTTGCGGTGCAGCGTGGTGACGGCGGCCACCGTGCCGGGGCCGGCCGGCGCCACCAGCGCCGGGGCCAACGCGCCGCAATGCGGGCAAAGCTCGCGCGGGAAGTAGACATGGCGGCTGCAAGCGGTGCAGCGCTGGATCAGAAAGAGGCCGTCGTCCAGCGCCTGCTGGTGTCGGACCTGGATGCCGGGGGTGGAAGGCGTCATGGGCAGGGGGCTGAGGTGAGACCCTTCAGTCTGCCCAAGACGCCGGATCGGCGCCATTCGGCTTTGCCGAAGGGGCCCCGCTGGTGGCGGAAAAGCAGGTGCCGCGGCTGGCGCGACAGGCCACCGAGGACTCGGCCCTGTCTGCCCTGTCTGCCCGGTCAGCCGCGTCAGCCCCGCTTACCGCCGCGTGCGGGCGAGCGGCCTGCCGGAGCCGGCTTGCGCCCGGATGCCGCCGGCCTGGCTGCCGAGGGCCTGGCGGACCCGCCAGTGGCGCGCGGCGGCAGGCCGGTGTGCTGGGTCAGCAAGCTGCCGCGGCGCGGCGACACGGCCTTGGCGTCCATGGACTCCTTGGCGGCCTGGCTGGACTCGGTCGGCTCGGGCCACTTGGGCCGGCCCGCACCCGCCGTGCCGGCTGGCTGGAAGCTGGGGATCAGGTGCTGCTTGCCGTTGCCGATCAGGTCGGCGCGGCCCATCGCCATCAGCGCATCGCGCAGCAGCGGCCAGTTTGCCGGGTCGTGGTAGCGCAGAAAGGCCTTGTGCAGTCGGCGCCGCTTTTCGCCACGCACGGTGTCCACCCGTTCGGCGCGCGCCGGGTCGCGGCTGATGCCGCGCAGCGGGTTCAGGTCGGTGTGGTACATCGCGGTGGCGGTGGCCATCGGGCTGGGGTAGAAGGTCTGCACCTGGTCGGCCTTGAAGCCGTTCTGCTTCAGCCAGATCGCCAGGTTCATCATGTCTTCGTCGCGGGTGCCGGGGTGGGCGGCGATGAAGTAAGGGATCAGGTACTGCTTCTTGCCGGCCTCGGCGCTGAATTTCTCGAACATCTGCTTGAAGCGGTCGTAGCTGCCGATGCCGGGCTTCATCATCTTGCTCAGCGGGCCCTCCTCGGTGTGCTCGGGCGCGATCTTCAGGTAGCCGCCAACGTGGTGGGTGACCAGCTCCTTCACATAGGCCGGGCTGCGCACCGCCAGGTCGTAGCGCAGGCCCGAGGCGATCAGGATCTTCTTGACGCCGCGCACCGCGCGGGCGCGCTGGTACATGTGGATCAGCGGGTCGTGGTTGGTGTTGAGGTTGCTGCAGATGCCGGGGTAGACGCAGCTGGGCTTGCGGCAGGCGGCCTCGATCGCCGGGCTCTTGCAGCCGATGCGCCACATGTTGGCGGTGGGTCCGCCCAGGTCGCTGATCACGCCGGTGAAGCCCTTGACCTTGTCGCGGATGTCCTCGATCTCGCGGATCACCGAGTCTTCACTGCGGCTCTGGATGATGCGGCCCTCGTGCTCGGTGATGCTGCAGAAGCTGCAGCCACCGAAGCAGCCGCGCATGATGTTGACGCTGAAGCGGATCATCTCCCAGGCCGGGATCTTGGTGGCGCCGTCATGGCCGCCCTGCTCGTCGGCATAGGCCGGGTGCGGGCTGCGGGCGTAGGGCAGGTCGAACACCGCGTCGATCTCGGCGGTGGCCAGCGGGATCGGCGGCGGCGTGATCCAGACGTCGCGTGCGGTCGGCCCGTCGCCGTGTTTCTGCACCAGCGCGCGGGCGTTGCCGGGGTTGGTCTCCAGGTGCAGCACCCGGCTGGCATGGGCATAGAGCACGGCGTCGCGCTTGACCTGCTCGTAGCTGGGCAGGCGGATCACGGTGCGGTCGCGCGGCGGCATCTTCACGGCACTGGCGGGCTTGCGGCTGACCGGCAGCGCGATGGTGGCCTCGGCCGGCAGGCCGGCGGGGGGCTCGCCGCCGTCTTCCTTGGCGCAGGTGACGCCCTGCCCTGCGGCCTGCTCGCTGGTGGTCTGGTAGGGGTTGATGTGGCTGTCGATGCGGCCCGGGCGGTCGACCTCGGTCGAGTCGATCTCGAACCAGCCGGCGGCGTCGGGGTCGTCGCTGCGCCGCACGAACGAGGTGCCGCGCACGTCGGTCAGCCGCTGCACCGGCTCGCGCGCGGCCAGCCGGTGGGTGATCTCGATGATGGCGCGCTCGGCATTGCCGTACAGCAGCAGGTCGGCCTTGCTGTCGACCAGGACCGAGCGGCGCACCTTGTCCTGCCAGTAGTCGTAGTGGGCGATGCGGCGCAGGCTGGCCTCGATGCCGCCGATGATCACCGGCACGTCGGCAAAGGCCTCCTTGCAGCGCTGGGTGTAGACCAGGGTGGCGCGGTCGGGGCGCTTGCCCTCTTCGCCGCCGGGCGTGTAGGCGTCGTCGCGGCGCAGTTTTCGATCGGCGGTGTAGCGGTTGATCATCGAATCCATGTTGCCGGCGGCGACGCCGAAGTACAGGTTCGGCTTGCCGAGCGCGCGGAACGCATCCGCGCTCTGCCAATCAGGCTGGGCGATGATGCCGACCCGAAAGCCCTGCGCTTCCAGTGTGCGGCCGATCACCGCCATGCCGAAACTGGGGTGGTCGACGTAGGCGTCGCCGGTGACGATGATCACGTCGCAGCTGTCCCAGCCCAGCGCCGTCATCTCGTCGCGGCTCATCGGCAGGAAGGGCGCCGGCCCGAAACGTTTCGCCCAGAACGGGCGGTAGCTCGTCAGCGGCTTGGCAACGGGTCTGGCGGAGGGCGCAAGGACGGTGGACATGGGGCGGGTGCTTCGGCAAAACCCCGATTGTCCTTGGTCGGCGCCAACCGGGTGGGCGTGGGGACTCGAGATGCAAGAAGTTGTACAAAATCGCGGGTGCCGGCGCGTGAATTGCTACCCTCACGGCCATCTGGAGATCACACGAAGGGGGCTCTCATGCTCAAGAAATTACTGGCGACAAGCCTGCTGACCCTTGCTGGCACGTTGCAAGCCGCTGTCATTCCGGTGTCGGGCAGCCTCAACAGCCATGGCTACGACACCTTCTCGCTCGTGGTGGCCGCGGACGACACCTACGATTTCAGGGACACAGGTGCGACCTTCGACTCCCTGATTGCGCTGTTCGACGATGCAGGTGACCACCTCATCAGTGGCGACGACAGCAGCAGTGGCGGCGTGCATTTCCGCCTGACACAGGACCTCGACGCGGGCATCTACACCGTGCTGATCACGTCGTCGCGCGCGGTCGCCTACCTGTACCCCGGGCATTCCAGTTTCCGCACCAGCGATGGCGTCAACGACGGCACCTTCTACGTCGGCGGGGACCGCACGCTGGACGGCATGACGGCTTACCTGGACGGCGGCGGCGATGTGTTGTCCGGCTCAGCGTACCGCGTGGACATCGGCACGCCGGTGCCCGAGCCAGCGTCTCATGCACTGGTGGCGCTGGCACTCGCCGGCCTGGCGTCGACGCGACGCCGGTCGGCCTGAACCTGGTTCTTCAGGCCGCGCCCGCCCGCACACGCAGGCACCGCGGTGAAGGGTAAACGGCAAAGGGCAAAGGGCAAAGTGCAAAGGGCCTGGCAGCCGCTCCTCAACCGCCGCCGGCCCCGGATCAGATCGGATCCCAGGTGAAGACGTCGCCCGAACGGTCCAGCGGATAGAAGGCCGACTTCAGCGCCGGCATCGCGTGGCTGGCCACCGTCTCGGCGGTCCAGCCTTCGCTGCGGTGCACGCTGCGCTCGGGGCGCGGCTGGCTCATCAGAAAAATCTCGTTGTTGCGCACCGCGAAGATCTGGCCACTCACCCCGCTGGCGGCATCGCTGGCCAGGTAGACGGCGATCGGCGCGATCTTGGCCGGCGTCATCTGCTGGATCTTGGCCACCCGGGCCTGCGCCTCGGGCGTGTCGGTCGGGATGCTGCCGATCATTCGGCTCCAGGCGAAGGGCGCGATGCAGTTGCTGCGCACATTGAACTTCAGCATGTCCAGCGCAATGCTCTTGCTCAGCGCCGCGATGCCCAGTTTGGCCGCCGCATAGTTGGCCTGGCCGAAGTTGCCGATCAGGCCTGAGGTGCTGGTCATGTGCACATAGGCGCCGCTGCCCTGCTCCTTGAAATGGTTGGCGGCCGCACGGCTGACATAGAAGGCGCCGTACAGGTGCACCTTGATCACCGCATCCCACTCGTCGACGCTCATCTTGTGGAAGAAGCGGTCGCGCAGGATGCCGGCGTTGTTGACCACCGCGTCGATGCGGCCGTAGCTGTCCAGCGCTGTCTGGATGATGCGGCCCGCAGCGGCCACCTCGGCCACGCTGTCGGTGTTGGCCACGGCCTGGCCGCCAGCGGCCACGATCTCGGCCACCACCTGCTGTGCCGGGCCGGTGTCGCCGCCCTCGCCCGACACGCTGGCGCCGATGTCGTTGACCACCACCTTCGCGCCTTGCTGGGCGCACTGCAGCGCGATGTCGCGGCCGATGCCGCCGCCGGCGCCGGTGACGACGACGACCTTGCCTGCGAGCATGGATCCTTGGGGCATGTTGTTCTCCTGGTTTGAAACGGTTCGGGTTGTGCAGGCAGTGGCGCCTCAGTGCATGCCGCTGTGCATCAGCGCTTGCTGGTGTGCATCAGTGCATGCCGCTGTGCATCAGCGCTTGCCGCTGCCCATCAGCGTTTGGCGCTGTCCATCTGGCGGGCGATCAGTTCCTTCATCACCTCGTTGCTGCCGCCGTAGATGCGGCCCACGCGGGTGTCGGCATACAGCCGGGCGATCGGGTAATCATTCATGTAGCCATAGCCGCCGTGCAGCTGCACACATTCGTCGACCACCTGGCCCACCATCTCGGTGACCCACCACTTGCTCATCGACGCGGTGGCCACGTCCAGCGTGTCGTCCAGGCTGCGCGAGATGCAGTCATTGATGAAGCTGCGCGCAATCGTCAGCTTGGTCTGGCACTCGGCCAGCTTGAAGCGGGTGTTCTGCATCGCCATCAGCGGCTTGCCGAAGACCTGCCGCTGCTGCACATAGGCCAGGGTCTCGTCGATGGCGCGCTGCATCGTCGCCACGCCACCCACGCCGATGATCAGCCGCTCACGCGGCAGTTGCTCCATCAGCTGCACGAAGCCGCGGCCCTCTTCGGTGCCCAGCAGGTTGGACAGCGGCACACGCATGTCGTCGAAGAACAGTTCGGCGGTGTCGATGGTGTGCTGGCCGATCTTGTCGAGCAACTTGCCGCGCCGAAAGCCCGGCAAGTCATCGACCTCGGCCATGATCAGGCTGATGCCCTTGCCGCCTTGCTCGGCGCCGGTGCGGGCCACGATGCAGACCAGGTTGGCGTGGTAGCCGTTGGTGATGAAGGTCTTGGCGCCGTTGACGACGTAGTGGTCACCGTCTTTCTTGGCGCTGGTGCGGATGGCCTGCAGGTCGGTGCCGGCGCCAGGCTCGGTCATCGCGATGGCGGCCACCATCTCGCCGCTGGCCATCTTGGGCAGCCATTTCTTCTTCTGCCACTCGGTGGCATAGCGCAGGATGTAATGCGCCACGATGGCCGAGTGCACGCTGTTGGAAAAACCACCGGCCATCTTGTAGGCATGGCTCATGGTCAGCACCACCTCATGGCGGAAGTCACCACCACCACCGCCATAGGCATCGGGGATGCTGGCGCACAGCAGGCCGGCGTCGCCGGCCTTGGTCCACAGGTCGCGGTCAGCATGGCGCTGCACGCGCCAGCGGGCGTCGTTCGGCAGGCATTCCTTGTCGAAGAACTTGTCGGCGGTGTCGGCCAGCATCTGCAGATCACTGTCCATCCAGGCGGGGGTCGGTTGCGGAATCATCGGGGCGTCCTTCAGGAAATGGCGATCACGGCGTCGCCGGTCAACTTGACCTGGCCGTGCTGGTTGGTGGTCTGCAAGGCCAGGCGGGCGCGGCGCTCACCGGCCACGTCGAACAGCTCGGTCACCGTGCCGCTGCAGGTGATGGCCTCGCCCACCTGGGTGATGGCGACGAAACGCACGCCGTAGTCGCGCAGCTGGCGCTGCGGCACCCAGTGGGTGAGCAGGCGGCCCAGGTAACCCATCGACAACATGCCGTGGGCAAACACATCGGGCGAGCCGCCGGCCTTGGCGTAGTCAGTGTCCACATGCATCGGGTTGTGGTCGCCCGAGGCACCGCAGTACAACGCCAATGTGAGCCGGCTCACCGGCGGCGTGGTGATGTTGGGAAGCGCGTCACCGACCTTCAAAGCGTGCATGAAAACTCTCCTCGGCAAACTCTGCCACGGCCCAGGCAAGTGCACACCGCAGAGCCGGCTTCGCCGGGCTGCTGGCGGCGCCCTCTTGCGGGCAAAGCGCCGAAGGCGCTGCCGGGGTGGGCGGCTTCAACCATGGCGCACCACCGTGATGCCGTGCAGGTCGGCAATGTGGTGCCCATGCTGGTTGATGACGCGGGTTTCGCGCTGCACGAATTCCAGCAGCCCGCCCTTCTTGGCATAGATGTCGGCAATGCGCTGCGTGAAGGTCAGCGTGTCGCCGGCAAAGGCCATGGCGTGGTAGCAGAAGCGCTGTTCACCATGCAGCACCTTGGGCACCGGCAAGTCCAGCAGGTCGCGCAAGGCACCGGGGTTGGGGCTGTCCATTTCCAGGCAGAACAGGAAGGTGGGCGG
>JBBQVF010000093.1:0-17828 GCA_038211805.1 Burkholderiales bacterium | reverse complement strand
CCAACAGCAGGTCGGCCAGGCAGCCTTCGCGGATGTAGCCGATGCTCTTGCCCATCTTCATCATCGGCCCGCCCCAGGCGGTGGCCGACAGCAGCGCCTCCATCGTGCTCATGCCGAGCACCTTGACGAAGGTCTCCAGGTCCTTGGCATTCGTGCCGTGCGGCGTCCAGGCGAAACCGTAGTCGCCGCCGGGCAGGATGCGCACGCCGCGCTTTCTCAGCGCCTTCATGCTCTCGAGGGCGGCCTCGAGTTCACGGTGGTAGCCCATCTTCTTCGCCGCCTCGGGCGTGATGCCCCACTCGCTGGCGTGGTAGCTGGTGTTGATCAGCCAGGCCAGGCCAGGGGCGATGAAGTGCTCGAACTTCTTCGCCTCCAGCAGGTCGAGCGTCTCCTCGTCGGTGAAGCTGGCGTGGTAGATGACCTCGATGCCCTGCTTGACGCACTGCTTGATCGACCAGGTGCTGCGCGCATGCGCCGCCACCCGCTTGCCCCAGCGCTTGGCCTCTTCGACGCAGGTGGTGATCTCTTCCTCGGTGAACTGGCTCATCTCTGACGGCATGCCGGTGATCGACTCGCCCGACAGGTTGATCTTCAGCGAGTCCACGCCGTACTTGCAGAACATGCGCACGCAGCGGCGCATCTCTTCGCTGCCGCTGACGATGGCGCCGAAGGCGAACTCGTGTTGCGGCAGGTGCGGCGCGGTGCTGTCGCCCAGGCCGCCGGGCACGGTGATCTCCTGGCTGGCGGCCAGGTAGCGCGGGCCGATGATGGTGCCGTCGTTGATGGCGTTGCGGATCACCACGTCCAGCCGCGGCTTGGCGGTGGCCGCGCCGACGCAGCTGGTCCAGCCCATGTCGAGGTACTTGCGGGCCACCTGCGCGCACCACAGGATGTGCTCCTCGGGCGGCATGCGCTGGATGGCGTCGAGGCTGGGCTGGTCGTTCCAGGAAAAGTGGGTGTGCGCCTCGACCATGCCGGGCATCAGGAAGGCACCGGCGCCGTCGATCACCCAGGCGCCGCGCACCGGCGGCGTCACCATGCCGTAACCAGACCTGCCGACGCTTGCAATCTTGTTGCCCTGCACCAGCACGTCGCCCATGAAGGGCGCTTCGCCGCCGCCATCGAAGATGCGCACGTTGGTGTAGTGGACGTCAGCCATGGCGGGTGTCTTTCAGCGTTGGGCAGCGAGGAACTCGCGCAGCTCGCGCTGGCACTCCTCGGCGCGCTCGATCGGTGTCCAGTGGCCGCAGCGCGGCAACACCACCAGGCGTTTGCCGGCCGCCGCGTGCAGGCGTTGTGCGAAGGCCTGCACCGCCTGCGGTGGCGCCACCCCGTCTTCGTCTCCGGTGACCAGCAACACCGGACAGCGGATGCCTTCCACCGCGGCCGCCTGCGCATCGGCCAGCGCCTCGCAGTTGCGGGCGTAGGCCTCGGCGTCCTGGCGCATCAGGCTTTCGCGGACGAAGGCCACCGCCAGCGGCTGGCGCTGCCGGGTGTCGGCGGACAAGGCCGCATGGAGCAGCGCCTCGGCGATCTCGTGCATGCCGGTGGCGCCCTCGCCTCGGGCCTTGGCGGCACGGGCGCGAAGAGCGGCTCGCGCAGGGTCGGCCGGCGCCATCAACGGGCCGAACAGCGCCAGGCTGCGCACGAGCTTGGGCGCCGCCACGGCCAGATGCTGGCAAATGATGGTACCCATCGAATGGCCGAGCCAGTGCGCGCGCGGGACCTGCAGCCGCTCGCACACCGACTGCAGCGTCTCGACGAAGCGTGTGATGGACAGTGGCCCTTCGGCACGCTGCGAGCGGCCGCTGCCGGGCAGGTCGATGCGCAGCACGCGGTGGCGTGCCAGCGCCGGCATCAGCGGCGTCCAGGTGTTGGAACTGCCGCCCAGGCCGTGCACGCAGAACACGACGTCACCTTGGCCCGTGTCTTCCACCGCCACGCGGTCGATCAGGTGCAGCGCCACCGCCTCAGCCTCCCGCTTCGAAGCGGTTCTCGATGACGCCCACGCCGTCGATCTCGATGCGCACCACGTCGCCATGGCGCAGCCACCGCGGCGGGCTGAAACCCATGCCGACGCCGGCCGGCGTGCCGGTGGCGATGACGTCGCCGGGTCGCAGCGTGATGCCGCGCGAGCAGGTTTCGATCAGCGTCGGGATGTCGAAGATCATGTCGCGGGTGCGGCCGTCCTGCCGCAACTCGCCGTTCACCCAACCGCGCACCCGGGTGTCGCGGCCGTCGAGTTCGTCGGCTGTCACGATGCACGGGCCCATCGGGCAGAACGTGTCGAAGCTCTTGCCGAGGTCCCATTGCTGGTGGCGCACCTGCACGTCGCGTGCGGTGACGTCGTTGACCACGGTGTAACCGAAGACATGGTCCATGGCGCGGGAGCGTGCAACGTTGCGGCCGCCACGGCCGATGACCACGGCGAGTTCACACTCGTAGTCGATCTGGCTGCTGACAGCGCTGCCGGGCAGGCGAACGGCGTCGAACGGGCCGACCACGCAATCGGCGAACTTGGTGAAGACGATCGGCCACGCGTCCTTGTCGGGCGGACCGCCGGCAAACACCGTCGAAGCGAGTTCGGCCGCATGCGCGCGGTAGTTGCGGCCGACGCAGAGCAGGCTGCGCAAGGGCCGCGGCAACGGCGAGCGCAGCGTGACCGCCTCGACCGGCAGCCGGGTGCCGGTGGTGGGCGGCAACGGCTCACCCAGGGCCAGCCGTTCGATCAGCCCCAGCACACCACGACCGGCATCGCCCAGAGCCAAGGCCGTGAGCTCGCGCCCATCGGCCGACAGAATACCGGCATGATGGTGGCCACCCCAGGTCCAGCTGGCAAACTTCATCGAACGAGTCTCCGGTGTCGCTTGCGATCGGAGCTGGTCTGACACCACTCGCCGCAAGATCATTGGTCAAATTTGAGACTTGCGTCTCATTTCTGGATGGACGGATCATACGGTCCGGATAGCGTTGGTCACAACTAGAAACCTCTGGCTTCGAGCTCCAGACAAACCCGCATGGCACGCCTGAAACACAAGCTGAGCGAACCGCCAGAGCCACCCGAGCGCGGCGTCAAGGCCGCCACCCACAAGCTGCTGCTCGACACCGCGATGGCGTTGATCCAGCAAGGCGGTCACATCCCTTCGGTGGCCGTGGTGGCGGTACGGGCGCGGGTGTCGCGGGCCACCGCGTACCGGTACTTCTCCAGTCGCAGTGCGCTGACCACGGCCATCATCGACACCTCGCTCGGTCCGGTGCGCATGCAGGCTTCAGAGAACCCCGATGGCCGCGCCCGCGTGCACGAATTGTTCGTGCAGACCTTCCCGCGCTTCAAGGAATTCGAGCCCCAATTGCGCGCCGCCGCGCAACTGTCGCTTGAGCAGTGGGCGCTGGAGCGCGCCGGCCTGCTCGAGGAAGAGCCCTACCGGCGCGGACACCGCGTGCGCATCCTCGAGCACGCCATCCAGCCGCTGACACCCGATCTCTCGCCAGCCGTGCGCGACCGGCTGCACAAAGCCCTCTCGGTGGTCTACGGCATCGAGCCCTATGTGATCCTGAAAGACATCTGGGGCCTGGGTGACCGCGAAGTCGAGCGCACTGCGCTCTGGATGGCCAACGCGCTGATCGACGCGGCGCTGCGTGAATCCGCGCAGCAGACAGGTGACTCCCCGACCAGCGTGGCCAGCGGCTCCAAGCCGCGCCGAGCGCCAACCAGAGCAGCCTGAGACTGACGCCCGGTTCTTCCGCCGTCGCCTGGGCCCGGAAACGAAAAAGCCGGTAAGTCTTGTACGAAACAGACTTACCGGCATCACGTGTTGGTAGGCGCGATTGGACTCGAACCAACGACCCCCACCATGTCAAGGTGGTGCTCTAACCAGCTGAGCTACGCGCCTAAAGAGCCTGAGACTATAGCATGCTCGAACGCAGCGGCCATCCGGAATGCGGCTTCAGCGCCGCCGGGCGTGACGAATGCCCGGCACCTGGCCCACCGCCCGCAACACCGCCGCCAGCCGGGTGGCATCGCCCAGTTCGACCGTGAAGGTCATGTAGGCGGTGGGCCCGCCGGCGGCCTTGACCGACTGGGTGTGCACCCCGGTGACGTTGACCTTGTCCTTGGCGAACACCTCGCTGATGTCGCGCAGCAGGCCCGGCCGGTCTGCCGCCTCGACCAGCAAGTCCACCGGGTAGACCGCATCAGCGCCCTTGGGGGATGCCCCCCAGGCCACCGCGATCACCCGCTCGGGCTGCAGGCCCGCCATGTGGCGAAAGTTGGCGCAGGCCGCGCGGTGGATGGCCACGCCCTTGCCGCGGGTGACATAACCGCCGATCGCGTCGGGCGGTGCCGGCCGGCAGCAGCGTGCCAATTGCGTCAGCAGCGATTCGACGCCGACCACCAGCACGCCGCCCTCGGTGGCCCGCGTGCGCTTGAGGTGGATGCCGTCGTCCGCCGCTTCGGGCGGCGGCGCGGGGCGCAGCACGGTCTCGATGCTGCGCAGCGAGAACTCGTCCTTGCCGACCACCTCGAACAGCGCGTCGGCGCCCTTGAAGCCCAGCTGCGCGGCCAGATCGTCCAGCTTGATGGCGGTGCGGCCTTCACGCTGCAGCAGCTTTTCGACCAGCTCGCGGCCACGCGCGATGGTGGTTTTCATCGCCTGCACATTGAACCAGGCACGCACCTTGGCCTTCGAGCGCGGGCTGCGGATGTAGCCCAGCTCGGGGTTCAGCCAGTCCATCGACGGCCCGCCCTCCTTGGCCGCCACCACTTCCACCGTCTGGCCGTTGGCCAGCGGCGTGTTCAGCGGCACCATCGCGCCGTCGACCCGCGCACCGCGGCAGCGGTGGCCCAGGTCGGTGTGCAGCACGTAGGCAAAGTCGACCGGCGTGGCGCCGGCCCCCAGCTCGATCACTGTGGCCTGCGGGGTGAAGACGTAGATGCGGTCTTCGAACGACGGGCCTTCGGCGGCGGCAGCGGTTGAAGCGATGGGGGCCGTTGCAGCGGTTATGGCGCCGCCGGCCCGGGCCTCGCCACCCGGCCCGCCCTGCCCGGTGAAGTCGCGCTCCCAGGCCAGCAACTGGCGCAGCACGGCCTTGCGGGCCTCAGCCACGCGTTCTTCGAAATCACCAGCGGCCACCACGCCGGCATAACCCTTGACGCCGGCCTCCTTGTAGGCCCAGTGCGCGGCCACGCCGTGCTCGGCATGCTCGTGCATCGCGGCGGTGCGGATCTGCACCTCCACCGCGTGCTCGCGCTGGCCCTGGCCACTGCCACCGCCCCCACCGTCGCCGTCGTCGAACAGCACCACGGTGTGCAGGCTCTGGTAGCCGTTGGCCTTGGGCCGGGCGATGTAGTCGTCGTACTCGCCGGGCACCGGGCGATGGCCTTCGTGCACCCGCGACAGCGCGGCGTAACAGGTCGGCAGGTCGGCCACGATCACGCGCAGCGCGCGCACGTCGAACACCCGGTCGAGCGCCAGGCCCTTGCCGTGCATCTTCTTCCAGATGCTGTACAGGTGCTTGGGCCGGCCCTGCACCTCGGCCTGCAGGCCGGCCTCGGCCAGCTCGGCCTGCAGCAGGCGGGCGGTACGGGCAATCACCGCTTCACGCTGCAGACGGGTTTCGGCCAGCGCACGCGCCAGGCGCTGGTAGTCGTCGGGCTGCAGGAAGCGGAAGGCCAGGTCTTCAAGCTCCCATTTGACCTGCCAGATGCCCAGCCGGCTGGCCAGTGGCGCAAACACCTGTTGCGACTCTTGCGCCAGTGCCGCCGGGCAGGGTTGTTTGCTGGCGGCATACCAGCGCAGGGTTTGCAGCCGCGAGGCCAGCCGCAGCAGCACCACCCGCAGGTCGCGTGAAAACGCCAGCAGCATCTTGCGCACCCGCTCGGTCTGCTGGGCGCGCTGCTCGGCGCCCACCTGGGCCTCGCGCGCGGCGCGCTGGATCTGCACCAGCTTGCGGGTCAGCTGCACCAGGCTGGCGTAACTGTCGCCGAAGGCCTTGGCCACCACCTCCTCAGGCCGCTGCAGGTAATCACCGGCGTAGACTAGGTAGGCGGCGGCGCGCATCGCCGGGCTGGCGCCGATGGCCTGCAGGATGGCGGCCACGCCGTCGGCATGGCCCAGCGCATCCTCGCCGGTGTCCAGCCGCTGGCCGGCCAGCAGGGGCTCGGCAAAGGCGCGGGCGCGCTGCAGGGGATCGCTGGCGGCGGCGCCGCCCGCGGCCTCACCAGCCGCTGCGCCCTCCCCCGTTCGCGCAGCCACGGCCGCACTGGCGGCCGACTCGCGGTCGGTCAGCAGCACGATCGCCGCGGTGTCGGGGCGCAGCGACGGCGGGGCGGTCTTCATGCCGAGCTCATGGCGACAACAGGAATTCCCGCACCGCCTGCACCTGGTCGGGCGCGATCAGCGTGGGTGCGTGGCCCACTCCGGCAAAGCTGACCAGCCGCGGCCGCGGGCCGCGCTCGGTCATGGCCTGTGCGGTGGCCGCCGACAGCAGGTCGGAATCAGCCCCGCGCAGCAGCAGCGTGGCGCAGGCGATGCGGTCGTAGGTCTGCCACAGCAGGGCCTCGCCGGCGCGCGCCAGGTCGGCGGTCAGGTGGCGGAAGGGCACCGCAATCGCCGGGTCGTAGCGCGAGACAAAGCCGTCGCCGTCGGCCTTCAGCTGCGGCCGGGTCAGCGCCAGCCACTGGGCGCGCGTGTGCGGGCCGAAGCCCTGGCTGATGGACCACAGCGCGTCGGCAGCGGCCACTTCGCTGGGCCAGCGCGCCGGCACGCCGAGGTAGGCACCGATGCGCTGCAGCGACGCCCACTCGATCACCGGGCCGACGTCATTGAGCACCAGCCGGCTCACCGGCGAGCCCGGCAGCGACGCCAGGCCCATGCCGATCAGCCCGCCCATCGACGTGCCCAGCCAATGCACCGTGTCGGCATCCAGCCGGGCCAGCAGCGTGACCATGTCGGCGACATAGGCCGCCATGGCGTAGCCCATCGGGTCGGCCAGCCAGTCGCTGCGGCCTCGGCCGACCACGTCGGGGCAGACGACGCGGTAGTGGTCGGCCAACGCCGCGGCCAAGGTGTCGAAGTCGCGGCCCTGCCGGGTCAGGCCATGGGCACAGACCAGCACCCGCGGGTTGGCCGGGTCGCCCCATTCCGAATAGGCCATGCGGTGCAGGCCCTTGGCGCCGATGCATTGCACCGACTTCAAGCGCGGGCTGGTGGGCGGGGTGTCAGGCATCTGGAGGGTCTCCCTGTCGATAATGTGACCAGCAACTTTTAACGGGGATTCTCCATGCTCAAGGGAAAGACAGCGCTGGTCACGGGTTCGACCAGCGGCATCGGCCTCGGCCTGGCTGTGGCGATGGCCAAGGCCGGTGCCAATGTGATGCTCAACGGTTTCGGCGATGCTGCGCCGGCCAGGGCCCAGGTGGCTGCGCTGGGCGGGCGGGTCAGCTACCACGGTGCCGACATGAGCAAGCCGGCCGAGATCGAGGCCATGGTGCGCGCCTGCGAGGCCGAGTTCGGTGCGGTCGACATCCTGGTCAACAACGCCGGCATCCAGCATGTGGCCAACATCGAGGACTTTCCGGTCGACCGCTGGGACGCGATCATCGCCATCAACCTGAGCAGCGCCTTCCACACCACGCGGCTGGCGCTGCCGGGCATGAAGGCCCGCCGCTGGGGCCGGGTGATCAACCTGGCGTCGGTGCACGGCCTGGTGGCGTCACCTCAAAAGTCGGCCTACGTGGCGGCCAAGCACGGCCTGGTCGGCTTCACCAAATCGGCCGCGCTCGAATGTGCCACCACCGGCATCACCCACAACGCCATCTGCCCGGGTTGGGTGCTGACGCCGCTGGTGCAGAAGCAGGTCGACGACCGTGCCGCCAAGGCCGGCATCGACGTCGCAGAAGCCAAGCGCCAGTTGCTGGCCGAAAAGCAGCCCTCGCTGCAGTTCACCACGCCCGAGCAGTTGGGCGAGTTGGCGGTGTTCCTCTGCTCACCGGCCGCCGACAACATCCGCGGCGTGGCCTGGAACGTCGACGGCGGCTGGGTGGCCCAGTAACTGGGGCACCCGGCGACGGGGTACCGCCGCCACCCGCCGAGCGGGTCGCCAGCCCGCTTGGGAGCGGCCCGGCGCTGGGCTGGCGGATTGAAGCACCCGGCGGCGGGGTACCGCCGCCACCCGCCGAGCGGGTCGCCAGCCCGCGTGGGAGCGGCCCGGCGCTGGGCTGGCGGATTGAAGCACCCCGCGGCGGGGTACCGCCGCCACCCGCCGAGCGGGTCGCCAGCCCGCTTGGGAGCGGCCTGGCGCTGGGCCGACGCGCCTGGCCTGGGCGTTGATGGCAGGGCCAAGAACCCGTCGGATCAGCGAGCCGAGAGTTGGATGCTGCCGGCCACGTTGACGCTGACGGTGGTCTTGCCGGCTTCCACCGGCTGCGCTTCGTCGCCGGCCTTGGCCGACATCGCCTGGGCACGGAAGACGGGCTGCACCGGCGGCCCGCCAGATTCGCCGCCACTGACCGACACCTCACGCAGGCTGTAGCCGCCGAAACCGAAGTGCCTGGCATAGGCCTCGGCGCGCTCCTTGAAACGGGCAATCGCCTGGGCGGCGACCTCGGCCTCGGTTTTCTCGCGGGCTTCGCGCGACAAGCCGAACGCCACCCGCCCGACCGCCAGCATGTTCAGCCGTCCGGCCAGTTGGCTGATCGCGGCGATGTCGCTGCCCTCGATCAGCAGTTCGGCCCGGCCCTGCCAGCCGCTGATGTTGTTGCCATTGATGGGCTTGGCCGTGTAGCGCGGGCTCAGGCTGAAGGCGCCGGTGCGCACGTCCAGCACGCCGTTGGGCCGCACGGCCTTGCGGGCTTCGGCCAGCGCGCTGTCCAGCGCCTGGCGCAACTGGGTCTGCACCGCAGCGGCCTCGGTGCCCTCGCGGGTGACCGACAGCATGATCGACAGCCGATCCTGCAGCACCTCGCGGCTGGCCTCGGCGCTGAGGCTGACCACGTTCTGGGGTGCGGCAATGGCCAGCGTCTGGCCGATAGCTTGCGCCTGCACGGCCATGGCAGTGAAGGCCCAGCCAGCCACCAGCCAGGGGACCAGGGTGCGACGAGTGACGAGGGTCATGAACATCCTTGAAAGTGGAGAAACGGGTCGGGCGGTCTGCACGCCGCGCCACCTGTAAAGCGCATCAGCCTTGACCGTGGTTGACGTCACGCGGCGGGTCAGTGGCCCGAAGTCAGTTGTAACAGACGGTCAAATCGACCGAAACCCGACTAAAGGCGGCCTGCACAATGCCGTTGTTACAAATTTGGAGCCCCCTCGATGAACGCGCCCACCAACGCCCGACCGGACCGCATCGTCGTCGTCGACGACGACGCCCGCATCCGCGACCTGCTGCGGCGCTACCTCACGCAGGAGGGCTTCGACGTGCTGCTGGCCGAAGACGGCAAGGCGCTGAACCGCCTGCTGACGCGCGAGAACATCGACTTGATCGTGCTCGACCTGATGCTGCCCGGCGAGGACGGCCTGTCGATCTGCCGCCGCCTGCGCGCGGCCAACGACATCACGCCGATCATCATGCTGACCGCCAAGGTCGAGGACGTGGACCGCATCGTCGGCTTGGAGGTGGGCGCCGACGACTACCTGCCCAAGCCCTTCAACCCGCGTGAATTGCTGGCCCGCATCCACGCCGTGCTGCGCCGCCGCCCCACGCAAGAGGCGCCGGGCGCGCCCAGCAAGGAGGCCCAGGTGGTCAGTTTCGGGCCGTTCGAGTTCGACCTGTCGCTGCGCCGGCTGACCAAGGACGGTGAAGGCATCGCGCTGACCACCGGCGAGTTCTCGATGCTCAAAGCGCTGGTGCGCCACCCGCGCCAGCCGCTGTCGCGCGACAAGCTGGCGCAGCTGGCGCGGGGCCGCGATTTCGAACCCTTCGACCGCAGCCTGGACGTGCAGGTCTCGCGGTTGCGCAAGCTGATCGAGCCCGACGCCGCGCAGCCGCGCTACATCCAGACGGTGTGGGGCGTGGGTTATGTCTTCGTGCCGGACGGCGCAGCCTGATCGGGCGTGGCCCGCGACCCCGTGCGCAAGTCGTCGATCCCACCCAGTTCGGGGACCGGACGCAACACCCGCCCCCCGCACGCGGCGGGCAGCGGCGCCGTGAGCCCGCAGAAGGTGGCACTGAGCCTGTTCTGGCGCACCTTCTTCCTGCTGCTGCTGCTGCTGGCCGCCTGCGCCGCGGCCTGGGTGCAGGCCCTGCGCACGCTGGACACCGAGCTGGTCAGCGTGCGGCAGAACGCCCGCCACCTGGCCAGCCTGGTGCGGTTGTCCAGCGAATCGCTGCGGCTGGCAGACCGTGTCGCCCGCCCCGCGCTGGTCAAGGCGATGGGTGCCCGAGAGGGCATGGTGCTGCAGTCGCGCACGCTGGCCGACGTCTGGACGACGCCGCCCGCTGGCGACGATGCCGACGACATGGCCGCCGCGTTGCGCGGCCAGCTGGGCAGCGAGCTGCTGGTGGCGTCCAGCGTCAACGGCACGCCGGGGCTGTGGCTGGGTTTCGTGGTCGACCGCGAGGCCTGGTGGCTGCAGGCACCGGCACCGCTGGCGCGCAAGGCCATGCCCGAGGGTGGCCTGGCCTGGCTGGCGGCGGCGGTGTTCATCACGCTGGCCGGCGCGGTGCTGATCGCCCAGCGCATCAACCGCCCGCTGCGCGACCTGTCGTTCGCTGCCAGCCGCCTGCGCGGCGGCGAGTACGAATCGCGGCTGGACGAGACCACCATCACCAGTGAGATCCGCGAGGTGAACATGGGTTTCAACCGCATGGCGCGCGAGTTGGCCAAGGTCGAGGAGGACCGTGCGGTGATGCTGGCCGGCATCAGCCACGACCTGCGCACGCCGCTGGCGCGCCTGCGCCTGGAGGCCGAGATGAGCGTGGTCGACGAAGAGGCCCGCGCCAACATGGCCAGCGACATCGAGCAACTCGACAAGATCATCGACAAGTTCATGGACTACGCCCGACCGGGCGAGATCCACCTGCGGCCGGTGCTGCTGTCCAAGCTGATCGACAGGGAGGCCGCGTCGTTTCGCGACCCGTCGGAGATCCGCATCACCTCGCGGGTGGCGATCGACCTGGAGGTGCTGGCCGACGAGGTCGAACTGGGCCGGGTGTTCGCCAACCTGTTCGAGAATGCGCGCCGCTACGGCCGCACCACCGACACCGGCATCGCGATGGTGACGGTGACCCACCAGCGCACCGGCGGCTGGGTGATCTGCACCGTGCGCGACCACGGCCCCGGCGTGGCGCCCGAAAAGCTGGGCCAGCTGACGACGCCCTTCTTCCGCGGCGACGCGGCGCGCACCGCGGCCACCGGCGCCGGGCTGGGCCTGGCGATCGTCGACAAGGCGATGCAGCGCATGGGCGGCCAGGTGGAGTTCACCAACGCGCCCGAAGGCGGCCTGGTGGTGCACCTGCGGCTGCGCCACGCCCGCATGGCACGCGCCTGAGCCGCTTCAGGCGGCGAGACCAGCCAGGACGCGGCGGCCGCCGGCGTCGGCCCAGACCGGCCAGTCTCCAAGCCCGACAGCCTCCTAACCCGGCTGGCGCGGCGCCTGCACCAGCAGGCACACCGCCCGCGCCTCGATCGCCCGGCCCTCGCCCACCGGGCCCAGTTTTTCGGCCGTCTTGGCCTTGACGTTGACCGCGCCGGCGTCCAACGCCAGCAGTTCGGCGATGCGCAGCACCATGGCCGGGATGTGCGGCGCCAGCTTGGGCGCCTGGGCGACGATGGTCGAGTCGATGTTGTTGATCGCCCAACCCGCGGCCCGCACCCGCCGCGCCGCCTCGGCCAGCAGCACGCCCGAATCAGCGCCCTTGAATTGCGGGTCGGTGTCGGGGAAGTGCCGGCCGATGTCGCCCAGCGCCGCGGCGCCCAGCAGCGCGTCGGTGATGGCGTGCAGCAGCGCATCGGCATCCGAATGACCGAGCAGGCCCTGGGGGTGCGGGATGGTGATGCCGCCCAGCACCAGCGGCCGGCCGGCCACGAGTTGGTGAACATCCCAGCCTTCGCCGATGCGCAGGGGGGTTTGCAAGGGGGTCATGCCAGGTCCTTGTCCAGCAGCGGCAGGCAAAGCACCGCCAGTTCGTCGTAGAGCGCGGCGGCCTGGTCGCCGGCGCTGGTCTTGCGCCCGGCGGTCCAACCGTCACGCCAAAGCCGCAGGGCCAACTGCGTCGGTTCAGGCTGCGCGGCCTGCCAGCCCTCGATCAGCCGATCGGTCCCGTGATCGATGGGATAGACCTGCTTGCGCCACAGGACTTGCATCACCGACACCGCCGCGGCCAGCACCGGCAGACCGGCCCATTGCAGGCGGATCGGCTTGAGCGCCAGGTAAGACGTGGCGCCCAGCAGGTTGGTGCTGCCGGCCCAGGGGTCGCGCGCGGCCACCGCCAGGCGGCGGATGCCCGACATGTAGAACATGCCCAGGCAGGCCGGGCAAGGCTCGAGCAGGGCGTACAGGGTCTGGTGGCCGTCGACCCGGTCACTGTCGAAGGCCAGCAGCGCGTTGACCTCGGCGTGGGCCAACGCATGCCGGCGCACCGCGCCCGACCCGGCGCCATCGTCGATATGGTTGCGGCCCAGCGCCAGCACCTGGCCCTCGTCGCCCAGCACCGCGGCCGAAATCGGCGCGCCCCCTTGTTGCCAGGCGGCCATCGCCTCGCGCCAGCACAGTTGCCAGGCGGGCGGCAAGCCGGCCCAGCCCGCGGTGGCCGGCGGTGGCGCCGTGGCGGCCGGCGTCATGCCGGGTCCATGCGCTGCGCGATGCGCCACAGCACGCCGCTGGGGTCGGTCAACGTCATGTCGAGCCGTCCCCAGGGTCGCTGCTGGGGCGGCTCGGCGTGCACACCGTAGCGCTCGATGAGGCCCACTCGCTGCAGGCCTTGCCAGAAGGCCGCGAGGTCGGGCAGGTTCAGCACCATCACCAGGTTGGCGGCATGCTCGGCGACGAAAAAATCCTGCAGCAGGAACGCGCTGTCGCCCAGGCGGAAGCCTGCCAGGCCGTCACGCGCGAATTCACCCTCGAAGCCCAGGTCGGCATAAAAACGCTGTGACAGCGCGAAATCCCTGGCCGGCACCATCGCCCGGATTTCGGGGCCTGGGCGGACGGTGGCCAGCAGCCGCGCCGCCAGCGCGAAATCACCCGGCCAGGTCAGCTTGAAGTTCTCGAACTCGCCGCGCACCAGCTTTGGCGCGTGGCCGGCCAACTCGACCGCGCCGGCCTCGTCGGTCACCGCCGCGCCGGCCGCGCGCAGCGCCGGTTCCAGCAGGCCCAGGCGGAACATTTGCGGCGTCTGGGCGGCCCACTTGGCGCTGCGGTCGATGGTGGCAGTCACCCGGTCGCCGGAGGAGTCGGCGAGCGCTTGCTTCAAGGTGTCGGCCAGCGGCAGCGCCAGCAGGCCACCGACCTCGTCGTCGGCGCAGGCGTCGATCAGGCGGTTGATCCACTCGGGGCGGATCAGGCAGCGCGCGGCGTCGTGCACCAGCACCCAGTCGTGCAACTGGGCGCCGCGCGTGCGCAGTTCGGCCAGGCCGTTGGCCACCGTCTCGGCCCGGCTGGCGCCGCCCGCGCGCGCCAGCCAGGCGCGGTCGCCGGTGAAGCCGGGGGCGAAGTCCTCGAACTGGTCGTCGTCGGGCGCCAGCACCACCAGCGTGGCAGCCAGCCGGTCAACCTGGGCCAGCGCGGCCAGCGTGTGGGCCACCACCGCCTGGCCGGCGACAGGGGTGTACTGCTTGGGCGCCAACGTACCGGCGCGGCTGCCAGTGCCGGCGCAGGGCACCAGGGCAAAACAGCGGGGCGTTGTCCCCGACTCAGCGATCATCATCGGGCGATTCTAGAATTGCGTTGCTTCACGCCCCCGAGCGCCTGTTCGGGGGCGTGTTGCCGTTTCTGCCCGCCCTGCCAGCTTGCCGACCCACCCGAACCCGCCAACCCAGCCCCGCCGCCATGCAACTGCCCGTCATCCAACCGGCCAAGCGCTTCACCCTGCCCCGGCCCATCGGCTCGGCCGATGCGCTGCTGCTGGCGCGGCTGGCGCAGGCCCGCGTGGCCGACAAGCGCCTGCTGGCCATCATCACCGCCGAACCGGCCGATGCGCAGCGGCTGGCCGACGAGCTGCCGTTCTTCGCGCCCGGCCTGCGGGTGGCGCTGTTTCCCGACTGGGAAACGCTGCCCTACGACACCTTCAGCCCGCACCAGGACCTGATCAGCGAGCGGCTGGCCACGCTGTGGCGCATCCACAGCGGCGAGTGCGACGTGGTGCTGCTGCCTGCCACCACCGCGCTGACGCGGCTGGCGCCGCCCGGCTTTCTGGCCGGCACCACCTTCCAGTTCAAGCAGAAGACCAAGCTGGACGAAGCGGCGTTGAAGGCGCAGCTGACGCTGGCCGGCTACAACCATGTCAGCCAGGTCGTGTCGCCGGGTGAGTACGCGGTGCGTGGCGGGCTGATCGACCTGTTTCCGATGGGCTCGATGGTGCCGTACCGGGTCGACCTGTTCGACAACGAGGTCGACTCGATCCGCACCTTCGACCCCGACACCCAGCGCAGCCTGTACCCGGTGCCCGAGGTGCGGTTGCTGCCGGGCCGCGAATTTCCGATGGACGAGGCGGCTCGCGCCACCTTCCGCCAGCGCTGGCGCGAGAAGCTGGAAGGCGACCCGACCAAGAGCCGCATCTACAAGGACATTGCGCAGGGCATCGCCACCGCCGGCATCGAGTACTACCTGCCGCTGTTCTTCGACGAGCCCGGCACGATCTTCAGCTACCTGGGCCAGGATGACAAACGCGCCCAACTGGTGCTGCACGGCGAGGTGGACGCCGCGCTGGACCACTTCTGGATCGACACCAAGGACCGCCACCGCTTCATCGCCGCCGACCCCACCCGCACGGTGCTGGCGCCCGAGGACATCTTCCAGCGCAGCGAGGAATTCTTCGTCAACGCCAACCGGCATGCGGTGCTGGCGCTGCGCGGCCGCGATGCGGTGAAAACGCCAGACGCGCCCGCCTCCGCGGTCGCGTGGGCGCGCCCGCTGCCCAATGTGGCTGCCGACCGCAACGCCACCGAGCCGCTGGCCGCGCTGGGCAAGCACCTGGACAGCACGCCGGCCCGGGTGCTGATCGTTGCCGAGAGCGACGGCCGCCGCGAAAGCCTGCTGGAGCTGCTGCGCGACCACAAGATCGAGCCGCCCAGCGTGTCGTCGCTGGCCGAGTTCGAGGCCGGCGATGAGAAGTTCTGCATCACCTCGGCGCCGCTGGCCGCCGGCTTCCACTGGCATGAGCCCGAGAACGGCATCTCGATCCAGTTCATCACCGAGACCGAGCTGTTCGCCAGCTCGCCGCAAGGCCGCCGGCGCCGCAAGCAGGAGCAGGTGAGCAGCGTCGACGCGCTGATCAAGGACTTGTCGGAGCTGAAGGTGGGCGACCCGGTGGTGCACGGCAACCACGGCATCGGCCGCTACGTGGGGCTGATCAACATCGACATCGGCGATGGCGCCAGCGAGTTCCTGCACCTCACCTACGCCGATGCGGCCACGCTGTACGTGCCGGTCAGCCAGCTGCACCTGATCAGCCGCTACACCGGCGTCAGCGCCGACGAGGCGCCGCTGCACCGGCTGGGCAGCGGCCAATGGGACAAGGCCAAACGCAAAGCCGCCGAGCAGGTGCGCGACGCTGCCGCCGAACTACTGAACCTGTACGCCCGCCGCGCCGCGCGCGAAGGCCATGCCCACCGCTACTCTGCCCACGACTACGAGGCCTTTGCGTCGAGCTTCGGCTTCGAGGAAACGCCCGACCAGCGCGCCGCGATCCACGCGGTGATCCAGGACATGGTCAGCCCGCAGCCGATGGACCGGCTGGTCTGCGGCGATGTCGGCTTCGGCAAGACCGAGGTGGCCTTGCGTGCGGCCTTCATCGCGGTGATCGGCGGCAAGCAGGTGGCCATCCTGGCGCCCACCACGCTGCTGGCCGAGCAGCATTACCAGACCCTGGTGGACCGCTTCGGCAGGTGGCCGGTGCGCATCGCCGAAATGTCGCGCTTCCGCTCGGCCAAGGAGATCAAGGTCGCGCTCGACGGGCTGGAAGCCGGCACGGTCGACATCGTCGTCGGCACCCACAAGCTGCTGTCGCCCGACGTCAAGTACAAAAGACTAGGCCTGCTGGTGATCGACGAAGAACACCGTTTCGGCGTGCGCCACAAAGAGGCGATCAAGGCCATGCGGGCCGAGGTCGACGTGCTGACGCTGACCGCCACGCCGATCCCGAGAACTTTGGGCATGGCATTGGAAGGCCTGCGCGACCTGAGCGTGATCGCCACCGCGCCGCAGCGCCGGCTGGCGATCAAGACCTTCGTGCGCAGCGAGGGCAACAGCGTGATCCGCGAGGCGGTGCTGCGCGAGTTGAAGCGCGGCGGCCAGGTCTACTTTCTGCACAACGACGTGGCGACGATCCAGGCGCGGTACGACCGGCTGGTCGAACTGGTGCCCGAAGCCCGCATCGCCATCGCCCACGGCCAGATGCCCGAGCGCGAACTCGAGAGCGTGATGCGCGACTTCATCGCCCAGCGCTACAACCTGCTGCTGTGCAGCACGATCATCGAGACCGGCATCGACGTGCCGAGTGCCAACACCATCGTGATGAGCCGGGCCGACAAGTTCGGCCTGGCGCAACTGCACCAACTGCGCGGCCGGGTGGGTCGCAGCCACCACCAGGCCTACGCCTACCTGCTGGTGCCCGACACCGAGACGCTGACCAAGCAGGCCCAGCAGCGGCTCGATGCGATCCAGAGCATGGAGGAACTGGGCTCAGGCTTCTACCTGGCGATGCACGACCTGGAGATCCGCGGCGCCGGCGAGGTGCTGGGTGAAAACCAGAGCGGCAACATGATGGAAGTGGGCTTCCAGCTCTACAACGACATGCTGGCCGAGGCGGTGCGCGCGCTGAAGATGGGCCAGGAGCCCGACCTGCTGAGCCCCACCGGCATCTTCGGCAGCGCCACCGAGATAAACCTGCACGCCCCGGCGCTGCTGCCCGACAGCTATTGCGGTGACGTGCAGGTGCGGCTGAACCTGTACAAGCGCCTGGCCACCGCCGACAAGCCCGAGCAACTCGACATCCTGCTGGAAGAAGTGACCGACCGTTTCGGCAAGCTGCCGGCCCAGGGCCAGACGCTGTTCGACACCCACCGCCTGCGGGTGCTGGCCAAGCCTTATGGCGTGTTGAAGATCGACGCCAACCCGAAGATCATGAGCATCACGTTCCGGCCCAAGCCGCCGATCGACGCCCTGCGCATCATCGAGCTGGTGCAGAAAAACAAGAACGTCAAGCTGGCCGGCAACGACAAGCTGCGCATCGAGCGCGAATTTGCCGACCCCAAGGACCGGGCGCAGTACATGCGCGACGTGCTGCGGGCGCTGGGGCCACCGGTGGCGGTGGTGCGGTGACGCTGGGCGGGAAGTCGCTGAACGGCTCGTTGCTGTCTTTGGTTGTTTGCCGGAAAGCCGACGTTCTATGTTCTGCGCGAGCGCGTCGGGCCGGGCGGGGGTGTTTTGGTCCAAGTCCCCCGCCGCCGGCCTGGCGGCCGACAGCTCCTCCTTTACTTGCCAAAAACACGCCAGCCCACCCCGACGCGCCAGCACCATCGCGGCGTCGTTGCCTTGAATTCAAAAGCCCGCAAGCCACCACCGCAGCGTCCGGGACGAGGGCGTCGGGTGACCGGATGACGCAGGTAAAGGAAAAAATAGGAGTTAATACACCTAACCCAAATTCAATAATTATTGAAAAATTAAAAAAAA
>JBBQVF010000092.1:0-18092 GCA_038211805.1 Burkholderiales bacterium | reverse complement strand
GGCGCCTCGGCCCCGGTGTATTTGTGGGGCGATGCCGGCACCGGCAAGACCCGGCTGCTGCGCGCGCTGGCCGTGCAACGCCAGGCCGAAGGCGAGCGGGTCGGCTGGTTCGACGCCGCCGACGCGCTGCCCTGGGTGCTGGACGACGGCTGGAGCCTGGTCGTGGTCGACGGCTGCGATGCGCTGGATGCCGAGCACCAGCAGGCAGCGTTCGCGCTGTTCGTCGAAGCCGGCAGCCACGGCGTGCAGTGGGCGGCGGCCGGCCGCCTGCCGCCGGTCGACCTGGGGCTGCGCGACGACCTGCGCAGCCGGCTGGGCTGGGGCCATGTCTTTGCGCTGCAGCCGCTGGCCGAGGGCGAGACCCGCGCCGCGCTGCGACGCGAGGCCGACCACCGCGGCATCTTGTTGTCCGACGAGGTGATGGATTACCTGCTGACCCGCTTTCGCCGCGACATGGGCCACCTGATGGCCCTGCTGGCCCGGCTGGACGGCTTCGCGCTGGCCGAACAGCGGCTGGTGACAGTGCCCTTGCTGAAGAAGATGCTGGCCGAGGAAGACCACCGCGCATGAACCCGCCGGGCCGTCCCAAGGGTGAATTCCAGCGTGCGAAGCACGGAGGTTGCCTGATGAATCTGGCACTGTTCGACCTCGACGGCACGCTGATCCCTGGCGATTCCGACCACGCCTTCGGCGAATTCATGATCACGCTGGGCTGGGTGGATGCCGGCCTGCACCGCCGCCGCAACGACGAGTTCTACCGCCAGTACCTGGCCGGCACGCTCGACATCGACGCCTACATCGCCTTCAGCACCCAGGCCTGGCGCCAGCGCCCGCTGGCCGAGCAGCAGGCGGCGAGCCGCCGCTTCATCGCCGAGGTCATCCGCCCGCAGCTGCAGCCGGTGGCATTCGACCTGCTGCAGCGCCACCGCGACGCCGGCGACCTGATCGCCATCGTCACCGCCACCAACGCCTTCGTCACCCGGCCGATCGCCGAGGCCTTCGGCGTCGAGCACCTGCTGGCGGTCGACCTTGAACACGACGCCGCCGGTCAGGCGACCGGTCGCATCGCCGGCGTGCCTTCGTTCCGCGAGGGCAAGATCAGCCGCGTGCAGCAGTGGCTGCACAGCCTGGGCCACACGCTGGACGGCTTCAGCCACAGCGTGTTCTACAGCGATTCCACCAACGACCTGCCGCTGCTCGAGATCGTCAGCGAGCCGGTGGCCACCAATCCCAGCCCGGCGCTCGAAGCGATCGCCCGAGAACGTGGCTGGCGCATCCTGAGGTTGTTTGCATGATCAAGAAGTTCATCAGCCGCCTGCTCGGCAAGGGCACTGCCAAGGGCGCACCGGCCAAGGCCGCTGCCGCCACGCCAGCCGCTGCGGCAGCCGCGCCACCGCCTCTGCGCATCCCCACCGGCAAGCGGGTGGAGGTGCCGGTGTCCGAGCACGGCATCAACCCCGACGGGCTCGACGAGCGCGCCGTCAAGGTGGTGCGCACGCTGCAGCAGGCCGGCCACGAGGCCTACGTGGTCGGCGGCGCGGTGCGCGACCTGCTGGTCGGCCTGCGACCGAAGGACTTCGACGTCGCCACCGACGCCACGCCCGAACAGGTCAAGGCGCTGTTCCGCCGCGCCTTCATCATCGGCCGGCGCTTCCGCATCGTGCACGTGATCCACGGCCGCGGCCGCGACCACGAGGTGATCGAGGTGTCCACCTTCCGCGCCTACATGGACAGCGCCGACGCCACCCAGGTCGAGGGCAACGAGAAGACCAGCCGAGCCGCGCTGGCCGGCAGCGCCCATGCGGTGGACGCCAGCGGCCGGGTCCTGCGCGACAACGTCTGGGGCCCGCAGATCGAGGACGCGGCGCGCCGTGATTTCACCGTCAACGCGATGTACTACGACCCGGCGTCGCAGATCGTGGTCGACTACCACGGCGGCATCGCCGACGTGAAGGCCAAGTTGCTGCGCCTGATCGGCGACCCGACCACGCGCTACCGTGAAGACCCGGTGCGCATCGTGCGCGCGGTGCGCTTCGCCGCCAAGCTGGGCTTCGCGTTCGAGAAGAAGACCGGCGCGCCGATCCAGGCGTTGGCGCCGCTGCTGGCCAACGTGCCGATCTCGCGCCTGTTCGACGAGATGATCAAGCTGCTGCAGACCGGCCATGCGCTGGCCAGCATCGAGGCCTTGCGCGCGCAGAACCTGCACCGCAGCATCTTCCCGGTGCTGGACGCGGTCTACGACGAGGCCCGGTCCACCCCGCAACAGCAAGCGTTCATCCGCCAGGCGCTGGCCGATACCGACCGCCGGGTCGGCGAGGGCAAGCCGGTGGCGCCCAGTTTCCTGCTGGCCTGCCTGCTGTGGCACGACGTGCTGGCCGGCTGGCGACAGCGGCAGGAGGGCGGCGAACATGCCGTGCCGGCGCTGCAGCAGGCAGTGGATGCGGTGTTCGACGCCCGCATCGGCGACATCTCGGGCCGCGGCAAGCTGGGTGCCGACATGCGCGACATCTGGATGATGCAGCCGCGCTTCGAGCGCCGGCAGGCCAACACCGCGTTCTCGATGATCGAGGGTGCGCGCTTCCGCGCCGGCTTCGACTTCCTGCGCCTGCGTGCCGATGTCGGCGAAGCGCCGGTCGAATTGGCCGAGTGGTGGGAAGACTTCTCGCTGGGCACTGACGAGGAGCGTGAGGCGCTGCTGGTGGCGGTGCGTGAATCGCATCGCGGCGCCGCCCGCAAGACCGCCGCACCGCGCGGCGCCAAGGCCGCGCGCGCGCCAGTCGCCGGTGCAGGCCAGGTTGCGGGCGGGGCGGCCGAGCTGGCCGACCAAACCTCGCCGGCGCCGGCCGACGACCCGCACGAAGCCGAGGCCGAGGCCGAGGCCGAGGACGGCGCCGCGCCCGCCCGCAAGCGCCGCCGCCGTCGGCGCAAGCCCGCGGCTGGCGACGGTGCCGCCGGCGACAGCAACGCGGGCGACAGCAGCGCCGGCGGTGACATCGCCGGCGGCGAAGGTGCAGCCACCGCCGTTTGACACCGTGCCGCTGCAGCCGATAGGGGGCGCGCGCGGCCGTCGCCTGTCGGGCACGCCGTCGGGCGTTGCAACGTGACCCTCGCCATGCGCGGGTCGGCGACGGCCTATGTCGGCATCGGCGCCAACCTGGGCGATGCGCCGGCCACCGTCGCCGCCGCCGTGGCCGCACTGGGGCGCTTGCCGGGCTGCCGTCTGCTGCGGCTGTCGTCGGTCTACCGCACGGCGCCGGTCGATGCCGCTGGCGACGATTTTTTCAACGCCGTCGCCGCGCTGGCCACCACGCTGTCGCCCGAAGCCTTGCTGGCGGCGCTGCAGGCCGTCGAGCAGGCGTTCGGCCGGCAGCGGCCGTACCACCACGCGCCGCGCACGCTGGACCTCGATCTGCTGTTGCACGGCGATGCGGTGCGGTCCACGCCCTGGCTGACCCTGCCGCACCCGCGCCTGCACCTGCGCGCTTTCGTGCTGCAGCCCCTGCTGGAGATCGCGCCCGATATGGTGGCCCCCGGCCTGGGCGCCCTGGCCGCCTGCTTGCCGGCCACCGTCGGCCAGTCGGTCGTCAAGCTGCGCTCGCCGCGGGCCTGAGCCTGCTGCTGCCAGCCTGAGCCCGCTGCCGCCGGGCCGGAAGCCGGCTCGTACAATTTGTTTGTGACGGGCCGATGTCGGTTCGATGACATCTTGCGGGCTGTCCTGGCGGCGGCCTGCACCCCAGGAGCACCCCCATGTTGTTCGGCAAGCTGCTGCCCCGCGAAGGCAATTTCTTCGGATTGTTCAACGACCACGCCAAGTACATCGCCGATGGCGGTCGCGCCTTCATGGCCCTGGTGCAGAACTACAGCGACGAAACCCTGCGCGCCAAGCACAACGCTGAAATCATCTTTGCCGAGAAGCAGGCCGACCGCATCACCGCCGAGGTCAACCGGCTGCTGCACAAGACCTTCATCACCCCGATCGACCGCGACCAGATCCGCGGCCTGATCAACGCGATGGACGACATCCTCGACTTGCTGCAGGACTCGGCCGAGGTGATGTCGCTGTACGACCTGAAGAGCGTCAACGAGGACGTGATCCGCCTGGGCGAGATCTCGGTCAAGTGCTGCGACCGCGTGCAACATGTGGTGAGCCTGCTGCCGCAGCTGAGCAAGGCGGCGGTGGCCGAGGCGGCGCTGAAGACCTGCGAGGAAATCGACCGGCTGGAGAGCGACGCCGACCGGGTGATGCGCTCGGCGATGAGCAAGCTGTTTCGCGACAACATCGAGGTCCGCGAGCTGATCAAGCTGAAGGCGGTCTACGAGCACCTGGAGTCGATCTCCGACCGCTGCGAGGACGTGGCCAACCTCGTCGAGGGCATCGTCCTCGAAAACTCCTGATCGCCGTCGGCCAAGCCCTCCGACCATGAATGCTTTGCAGATCAGCTTCTGGGTCGTGGCGCTGCTCGTCGTGCTGGCGATCGCGTTCGACTTCATGAACGGTTTCCACGATGCCGCCAACTCGATCGCCACGGTGGTCTCCACCGGCGTGCTCAAGCCGCAGCAGGCCGTGCTGTTTGCAGCGTTCTTCAATGTCCTGGCGATCGCGGTGTTCCACCTCAACGTCGCGGCCACCATCGGCAAGGGCATTGCCGATCCGGGCATCATCGACCACCACGTGGTCTTCGGCGCGCTGATCGGCGCCATCTTCTGGAACCTCGTCACCTGGTGGTACGGCATCCCGTCCAGCAGCTCGCATGCGCTGATCGGCGGCATCGTCGGCGCCGTGATCGCCAAGGCCGGCACTGGCAAGTTGATCGGCGCCGGCGTGCTGAAGGTGGTGGCCTTCATCTTCGTCTCGCCGTTCCTGGGCTTCATGCTGGGCTCGCTGATGATGGTGCTGGTGGCCTGGATCTGCCGCCGCACTTCGCCGCTCAAGGTCGACCGCTGGTTCCGGCGCCTGCAACTGGTGTCGGCAGGGGCCTACTCGCTGGGCCACGGCGGCAACGACGCACAGAAGACCATCGGCATCATCTGGATGCTGCTGATCGCCGCCGGCTACGTCAACGTGGCCGACGAGATGCCACCCAGCTGGGTGATCTGGGCTTGTTACCTGGCGATCGGTGCGGGCACCCTGTTCGGCGGTTGGCGCATCGTCAAGACCATGGGCCAACGCATCACCAAGCTCAGACCGGTCGGCGGCTTCTGTGCCGAAACCGGCGGCGCGATCACCTTGTTCATCGCCACCGGGATGGGCATTCCGGTGTCGACCACCCACACCATCACCGGCGCCATCGTCGGCGTGGGGTCGGTGCGCAACGCCTCGGCGGTGCGCTGGGGCGTGGCCGGCAACATCGTCTGGGCCTGGGTGCTGACGATTCCCGCGTCGGGCGTCGTGGCTGCGGCGGCCTACGGCATCAGCCTGGCCCTGTTCTGATCGCCTGTGTCGCGCCGGGCGGGCGGCGCAAGGCCACGCCGCCCAGCAACGCAGCGCCGGCCAGCCACATCGCCAGCGCCGACGGTTCGGGCACCAACTGGGCCAGCAGCACGGTGCCATTGGTGTAGAGCGAATCGGTGCCCCAGCCCTGACCAGGGGCCAGCGCGGGCAGATCCAGGGTGTGAAAACGGCCGCTCGGCAACGCCGTGCCGGGCACGTCCGGGATGCCCCTGTACGAGAACAGCCAGATCATGTGACCACCCCAGGTGATGAACTGGTCGTCCATCGTCAGCTTGAGCGTGCCGTCGAAGTGCACCGTGTTCTGGAACACGATCAAGGTGTTGCAGGGGTCGCAGCCGAGGCCGCCGGAGAGCTTCAGCTCGAGCACGCTGTCGGGGCCGAAGACCTGCGGCGTGTCGACGACGTGAACGCCGGGTTCGAGCCGCCAGTGCGCGTCGGATGGGGTGGCTTGGGCGGCCCCGGCCAGCAGGGCGGCCAGCGCGGCCAGCGCGGCCAGCGCAGCGAAGGCCGACTGGCACAGGCGCGCGGGTTTCAGCAGGCTCATCTCGTGTCTCCTGGGTGTCTGCCGGCGTCAGCGTTGGTGGCGGTGTCGGCGGGTCGGTCGGTGGTCAGTGCGCCTCGCCCGGACATGCCGTTGCAACGCGAAGTGCCGAGCGTCGGTGCCGCGCTGCGGCCGGTCAAGCGTGGCGGGGCCGCAGTCGTGGGGGGGTCAGCGGGGCGCCAACGGCGGGGGCCCGGGTCGGACCAGCGCGGCCGGCAGCTGCGGCCCGACCCGTCGGGGGGCGGCTTGCAGCAGCGTGGCGTCGTCACCCGCACAGCCAAACAGCCAGCCGCGTCGTCGCTGCCCTGCGGCGCTTTGATGAACGGGGCTGCTTGCAAGCGATTCGCTCTGTCGGGCATGCGACATTCGATCCTTCGATGAGCTTGAAAGTCGATACGCTGGCAAGCCGATTCAACCTGAAGCAACCACCCATGTCGACCCACACCGCTGACATCACCTGGCAGCGCGACGGCCAGCCGTTCACCGACCGTCGCTACCGTCGCCACCACCAGTGGCGCTTCGATGGCGGCGCGGTGGTGGCGGGCTCGTCGTCGCCGCAGGTGGTGCCGCTGCCGATGTCGGACGCCGCGGCGGTCGACCCCGAAGAAGCGTTTGTCGCGTCGCTGTCGAGTTGCCACCTGCTGTGGTTCCTGGATGTCGCCAGCCGCGCCGGCTGGGTGGTCGATCACTACCACGATGCCGCCAGCGGCGTGCTGGCCAGAGGCGCCGACGGCCGGCTGATGATGACGCTGGTCACGCTGCGGCCGGCGGTGCGCTTTGCCGGCGATCACCAGCCCGACGCGGCCGAGTTCGCCCGCCTGCACCACGCCGCCCACGACGCCTGCTTCATCGCCCATTCGGTGAAGACCGACGTGCGCTGTGAACCCATCCTGCGGCTTGCCTGACCCCTGATCTGTGAACCCGGACCCGACGCCCATGTACCTGTCCAGCCATTTCGAAGAAACCCGCCCCGCGCTGCTGCACGCGCTGCTGCGGGCCCATCCGCTGGGCCTGCTGGTGACCACCGATGCGCAGGGCGCGCCGGTGGTCGACCCGATCCCGTTCATGCTGGTGCCCGAGCGCGGCCCGCTGGGCACGCTGGTGGGCCATGTGGCGCGTGCCAACCCGGTGTGGCAGCAGCGGCCCGGCGCGCCCGAGATGCTGGTGGTGTTCCAGGGCCCGGACGGCTACATCTCGCCCAACGGCTACGCCAGCAAGGCCGAGCACGGCAAGGTGGTGCCGACCTGGAACTACGCCGTGGTGCAGGCCCGCGGCCCGCTGGTGGTGCTGGACGATGCCGCCGCTGCGCTTGCCCTGGTCACCCGGCTGACCCTGCGCCACGAGGCGACGCAACCACGACCCTGGGCGGTGAGCGATGCGCCCGACGACTACATCGCCTCGATGCTGCGCGCCATCGTCTGCATCGAGATCCCGCTGAGCGCGCTGGTCGGCAAGTACAAGCTGAGCCAGAACCGCAGCAGCGCCGACCGTGCCGGCCTGGTGGCCGCGCTGCAGGCCGACCCGGCACCCGCCGCGCCTGCCTTGGCGCAATGGATGGTGAGCCCGCCCGGCAGCGCCGCCTGAGCGCGCCGAAGTCCGCGCCCGAAGTCCGCGCCGCAGTCCGCGCCGAAGTCCGCGCCCGCAGTCCGCGCCGAAGTCCGCGCCCGCGTCCGCTCCCTGACCTCACCATGAGGGCAGCCATGACCGATCCGACCCCTGACCCTGCGACCGTTCCCAACCCCTGACCCTGCGACCGTTCCCAACCGCCGCGGCGCGCTGCGCCTGGGCCGGCTTCGTCGACCCCAGCGAGCGCGGCCACGGTGTGGCCGGCGCCCTGATCGCGCACCTGGCGCAGCAGGCTGAAGGCCGTGGCGCCCGGTGACACCGCCGCCGGGCTGACACCGCGCCCGACCCGCCCCACTCGCGCGACCTTCAGCGACCTGCAGCGGCGTGCGGGCCGGTGGTGCCGTCGGGCTGCACCGGCCGGGCCAGCTTCACACCCGCTTCATGCGCCGCTCACGAAGCGCTCAACTGCGCGCGGCAGACTTTGCGCCATGGCAGGGCGCCGCCCGGTCGAAGGAGTTGTCCGCGATGTCCAAGACCCACCTCCTCAAACCCCTGGCCTGGGCCCTGCTGGGCGGCGGCTTGGCAGTGGTGACCACCGCCGGTGCGATCGACCCGCCCTGGCTGCACCACGACAAGCCCGCCGCGGTGGCCCCCGCCAAGTCGGGTGCGGCCACACTGGCGGTCACCGCGCCGTTGCCGACGCTGCCACCGGGCGCCACGCCGAACTACCGCGCCATCGTCCAGCAGTACGGCCCTGCGGTGGTGGGCGTCACGGTCGAAGGCACCCGCCGGGTCGGCAGCGACGAGGGCGATGCCGACCCCGCCCCGCACCCGTTCCGCAATCTGCCGGGCTGGCGCGGCACGCCCGAGGCGCAGCCGTTCAAGGGCCAGGGCTCGGGCTTCATCGTCTCGGCCGACGGCCTGATCCTGACCAACGCCCATGTCGTCAAGGATGCCCGGGAGGTGACGGTGCGCATGGCCGACCGCCGCGAGTTCGCCGCCAAGGTGCTGGGCAGCGACACGATCACCGACATCGCGGTGTTGCGCATCGTCGCCCAGGGCCTGCCCACGGTGCGCCTGGGCGACCCCAAGTCGTTGCAGGTGGGCGATCCGGTGCTGGCCATCGGCGCGCCCTATGGCCTGGAGCAGACCGCCACCGCCGGCATCGTCAGTGCCAAGGGCCGATCGTTGCCGGGCGACGCGGCCGTGCCCTTCATCCAGACCGACGCGGCAGTGAACCCCGGCAACTCGGGCGGCCCGCTGTTCGACGCCGCCGGCAACGTGGTCGGCATCAACGCGCAGATCTATTCGCGCACCGGGGGCTTCCAGGGGGTCAGTTTCGCCATTCCCGTCGACGTGGCGATGCGGGTCAGCCAGCAGATCGTGGCCACCGGCCGGGCCCAGCACGCCCGGCTGGGCGTGTCGGCGCAGGACCTGACCCAGCCGCTGGCCGACAGCTTCGGCCTGCCGCGGCCCGACGGCGCGCTGGTGGCCCAGGTCGACCCGCAAAGCCCAGCGGCCGCTGCCGGCCTGAAGCCCGGCGACGTGATCCTGCGCATCGACGGCGAGCCCACGGTGCAGGCCGGTGCCTTGTCGGCTCGCATCGCCCAGGCGGCGCCCGGTGACCGCATCCGGCTGAGCCTGTGGCGCCAGCAGGCGGCGCTGGACCTGACGGTGACGCTGGGCCGCGCGGGCGGTCCGGCCAGCGCGCCGCTGGCGGGCGACACGGGCGCCGACGACGGCGTCGACAGCGCCCGCCTGGGCCTGGCGCTGCGCCCGCTCAGCCGCGACGAGCGCGTCCAGGCCCGGATCGAGCGGGGCCTGCTGGTGCAGGGCGTGCAAGGTGCGGCGGCCCGCGCCGGCCTGACCCAGGGCGATGTGGTGCTGGCCATCAATGGCCAGCCGGTTGCCCAGGTCGACGAACTGCGGCGCGTGCTGTCGACCCAACCGCGCAGCGTGGCGCTGTTGATCTGGCGCGGCGGCGAGCGCTTGTTCGTGCCGGTGCCGCTGGGGTAATGGCGCCCCCGGGCCGCGGTGACGCGAGGTCCACCGCCCGAAGGGGTGCGGGCCGCTTGAGAGGGCGCCCAGGGCCGCCGCATTGCGGCCACCGCCCCCCGCGGGGATCAAGGAAAGTGGCAAAGCCACATTTCCTTGACAGCGTCCCGGCGCTGGCCCCGCTGCGCCGCGGTCTTTGGCCGACACCGGTGACCCCTGGCCAGCCCCTGATCGGTGGTCTAATCGAGGGTTTTCGAATTTACCTATCCCGGAGCCCTCCATGGCCACCAAAATCAGAACCGAAGCCGACCGCCGTGCCACCCCCCCGATGCCCGTCCCGGTTGGCGTGACCGTCACCGTGCACAAGGGCCAGAAGCGCAGCCTCGAGCGTGGTGCCCACACCCGCAGCAAGAAGAACCCCGGCAAGCGCCCGCACCGCGGCGGTTGATGGGGCAGCGGCAGCGCGCCGGCATCGCAGGCGCCGCCGCCTGAAGCCATGCTGCGCATCACCGAGCTTCGGCTTCCGCTGAACCACGCCGAGCCGGCCGTGCAGGCCGCCGTGCTGGCGCGGCTGGGCTTGACGGCCGCCGGGTTGCGCAGCTTCAGCGTCGCCCGCCGCGCCTGGGACGCACGCAAGAAGTCTGCCGTGGTGCTGATCTACACGGTGGACGTGGCACTGGCCGATGCGGCCGACGAGGCCGCCCTGCTGGCACGCTTTGCCGGCGACCCGCACATCCGCCCGGCTCCCGACACCCGTTACCGCTTTGTCGGCCAGGCACCGGCCGACTTCGCGGCGGCTGGTCGAACGCGCCCGGTGGTGGTGGGTTTCGGCCCGTGCGGCATCTTTGCGGCGCTGGTCCTGGCGCAGATGGGCCTGTGCCCGATCGTGCTGGAGCGCGGAAAGGAAGTGCGCCAGCGCACCAAGGACACCTGGGGCCTGTGGCGCCAGGGCGTGCTCGATGCCGAATCGAACGTGCAGTTCGGCGAAGGCGGGGCCGGCACGTTCAGCGACGGCAAGCTCTGGAGCCAGATCAGCGACCCGCGCCACCTGACGCGCAAGGTGCTGAATGAATTCGTCAAGGCCGGTGCGCCGGAGGAAATTCTCTACGTCGCCAAGCCGCACATCGGCACCTTCCGGCTGGTCGGCGTGGTCGAGAAGATGCGTGCCGAGATCGAATCACTGGGCGGCGAGGTGCGTTTCCAGCAGCGGGTGGTGGACTTGCTGGTCGACCCAGGCTCGTCGAGGGGCGGCGCCGCCGCGACTCGGCATGTCCGGGGTCTGGTGCTGGCCAGCGGCGAGCAGCTGCGTGCCGATCACGTGGTGCTGGCGCTGGGCCACAGCGCACGCGACACCTTCGCGATGCTGCAGCAGCGCGGCGTGCAGCTCGAAGCCAAGCCGTTCTCGGTGGGTTTGCGCATCGAACACCCGCAGGGCCTGATCGATCGCGCCCGCCACGGCCCGAACGCCGGCAACCCCATCCTGGGCGCGGCCGACTACAAGCTGGTGCACCACGCCGGCAACGGCCGTGCGGTCTACAGCTTCTGCATGTGCCCGGGCGGCACGGTGGTGGCCGCCACGTCCGAGCCCGACCGGGTGGTGACCAACGGCATGAGCCAGTATTCGCGCAACGAGCGCAACGCCAACGCCGGCATCGTGGTCGGCATCTCGCCGCAGGATTACCGCCAAACCCCCGGCGACGGCCCGGTCAATCCGCTCGACGGTGTGGCCTTCCAGCGTCACTGGGAATCGCGCGCCTACGAGCTGGGTGGCGGCGGCTACCGTGCGCCGGCCCAGCTGGTCGGTGATTTCATCCGCGGCCAGCCGTCCAGCGCAGTGGGTGGTGTGTTGCCGTCGTACCAGCCGGGCGTGCACTTCACCGACCTGGCGCAGCGCGGCCGCGGCAGCCTGCCCGATGACGCGCTGGCGGCGATCCGCGAGGCGTTGCCGGCCTTCGAGCGCCAAATCAGGGGCTACTCGATGCCCGACGCGGTGCTGACCGGCGTCGAGACCCGCACCTCGTCACCGCTGCGCATCCCGCGCGGGCGCGACCACCAGAGCCTGAACACCGCCGGCCTGTACCCGGCGGGCGAGGGCGCGGGATATGCCGGCGGCATCATGTCGGCCGGGGTCGATGGCATCGAGGTGGCCGAGTCGCTGGCGCGGCAGCTGTTGGGGACGATGGCCAGCCACTGAGGGTTGCGCCGAATCGCCCGACGGGCAGCGGCCGGATTGGCTCAGATCAGCAAGGCGCCGATGAAGATGCCCACCATCATGAAGGCGATCACCACCTTGGCCACCAGGCCGGCCATGATGCCCAGCCAGGTGGCGACGCCGACATTGAGCGCCTGCCGATGGTCTTTTCGGGCCAGGTATTCGCCCACCGCGGCGCCGACCAACGGCATGAACAACACGCCCACCAGCCCCATGAACAGGCCTGCCACGGTGCCCAGCGCCGCGCCGATGACGGCCTTCCGGCTGGCGCCGGCGCGCTGTGCGCCCAGCAGGCCGGCCGCGTAGTCCAGACCCCAGGCCAGCACGGCCAGCACGGCCACCGCCGTCACAGGGCCCCAGCCGACGCGGCTGAAATCGTCGATCCAGGCGCCCAGCACGATGCCGGCCAGCACGAACATCGTGCCCGGCAGCGCCGGCAACACCGTGCCCGCCAGTCCCAGCAGGATCAGCGCCCCACTCAGCAGCCACCACACAGCGTCACCCACATCGACCTTTCGTTGTCATGTCGATCTTGTAAATGGCGCTGCGCAGCCAAGACTTCAAGAGCGCCGTCTTGGCAGGTTCAAGGCGACGGAAGGGCCGCTTGCCCAAATGAGAAGGGCGCTTCGAGCGCAGCGGCTGCACAGTGCAAGGCTTGAACATCGGGAGGCTCATGCCCAAGCCTATGGACCTGAATCTGGACCACCTCCGCGACTGGATCGGCCGCACCGAGCAGCGCAGCGACGACGTTACCGCCACGCCGGTCGCCGCCTTGTCGGCCACGCTGGACCGTGACGACCCGGCACCGCTGCCCGGCACCGACCTGCCGCCGCTGTGGCACTGGCTGTACTTCCTGCCGCTGGCCCGGCACAGCGAGATCGGGCTCGACGGTCACCCGAAGCGCGGCGGCTTTTTGCCGCCGGTGCCGCTGCCGCGGCGCATGTGGGCCGGCGGGAGGCTCGACTTTCATCACCCGCTGCGGCTGGGCGACGAGATCAGCCGCACATCCCGTATCGTCGGCGTCGACATCAAGCACGGCCGCAGCGGCGCGCTGGTGTTCGTCACCGTGCGGCACGAGGTGCACAACGCGCAGGGCCTGGCAATCGCCGAAGAGCACGACATCGTCTACCGCGACGCACCGGCCACCGACGCCGTGCCACCGCCGCCGGTGGCCGCGCCGGCCGACGAGACCTTCTCGCGCCTGATCACGCCCGACCCGGTGCTGCTGTTCCGCTACTCGGCGCTGACCTTCAATGGCCACCGCATCCACTACGATCGGCCTTATGTCACCGAGGTCGAGGGTTACCCCGGCCTGATCGTGCACGGCCCACTGATCGCCACGCTGCTGCTCGACGGGCTGCGCCGCGAGCGGCCCGACGCGCGGGTCAAGCGCTTCAGCTTCAAGGCGCTGCGGCCGGTGTTCGACCTCCACGCGTTCACCGTCTGCGGCCGCTTCGAGAGCCCTGCCACGGCGCAGTTGTGGACTCGCGACCATGAAGGCTGGCTGACCATGCAGGCCACCGCCGAGTGCAACTGACTGACCCCTTGTAGACGGGGCGATCCGTGACCGCAGTGTCGGGTGATCGGCTGGATCGCTTCAGGCAGTGCCGGGTGTACGGGTTGCGCGCAGAGCCTGGTGGGGCGCGGCGTCCGGTGGCGCCGGCGCGGCGCAGGCGGCCCCTCGTCTGGGGGGGATCGGCCATTTGGCCGATGGTCGCCATCGGTCCGGCGGCCTAAGGTTCATGTCAAGCGCCGCCGCACGCCGTGGCGGGCCGAAGAGCGTTGCGCTGCAGCGCCTTGTCTTCAACCACGACTGAGGCTGGATCGATGAGTGAACTGAAATTGATGCGCGACGCTGTCGCGGTGTCTCTGTTGGCAGGTGCTGTCTTCGCGGCGCAGGCCCAGACCTGGGGCAGCGATGTCTACACGTTTGCCGACTGCGATCCGTCCAGTGGCTCGTCTGGACAGCCGCCTGGTAGCCCGAAGTCGTGCAGTACGCCCGATGCCACGGCCCAAGCTGAGACCACCTTCAATTCGATGAAGGCCGTGGTCCGCACCAGCGCCTCGGCAACTGTGGGCAACTACTTCGCCGGCAACATCATCAACGACTCCATCGTGGCCACAACCGTTGACCCCGCGTTTACCGGCACGGCAGGTGTCGTGCGGTTCAGTGCTGCCTTCGACGGCGAGATGTCGGGTGACTCGGGTTTCTACTTCGCCGCCTCACAGGCGGTTTACTACCCCGAGTACGGATCTTTTTCTCTGCAAGCGCTGACGCTGACCACCGACGTTTTCGGCGAACCGCAGAGCCGGCGGGTGATCAGCTTCCGCTCGTCAACCACGCAGACCTTCCAGGCCGTGGTCAGCTGGGAACTGCCGGTGGTGTTCGGTGCGTCGACCGGTTACAGCATCGGTTGGACCATCAGCGCCTACGGCCCGGAGGCGGTGGCCGACTTCTCCCACACCTGGTCTCTGGTGGGCCTGGATGCCTTCGATGCGCAGGGCCAGGCCGTGGCCGCCGGCTTCAGCGCAGGGTCGGGCGTGGTGCTGGTACCGGCCCCGGTGCCCGAGCCCCAGAGCGTGGCCTTGCTGCTCGCCGGGTTGGGTCTGCTGGGCTGGCGCTTGCGCCGTCGCTGAAGGCCCGCTTGGCGGGCAGTTCCGGCTGTCTGCCCACCACGGTTAAGGCCGCCAGAAGGGCTGGTTACCGAAAAGAGAATGGCGCTTTGGTCGAGGCGGCCGCAAAGTAGTGGGTTGAATCCCATTGCCTCTGGCCGCCATGACTGCCCACGCCGACACCGACCACGCCTACACCGACATCCGCGACGCCATCCGCGCGCTGTGCGCCGAGTTCCCGGATGCCTACCACCGCGAGGTGGACAGCCGCCGCGCCTACCCCGAAGCCTTCGTCGACGCGCTGACCCGGGCCGGCTGGATGGCCGCGCTGATCCCGCAGGACTACGGCGGCTCCGGTCTGGGTCTGGCCGAGGCCAGCGTGATCATGGAAGAAATCAACCGCGCCGGCGGCAACTCGGGCGCCTGCCACGGCCAGATGTACAACATGGGCACGCTGCTGCGCCATGGCTCCCCCGAGCAGAAGCAGCGTTACCTGCCGCAGATCGCCAGCGGCGCACTGCGGCTGCAGAGCATGGGCGTGACCGAGCCGACCACCGGCACCGACACCACCAAGATCAAGACCATGGCGGTGAAAAAGGGGGATCGTTATGTGGTGAACGGCCAGAAGGTGTGGATCTCGCGCATCCAGCACAGTGACCTGATGATCCTGCTGGCCCGCACCACGCCGCTGGCCGACGTGATGAAGAAGAGCGAAGGCATGTCGATCTTCATCGTCGACCTGCGCGACAGCATCGGCAAAGGCCTGGACGTGCGGCCGATCCCCAACATGGTCAACCACGAGACCAACGAGCTGTTCTTCGAGAACCTGGAAATCCCGGCCGAGAACCTGATCGGGCAAGAGGGCCAGGGCTTCAAGTACATCCTCGATGGGCTGAATGCCGAGCGCACGCTGATCGCCGCCGAATGCATCGGCGACGGCCGCTGGTTCATCGACCGGGTCACCGCCTACGTCAAAGACCGCATCGTCTTCGGCCGGCCGATCGGCCAGAACCAGGGCGTGCAGTTTCCGATCGCCGAGGCCCACATCGAGGTCGAAGCCGCCGACCTGATGCGCTGGAAGGCCTGCAGTCTGTATGACCAGCATTTGCCTTGCGGCGCCGAGGCCAACATGGCCAAGTACCTGGCGGCCAAGGCCAGCTGGGAGGCGGCCAACGCCTGCATCCAGTTCCACGGCGGCTTCGGCTTCGCCTGTGAATACGACGTCGAGCGCAAGTTCCGCGAGACCCGGCTGTACCAGGTGGCGCCGATCTCGACCAACCTGATCCTGAGTTATGTCGCCGAGCATGTGCTCGGCCTGCCGCGGAGTTTTTGATCGTGTTGCCGCTGGAAGGCATCACCGTCGTCACGCTCGAACACGCGATCGCCGCGCCGTTCTGCACCCGCCAGCTGGCTGACCAGGGCGCGCGGGTGATCAAGGTCGAGCGGCCGGGCGTGGGCGACTTCGCGCGGGCCTACGACACGCGGGTCAATGGCCTGGCCTCGCACTTCGTCTGGACCAACCGCAGCAAGGAAAGCCTGACGCTCGACTTGAAACACGACGCCGCCGCCGAGGTGCTGGCCCGCCTGCTGGAAGGCGCCGATGTGCTGGTGCAGAACCTGGCGCCGGGCGCGGCGGCGCGCATGGGCCTGTCGTACGAGCTGCTGAGTGCCCGGCATCCCAAGCTGATCGTCTGCGACATCTCGGGCTACGGCAATGACGACGCCCAGCCCGGCCCCTACCGCGACAAGAAGGCCTACGACCTGCTGATCCAGAGCGAATCGGGCTTCGTCTCGATCACCGGCACGCCCGACGAGCCGTCCAAGGCCGGCTGCTCGATCGCCGACATCGCCGCCGGCATGTACGCCTACACCGGCATCCTCAACGCGTTGATCGAGCGCGGCCGCAGCGGCCGCGGCAAGCACCTCGACGTGTCGATGCTCGAAAGCATGACCGAGTGGATGAGCTACCCGCTGTACTACGCTTACCAGGGCGCCAGCCCGCCGCCGCGCGCCGGTGCCGCGCACGCCACCATCTACCCCTATGGCCCGTTTGCCACCGGTGACGGCAAGACGGTGATGCTGGGCCTGCAGAACGAGCGGGAATGGCAGGTCTTTTGCCAGCAGGTGCTGCTGCAACCGGGGCTGGCCAGCGATGACCGCTTCAACACCAACGCCCGCCGCACCGCCGACCGCGCCGCGCTGAAGGCGCTGATCGAGCAGGCGTTTGCCGCGCTGACCGCCGTGCAGGTGGTCGAGCGGCTGGACGCCGCCGGCATCGCCAACGCCCGGGTCAACACGATGGCCGATGTCTGGGCCCACCCGCAACTGCAGGCCCGCGGTCGCTGGACGTCCGTGATGACGCCCGCCGGTGCCGTGCCCGCACTGCTGCCGCCCGGCTGCACCGAAGCCCGCATGGACCCGGTGCCCGCGCTGGGCGAGCACAGCCGCAGCGTGCTGGCCGGGCTGGGTTTCAGCGAACAACAGATCGAACTGTGGGCGCACGAAGGCGCCCTCTGAGGAGACTCCGCATGAGCACGAACGGCCGCCCGAACGACTCCTGCACCACGGCGCGCAGCACGGAGCTTGCCTGATGAGCGCGCCCGAGCAAGACCGCGACCCGACCGCCGCACTGGCGCAGTTTGCCGCCACGCTGCGCTTCGAGCAGATCCCCGCGCCGGTGCTGCGCCGTGCCGAAGACCTGTTGCTCGACTGGTTCGCCTCGGCGCTGGCCGGCAAGGGTGCGCGGCCGGTCGAGTCGATCACCCGCTTCATGCAGACCATGGGCCCGACCGGCGGGCCGAGCCAGATCCTGATCAACCGCCAGACCAGCAGCCCGCTGGTGGCAGCGGTGGCCAACGCCGCGGCCTCGCACTTTGCCGAGCAGGACGACGTGCACAACGGCTCGGTCTTCCACCCGGCGGCGGTGGTGTTTCCGCCGGCGCTGGCCGTGGCCCAGGCGATCGGCGCCAGCGGGGCTGATCTGCTGAGCGCCAGCGTGGTGGGCTACGAGGTGGGCATCCGCGTCGGTGAATTTCTCGGCCGCTCGCACTACAAGATCTTCCACACCACCGGCACGGCGGGCACGGTGGCCGCCGCCGCCGCGGTGGGCCACCTGCTGCGGCTGACGCCCGTGCAAATGCAGCATGCCTTCGGCTCGGCCGGCACCCAGGCTGCGGGGCTGTGGGAGTTCTTGCGCACCGCTGCCGACAGCAAGCAGCTGCACACCGCGCACGCCGCTGGCGCCGGGCTGACGGCGGCTTACCTGGCGCAGGACGGCTTCACCGGCGCCAGGCAGATCTTCGATGGCAAACAAGGCATGGCCGCCGGCATGTCGACCGATGCCGACCCGGCCAGGCTGGCGGACCGGCTGGGCCAGCGCTGGACGCTGGCCGAAACCTCGTTCAAGTTCCACGCCTCCTGCCGCCACACCCACCCGGCGGCCGACGCCCTGCAGCAGCTGATGCGCGACCACCACCTCGCGGCAGACCAGGTGGCGCGCGTCACCGCCCAGGTGCACCAGGGCGCGATCGACGTGCTGGGCCCGGTGGTCGACCCGCAGACGGTGCACCAGGCCAAGTTCTCGATGGCCCCATTCCGTATTGGTTGTTCATGATATTAATGATCAGCGGCAAACCGCCTTTCATGTCTCCTTCCCACAATTCATTGAACTGATCCATGGTAGCAAAGGAAAGTCCTTCCCAAACCGGACCGCA
>JBBQVF010000091.1:0-18317 GCA_038211805.1 Burkholderiales bacterium | reverse complement strand
GCGCCGCTGCTCGCGCAGCATGAACAGGTAGAGGCTCTCTACCTTCTCGCGCGCCCAGGGCGTCTTGCGCAGGAACTTCAGGCTCGACGCCACGCTGGGGTCACTGGTGAAACATCGCAGCGCGATACGCTCGCCCAGGCCTGTCCAGCCGTAGAACTCGGCCAGCTCGGTGACGATGCGCTCCAGCGTCAGGCCGTGCAGCGGGTTGCGCGGCTGTTCGACATCGTCGCTCGACACGTCAATCTACCTTCGCGCCCGAGGCCTTGACCACCGGGCCGTACTTGGCCAGTTCAGCCTTGACGAAGCCCGCGAACTGCTCGGGCGTGGTCGGCGCGGGGGCGGCCATCATCGTGGCCATGCGGGCCTTGGTCTCGGGTGCGTCGAGTGCGGCGACGAAGGCCTTGTTCAGCCGCGCCGTGACCTCGGCAGACAGGCCGGCGGGGCCGAACAGGCCGAACCAGGTGCTAATGTCGAACTGGCCCAGGCCGAGGCTGCGGCCGGCCTCGGCGACTGTGGGCAGTTCAGGCATGGCGGCTGAATGGGCGGCGGTGGTCACCGCCAGCGCGCGCAGCTTGCCGGCCAAGATGTTGGCCGCCGCGCTGGCCAGGTTGTCGAAGTTCAGGTCGACCTGACCGGCCAGCAGCGCCAGCTGCGCCGGGTTGCCGCCCGCGTAGGGGATGTGCACGATGTACAGCCCGGCCTGGGCCTTGAACATCTCGCCGGCCAGGTGACCGGCGCTGCCATTGCCGCCCGAGCCGTAATTCAGTTTGCCGGGGTTCTGCTTGGCGTAGGTCACCAGATCGGCCAGCGTGCGGATGCGCAGCCGCTGCGCGGTCTCGGCGTTCATCACCAGCACGTTGGGCGCCTGCGCCACCAGCGTGATCGGCGTGAAATCGCGCACCGGGTCGTAGGGCAGCTTGGCGAACAGCCAGGGGTTGATGGCGTGGGTGGCCACCGCGCCCATCACGATCGTCAGGCCGTCGGGCGCGGCCTTGGCGGCCAGGTCGGCGCCCAGGTTGCCGCCGGCGCCGGGCTTGTTGTCGACCACCACCGTGCCCAGCGTGTCCTTGACTGCCGCGGCCAGCAGGCGGGCGACGCTGTCCAGCGGGCCGCCGGGCGGGTAGGGCACGATCAGCCGGATCGGGCGCGTGCCCTGGGCCCAGGCGCCGATGGGCGCGACGGCCAGGCCCAGGGCGGCTTGCAGCAGGGGGCGTCGGGTGAGGGTCATGGTGGCGACGGGTGAGTGGTGGTGGGTTGGAGGGGACGGCGTGGCGTGCGGCCAGCGTGGCCTCATGGCGCTTGGGCGCTTGGGCGCTTGAGCGCCTGGGCGCGTGGGCGTGTTCGCGCGGCTCGGTGTGCAACTCAGCGCGGGTGCTTGTCGGCCTCGGAGGTGAAGGCGTCGGCCAGGTACTCGTCGGCCGGCAGGCCACAGAGGGCGCTGAAGTCGCGCTGCGCCGCGTCGACCATCGCCGGCGTGCCGCAGGCGTAGACCTGGTGGCCCGACAGGTCGGGCCAGTCGGCCATCACCGCCTGGTGGACCAGGCCGGTGCGGCCGGTCCAGTGGTCGCCCGGCCGGGGCTCGGACAGCACCGGCACGTAGCGCAAGCTGGGCATCTCGGCGGCGGCCTGCTCGGCCCAGGCGTTCAGGTACAGGTCGACTCGGCTGCGGCAGCCCCAGTACAGTGCGGCCGGGCGCCGGTTGCCGCTGTCGCGCAGCTGCTCGATCAGCGCCTTGATCGGCGCGAGGCCGGTGCCCGAGGCCAGCAGGATGATCGGCTTGGCCTGGTCCGGCGGCTCGTTGCGCAGCAGGAAACTGCCGAACGGGCCCTCGATGCGCAGGATGTCCTTGTCCTTCAGCGTGCTGAAGACGACATCGGTGAACAGGCCGCCGGGCAGGTGGCGGATGTGCAGGTCGATCGCCGGCGGACTGCCCAGCCGGCTGGGCGCGTTGGCCATCGAGTAGGCGCGCCTGGCGCCACCCGACAAGATGAATTCGACATACTGCCCGGCGTGGTACTGGAAGCGCTGGTTGGCCGGCAACTGCAGGCGCAGCAGCGCGACGTCGGGCGCGGGTCGTTCGATAGCCAACACCCGCGTCGGCATCTTCAGCACCGGAAACTCGCCAACACCGGGCACGCTGCGGGCCTCGATCACGCAATCGGTCTGCGGCGTGGCGCAACAGGTCAGCACCAGGCCGGCGTCTTCTTCGGCGACGCTCAGTGCCTTCAACTGGTGCGCGCCATGGATCACGCGCCCTGAAATCAGGCGACTCTTGCACGATCCACAGGCACCGTCCTTGCAGCCATAAGGCAGTCCGACACCCTGTCGGATGGCGGCGGCGAGCAGGGTCTCGTCGCGCGCCACCGAGAAGGCGCGGCCCGAGGGCGTGAGGGTGACGGCAAGACTCATGGTGGCGAGGTGCGGCGGGCCGCTGGCATAAGCGCAAGAAGGGACAGTCAAAGGCCTCTGAAGCGGCACGTAAACTGGCTTCTCCATTGTGCCCGCTGACCCCGATGCCCCTGCCGCTGTCTCCGCCTGCTGCGCATGTCTGATGCCACCCTGAGCCACCGCCCCAGCCTGCTGGTGGTGGGCTGCGGCGACATCGGTTTGCGGGTGCTGCGACTGCTGCGCGGCCGCTGGCGGCTGCTGGCGTTGACGTCGTCACCGGCGCGCTTGTCCGAACTGCGCAGCGCCGGTGCGGTGCCGCTGCTGGGCAACCTGGACGATGCGGCTTCGCTGGCGCGCATCGGCCGCCTGGCCGACGCCGTGCTGCACCTGGCACCACCGGCCGGCCATGGCGCGCAGGATCGGCGCACCGCCCACTTGCTGCAGGCGCTGGCCCGCGGCGGGCGGGTGAGGCGCATCGTCTACGGCAGCACCACCGGCGTCTATGGCGACACCGGCGGCGCGGTGTTCGACGAGACCCGCCCGGTGGCACCGGCCACCGACCGCGCCCGCCGCCGGGTCGACGCCGAGCGCCGACTGCGCGCGTTCGGCCGTGAGTTCGGCGTCTGCGTCAGCCTGCTGCGCATCCCGGGCATCTACGCCGGCGACCGGCCCGGCGGCCACCCGCGCGACCGGTTGGCCCGCGGCACGCCGGTGCTGCGCCCCGAGGACGACGTCTACACCAACCACATCCACGCCGATGACCTGGCGCGGGCCTGCGTGGCCGCACTGCTGCGCGGCCGGCCGCAGCGCGTGCTGCATGTCTGCGACGACACCGACCTGCGCATGGGCGACTACTTCGACCTGGCCGCCGACCTGGCTGGCCTGCCGCGCCCGCAGCGGCTGTTGCGGGCCGAGGCGGCCGCGCGGCTGTCGCCGATGCAGCTGAGCTTCATGGGCGAATCTCGCCGGCTGCTGAACCGTCGCCTGAAGACCGAACTGCGGCTGCGCCTGCGCTATCCGACCGTCGCGCAAGGCTTGCTGGCCTGATCGGCGCAGATGGGCCGGAGCGCAGACGGGCCGGGCGCCGGAGCCGGCCTCAGATCCCCACGGCGCGTTTGAGGGTCTTCATGCGGTCGACGCTGTACACCGTCAGCGTCTGCACCGCCTGGTCGCGCTCGATCTCCAGCCGGATTTCGCGCTCGGGCGCGCCGCCGGCCCACAGTGTTTTCCAGAGTTGGTCCAGCGCGCGCACCTCGGTGCCGTCGATGCGCAGGATGCGGTCGCCGGCCTCCAGACCGGCCACGTCGGCGGGGCTGTCGTCGCTGACCCGCACCACCCGCACACCGCCGTCCTGCATGGCGCAATTCATGCCCAGCCAGGCCCGGCGGCTGGCCTCGCTGAAGCCACGGCTGCGCAGTTCAGCCAGGATCGGTGCCAGCAGATCGACCGGCACGAACAGGTTGCCACTGCGCCGCGGGCGTTCGGTGTCGCCTTGAGCTTCAGCCTCGGCCGTGCCATCGGCGCTGCCAGCGGCATCCGCCACCAGCAGTGAGCCCACGCCCACCAGTTCACCCGCGCCGTTGAACAGGCCGGCGCCGCTGTGGTCGCGGCGGGGTGGCGTGGTGAACAAGGCGCCCTCGATGTGGTATTCCCAGTAGCCGGCAAAAGCGCGACGCGACACCAACTGGGCCACGCTGACCGCACCGTCGCCACCACCGCTGACGATCATCAACGGCTCTTGCGCCGCCACCGTGGCCGAGCGCCCCAGCGGCACCGGATCCAGCCCCAGCGGCGTCAGCGCCTGCAGCAGGCCGAAGCCGGTAGCCACGTCATAGGCCAGCACGCGCGCGGGCACCAGGCGCCCATCGTCGCGTACCAGCGCCACGTCCTCGGCTTCGAGCACCAGGTAGCCGATCGTCAGCACCAGGCCATCGGCGCCGATGACGATGCCCGAGCCGCTGCGTGCCTTGCCCAGGGTGTTGGCCGACCGGGCATCGTCCACTGCCACCGCCTGCACCCCCAGCACCGATTGCTGGGCTCGCTGCAGTGCGCGGGAGCGGACTTCCAGTTCGATAGCGCTGTCGGCCGCGACAGCCGCCCCGGCGGTGGGTGACCAGACCAGCAGCCCCCCGGCCAGCAAGGCCAGCAGCACGACCCAGGCGATGACCGGTACGGCGGGAAAAAGGCGTTTCATGGCGGCACTCCCGGAACGGACGAACAGTCCGCCTGGAAGCATGAACCATTCCCATCACCCCTGCGTGATCGAAGGGGATGACGTGTCACGCGCAATTCAGTGGCGCTGGCCTTGCGAACGCCGTGATGTGCCGTGATGTGCCGTGATGCGCCGTGATGCGCCGTGATGCGCCCTGGAGCGCCGTGATGCGCCGTGACGCGCCAGGCGACTCAGCGCCGGCGCGGCGGTCCGCCGAACGGCAGCTTGCCGCGCCACCAGCTGATCATCAGCCAGGCGCCGAGCATGCCGCCCAGGTGGGCAAAGTGCGCCACGCCGCTGCGCCCGGACAGGCCGAACAGTAGTTCGAGGCCGCCGAACACCATCACGAAGGTGCGCGCCTTCATCGGGATCGGCGGAAACAGCGGCATGATGATCCGGTCGGGGAACAGCATGCCGAAGGACAGCAGCAGACCGAACAGCGCGCCCGAGGCGCCCACGGTCGGCGCACGCGAGCCGGTGAACATCGTGAAGATCAGCTGCACCAGGGCCGCGGCGATCACACTGGCCAGCAACATCTGCAGGTAGCGGTTGCGGCCCCACAGACGCTCCAGCTCGCTGCCGAACATCCAGAGCCCGAGCATGTTGAAGAACAAATGCATCATGTCGCCGTGCAGGAAGCCGTAGCTCACCAATTGCCATGGCCAGAAACGGCCGCTGCTCAGCGGCCACAGCGCGAACAGGTCGTCGACCGGCAGGATCGGCAGCAGCATCTGCAGCAGGAACACCGCCGTGCAGATCAACATCATCGCCTTGGTGACCGGAGGCAGAGGCGGCATGGATGACCCGCGAAGGAACAGCGACTTGAGGGGGGTGGTGGTGCCCGCGGCCAGACTCGAACTGGCACACCTTGCGGCGGCGGATTTTGAATCCGCTACGTCTACCGATTTCGTCACGCGGGCTGGTTGCGCCTGAGAGGTGCAGCGTGCCGTCGGATTATGTCATGCAGGTTCTGCGGCGCCGGCCGGGGGCTGACACAATCCACCGCGGAGGTACCTCTTGAGCCGCATCGACAACCATTACCAGACCATCGAGGACGTGATCGGCAACACCCCGCTGGTGCGCCTGCAGCGCCTGCCCGGCGCCGACACCGAGGCCCGCGGCAACCTCATCCTCGGCAAGCTGGAGGGCAACAACCCGGCGGGGTCGGTGAAGGACCGGCCGGCGATGAGCATGATCCGCCGCGCCGAAGAGCGCGGCGACATCACGCCGGGCGACACGCTGATCGAGGCCACCTCGGGCAACACCGGCATCGCGCTGGCCATGGCCGCTGCGATCCGCGGTTACCACATGGTGCTGATCATGCCGGAGGACCTGTCGATCGAGCGCGTGCAAACCATGAAAGCCTACGGCGCCGAGCTCATCCTCACGCCGCGCTCCGGCGGCATGGAATACGCACGCGACCTGGCCGAGCAGATGCAGAAAGACGGCAAGGGCCGGGTGCTCGACCAGTTCGCCAACGCCGACAACCCGCGGGTGCACTTCGAGACCACCGGCCCCGAGCTCTGGCAGCAGACCGACGGCCGCATCACGCACTTCGTCAGCGCGATGGGCACCACCGGCACCATCACCGGCGCGGGCCGCTACCTGAAGAGCCGCAACCCGGCCGTGCGCATCGTCGGCGCGCAGCCGGCCGAGGGCTCGCGCATCCCCGGCATCCGCAAATGGCCCGAGGCCTACCTGCCCAAGATCTACGACCCGGCCCAGGTCGACGAGCTGGTGCTGGTCAGCCAGGCCGATGCCGAGGACATGGCGCGCCGGCTGGCCCGGCAGGAAGGCATCTTTGCCGGCATCTCGGCTGCCGGTGCCGCCTGGGTCGCACTGCAGCTGGCCCAGCAGGTGCGCGACGCCACCATCGTCTTCATCGTCTGCGACCGGGGCGAGCGCTACCTGTCGACCGGCGTTTTTCCGGCCTGACCGCAACCCACCCACATGGCCAACGACTACCGTTTCTGCCCCGCCTGTGCCACCGGCCTGCTGCCCACCGAGCAACTGGAGGACGGCGGCATCAAGACCCGCCTGCGCTGCCCGGCCTGTCACTGGACCCACTGGAACAACCCCACGCCGGTGCTGGCCGCGGTGATCGAGTGCGCCGACCAGGGCGGTCGGGTGCTGCTGGCGCGCAATGCGGCCTGGTCGGGCCGCATGTTCGCGCTGATCACCGGTTTCATGGAAGCCGGCGAGACTCCCGAGGAAGGCATCAGCCGCGAGGTGGCCGAAGAAACCGCGCTCGAGGTGCTGCAGCTCAAGCTGATCGGCGTCTACGATTTCCAGCGCATGAACCAGATCATCATCGCCTACCATGCGGTCGCGCGTGGCGAGGTGCGGCTGTCACCCGAGCTGGTCGAATACAAGATGTTCGAGCCGAAGGACCTGGTGTGCTGGCCGGCCGGCACGGGCTACGCGCTGGCCGACTGGCTGCGCGGACGCGGCATCGAACCGGCGTTCATGGATTTTCCGCGCCGCGGTTGAGCCCTGACTGTTGACCCCTGAACCCACCCCGAGAACGACCATGATGGATGCGCAGAAGGAAATCGACACCCGTGGCTTGAACTGCCCACTGCCGATTCTGAAAGCCAAGAAAGCCTTGGCCGATCTGCAAAGCGGTGAGGTGTTGAGGGTGCTGTCGACCGACCCGGGCTCGGTGCGCGACTTCCAGGCCTTTGCCCGCCAGACCGGCAACGAACTGGTCGAGCAAAGTACCGCGGGCGACGACTTCGTGCACTACCTGCGGCGCAGGTAGGCACGGGCCCGCTCAAGTCAGCCCGACGCGCCTGTCGGGGCTCAAAGGTCCAGTGTCTTCAGGTAGGCGCGGAAACTGGCGCCGACCTCACGGTGCCTCAACGCCAGCTCGACGTTGGCCTGCAGCCAGCCTTCTTTGCTGCCGCAGTCGTAGCGCTGACCTTCGTAGCGGAAGGCGAACACCTTCTCCCGGCGCAGCAGCGACGCGATGCCGTCGGTCAGCTGGATCTCACCGCCCACCCCGCGCGGCTGGCTGGCGATCTCGTGGAACACGCCTGGCGTCAGGATGTAGCGGCCGGCCACGCCCAGGCGCGACGGCGCGTCTTCTGGCGCGGGTTTCTCGACGATGCGGTTGACGTCGACCAGCCGGTCGTTGACCCGAACGCCGTCGACGATGCCGTAGCGGCGGGTGTGTTCGGCCGGCACCTCCTGCACCGCCAGGATCGACGCCCGCCATTCTGAGAACTGCTCGACCATCTGCTTGAGAACCGGTGGCGTACCGACCATCAGGTCGTCGGCCAGCAGCACCGCGAAAGGCTCGTTGCCCACCAGCCGCTGGCCGCACAACACGGCATGGCCCAGGCCCAGGGCCTGCGCCTGGCGCACGTAGATGCACTCCATGTCGTGGGGCTTGACACTGCGTACCACATCGAGCAGCTCGGTCTTGCCCGCCTGTTCAAGGGCTACCTCCAACTCGAAAGTCATGTCAAAGTGGTCTTCGATCGGGCGCTTGTGCCGGCCCGTCACAAAAATCATCTCGCGCACACCGGCGTTGTAGGCCTCTTCGACCGCATATTGGATCAGCGGCTTGTCGACCACCGGCAGCATTTCCTTCGGCTGCGCCTTGGTGGCGGGCAGGAACCGGGTGCCGAGACCGGCCACCGGGAAAATCGCTTTTTTGACCAACATTGAAAAGACTCGTCGTGGTGAGGGATGGTTTTGATTCTTGCATGGTGAACCTGACGGCTTGTGTTTCAGCTTGTGTGTCAGCTTGTGTGTCGGATTGCCAGGGTGCGGCGCAGTGATCCTGGTCGTCGAACCGCTGGACCCGGAGGTGATGCAGTGGCTGGTGGCGCGGCACGCGGTGCGCTATGCCCCCGATCTGGCGCGTGACCCGCGTGCGCTGCGGCAATCGCTGCGCAACGTGCAGGCGTTGATCATCCCGCCCACCGTGGCCATCGATGCCGATGCATTGGCGCGCGCGCCGCTGCTCAAGGCGGTGGGCCGCTTGTCGGCCGGCGCCGAGAACATCGATTTCGATGCCTGCGCCCGCGCTGGCGTGGAAGTGGTGCGCCACAGCGATGCCACCGCACAGGCCGAGGCCGAGTTCATGATCGGCGCGCTGCTGCAGATGCTGCGCCGGGTGCCGGTGGTCAGCGCCGAGGGCTTGCTGGTGGGCCGCGAACTGGGCAGCGCCACGGTGGGCCTGATCGGCATGAGCCCGGCCGCGCAGCCGCTGGCGCGCCTGCTTGGGGCCTTTGGTTCGCGCGTGGTCGGCTACGACCCGATCCTGCATGCCAGCGACCCGCTCTGGGCGCGCTGGCTGGTCGAGCCGGCGAGCCTGCGCGAGTTGATGGAGCAGAGCGACGCGGTGTGCGTGACGCTCAACTACTTCAGCCGCTACCAGGGCTTGTTGGGCGAACGCTACCTGAGCTTCTGCAAGATCAACCAGGTGCTGGTGAGCCTGGCGCCCAGCAGCTTGTTCGACGACGCCACGCTGGCCGAGGTGCTGGGTTCGGGCCGCATGGCCGCAGCGTGGTTCGACAGCCTGGAGCCCGGCCTGGCCGCCCCTGGGCGGCCGCTGCACGGCATCGACACCTTGCAGGTCACGCCGCGGGTGGCCAGCACCACCCGGGAATCGCGGGTGCGCGCCGCCTGGGACGTGGCGCGGCAGATCGACACGCTGTTGACGCCTGCGGGCTAAGACCTTCGGCCGTTGCCCGTTGCCGGTCGCACGTCGCCCGCTGAGGGTCGACGCCGGACTCAGGCCACCGGCAACTTGGCCGCCTGGTCGCGCAGGCGCGCCAAGGTCTGGCCGAAGTCGTCCAGGCGGGCGCGCTCCTGGGCCACCACGGCGGCCGGCGCGCGCGAGACGAAGGTCTCGTTGCCCAGCTTGGCCCGGGCCTTGGTGATCTCGCCTTCGAGCCGGGTGATCTCCTTGGCCAGGCGGGCGTGTTCGGCGGCCAGGTCGATGGTCACCAGCAGCGCCAGCCTCACGCCGGCCTGCACGGCCACCGGCGCCACCGCGCTGGCCTCGGAGAACGCCGCCTCGTCGGTGAACAGCTGAACCTGCGACAGCTTGGCCAGCGCCTGCAGCAGCGGCGCGGCCTGCTCGACGAAACCGGCGTCGCCGGGCGCGACACCCACCAGCATCGGCACCCGCTCGGCCGGCGACATGCCCATCTCGCTGCGCAGGCTGCGGGCAGCAGCCACCACGGTCTTCAAGCGCTCCATCCAGGCGTCGGCGGCGGCATCCACCTTGCCAGGTTCGGACTGGGGGTAGGTCGCGGAGGCGACGGTGTCGGTGGAGTCGGCGGCTTTGCGCCCGGCCACCACCGCCACGGTGTTCCAGAGTTCGGCGGTGACAAACGGCGCGATCGGGTGCAGCAGTCGCAGCACCGTCTCCAGCGTGCGGATCAGGGTGCGGCGCGTCGCCCGTTGTTCTGCTTCGCTGCCGACCTGGATCTGCACCTTGGCGATCTCCAGGTACCAGTCGCAATAGGCGTCCCAGACGAACTGGTAGATCGCGTTGGTCACGTTGTCCAGCCGGTAGTCGGCGAAGCCTTCGGCCACTGCGGCTTCCACCCGCTGCAACTCGCTACTGATCCACTTGTCGGCTGCGCTGAAGCGCAGGTAGCCGTGGGCCTTGCCGCCAGGCTGGCAGTCGGCCTTGCTGTGCACCATCAGGCCGCAGTCCTGGCCTTCGCAGTTCATCAGCACGAAGCGGGTCGCGTTCCACAGCTTGTTGCAGAAGTTGCGGTAGCCCTCGCAGCGCTTGGTGTCGAAGTTGACGGTGCGGCCCAGCGTGGCCATGGCCGCGAAGGTGAAGCGCAGCGCGTCGGCGCCATAGGCCGGGATGCCGTCGGGAAACTCTTTCTCGGTGGCCTTGCGCACCTTGGGCGCGTTCTCGGGCTTGCGCAGGCCGGTGCTGCGCTTGTCGAGCAGCGGTGCCAGCGCGATGCCGTCGATCAGGTCGACCGGGTCGAGCACGTTGCCCTCGCTCTTGCTCATCTTCTTGCCCTGCGCGTCGAGCACCAGGCCGTGGATGTAGACATGCTTGAACGGAATCTTGCCGGTGAAATGCTTGGTCATCATGATCATCCGGGCGACCCAGAAGAAGATGATGTCGTGGCCGGTGACCAGCACGCTGCTGGGCAGGAACAGGTCTTGTTCGATCGTCTTGGCCGGCCAGCCCAGCGTCGAGAACGGCACCAGCGCCGACGAGTACCAGGTGTCGAGCACGTCGGGGTCGCGCTTCAGCGGGCCGCTGTAGCCGGCGGCGCCGGCCTTGGCGAGGGCCTCCGCCTCGCTGCGCGCGACGAACAACTCGCCGCCGCTGCCATACCAGGCCGGGATCTGGTGGCCCCACCACAGCTGGCGGCTGATGCACCAGTCCTGGATGTTGTTCATCCACTGGTGGTAGGTGTTGACCCATTGCTCGGGCACGAACCGCACCTCGCCCGAGTCGACGACCTCGATCGCTTCCTGCGCGATCGACTTGCCAGGTTTTCCGTCCTTCGACGGACCGGGCTTGGTCATCGCGACGAACCACTGGTCGGTCAGCATCGGCTCGATCACCTGGCCGGTGCGGGCGCAGCGTGGCACTTGCAGTTTGTGCTTCTTGGTCTCGACCAGCAAGCCCTCGGCATCGAGCTGGGCGACGATCTGCTTGCGGGCAACGAAGCGGTCGAGCCCGCGGTAGGCCTCAGGCGCGCCGTCCCACACTTTGGCGTCGAGCGTGAAGATGGTCAGCATGTCCAGGCCGTGGCGCAGGCCGACCTGGTAGTCGTTCTGGTCGTGCGCGGGCGTCACCTTGACCACGCCGGTGCCAAAGGCCTTGTCGACATAGTCGTCGGCGATCACCGGCACCAGGCGGCCGGTGATCGGCAGCCGTACCTGCTTGCCGATGAAAGCAGCGTAGCGCTCGTCGTCGGGGTGCACCATCACGGCGCTGTCACCCAGCATCGTTTCGGGCCGGGTGGTGGCGACCACCAGCGAGCCGTCACCCTCCGCCATGGGGTAGCGGATAAACCAGAGGAAACCGTCTTCCTCTTCGCTCTCGACCTCCAGGTCGGACACGGCCGACTTCAGCACCGGATCCCAGCTGACCAGCCGCTTGCCGCGGTAGATCAGGCCCTCTTCGAACAGCTGCACGAAGGTGTCGGTGACCACGGTGGACAGCTTCTCGTCCATCGTGAAGTACTCATGGTCCCAGCTCACGCTGTCGCCCATGCGGCGCATCTGGCGGGTGATGGTGGCGCCCGAGGTCTGCTTCCAGTCCCAGACCTGCTTGACGAAGGCCTCGCGGCCCAGATCGTGGCGCGACTGGCCGGCCTCCTGCAGTTGCCGCTCGACGACGATCTGCGTGGCGATGCCGGCATGGTCGGTGCCCGGCACCCACAGCGTGTTGAAGCCGCGCATGCGGTGGTAGCGCGTCAACGAGTCCATGATGGTCTGGTTGAACGCATGGCCCATGTGCAGCGTGCCGGTCACGTTGGGCGGCGGCAGCTGGATCGAAAACGACGGCCTGGCGGGATCGAGTGTCGGTGCGTAGAGGCCGCTTTGCTCCCACAACGGCGCCCAGTGGGCCTCGATGGCAGCGGGTTCGAAGGATTTGGCGAGTTCGGTCATGGGGGGGGCAGCCGGGGCCTTGCCGCGCAGCGAAGCGCGCGCCGGCAAGGTCTCTCAGCGTGTCGGAGAAGAGGCCGGATTGTAGAAGCCGGGCCCCGGCGGCCCGGGCTGCTCAGGCGCCAGGACCCGAGGATGACGGCCCTCCAGCGAGGCCCGCCTACTGGCAGGCGTTGGCGAAGGTGTAGTCGATCACCTTCAAGCGACCGGCCACGATCTCGGCCTTGGCGGTGTCGACCGCCTTGCGCATCGCCGGTGTGACCAGGCGGTCGTTGTGGCGGTCCAGCGCGTAGTCGACGCCGCCTTCCTTCAGCCCCAGCGAGGTGATGCCGGGTTTCACGCCGTTGAAGGCCTGCATCACCGCCAGGTCGACCCGCTTGACCATCGACGTGAGCATCGTGCCCGGGTGCAGGTGGTTCTGGTTGCTGTCGACGCCGATGGCCAGGATGCCGCCATCCTTGGCCGCCTGCATGATGCCCAGGCCGGTGCTGCCGGCGGCGGCGAAGACGACATCGACGCCGCGGGCGATCTGGCTGCGGGTGAGTTCGGCGCCGCGCTCGGGGTCGGTCCAGGCGGCTGGCGTGCTGCCGGCCATGGCCGAGATCAGCACCACCTTGGGGTTGGCGTATTTCGCACCCTGCTCGAAACCGCAGAGAAACTTGCGCACCAGCGGAATGTCCATGCCGCCGACGAAGCCGACCTTGCCGGTCTTGCTGGCCATCGCCGCCAACTGGCCGACCAGGAACGAACCCTCATGCTCGCGGTAGACGAAGCTCTGCACGTTCGGCAGGTCTACCACCGCGTCGATGATCGCGAACGGTGTTTTCGGAAACTCCCTGGCCACCGCGGTGATGCTGGCCGCCTGCGGAAAGCCGATGGCCACCACCGGCGCCGCGCCGCGCTCGGCAAAGCGGCGCGCGGCCTGCTCGCGCTGGGCCGACTGGCCGACCTCGAACTCTAGATAGCGACCGCCGGTGGCCTTTTTCCAGCGCTCGGCGCCTTCGAACGCCGCCTGGTTGAACGAGCGGTCGGCCTTGCCGCCCAGCTCGTAGATCACCGCCGGCTGCGCGGCCAGCGGCAGCGCGGCGGTGGCGAGCAGGCTCACCAGCGAGGCCGCCACCCACCTCTTGCACATGCCGTTCATAGGGATGCGCGGCCGGCCGCAACTTGCTTGCGCGGTGCGGCCGGCGCAGCCCATCGTCAGAACAGCGCCTTGAACTGCACGCCGTAAGTGCGCGGCTCGTTGATGAAGCCGGTGAGGTTGTTGAAATCGATGCCGCCGACGATGCGCTGCTGGTTGGTGATGTTGCGGCCGAAGGCGGCGAGGTCGTACTTGCCGTTGCCCCACAGGTAGCCCAGGCGCAGGCCGCCTTCGGTCAGCGACTTGCCGGTGAACTCAACCGATTCGTAGAGGAAGAAGTTGACCGCGCTGCGGTAGACCCAGTCGGTGTAGGCATAGACCTCGGCACCGTTGCCTATCGGTTGGCTGTACTTCAGCGTGAAGCTGGCGGTGGTCTTGGGCGCCTGCGGCAGCGGGTTGCCGTTGATGCTGGCCTGGCCGGCGCTGGCGCCGGAGATTGGGTCGGTCACCGTGCAGGCGGCGCAGGTGGCGACCACCAGGTTGCCGTCCCTGATCTGGGTGTCGTTGTAGCCCCAGCCCACGCTGGCCAGCAGCCGGTCGGTGAGGTAGGCCTGCAGGTCCAGCTCGAAGCCCTGGCCGGTGGCCTTCTCGGCGTTGAGCAGGATGTTGCCGTTGCCGGCGCCGCCCACGGCGGTGAGCTGCAGGTCCTTCACCTCGTAGTGGAAGACGCCGAAGTTGATCCGCGCGCGGCGGTTGAACAGGTCGGCCTTGATGCCGGCCTCGTAGGACAGGTTGGTTTCCGGCCCGGCCACCGACTTGGCGTTGAATGCACCGGCACCCTGCACGCTGCTGCCGCGCAAGCCGCTGGCCGCACGGGCGTACAGGCTGGTGTCCTGGTCGAGCTTGTAGGTGCCGGCCAGGTCCCAGCTCACCTTGTTGTCCTTGGGCGACGCCGACAGGTTGCCGTCGGGCTCTTGCGCGGCCAGCTGCGCCAGCGTGCACTTGCCCGACAGCACGCAGGGCACGAAGGCCGAGCTGTTGTAGTCCTCGACGTCGAACTGTTTCTTGTCCTGGGTGTAGCACAGGCCGCCGCGCAACTGCAGCTTCGGGCTCAAGTCGTAGGTGACGGCGCCGAACAGCGCGTAGGCGTCGTTGGTCTGGCGCACGCGCTGGTAGCCGTCCTGTGGGTTACCCGGTGCCAGCGAGTCGTAACTGAAGCTCTCGACCTTGTAGTCTTCGTGGAACAGGTAGGCACCGGCCTGCCAGTTCAGCGGCCCGGCGTTGCCGGATTCGAGCCGGAATTCCTGCGTCCATTGCTGGTGCTTGGGGATGCCGTCTGCCGATTCGGAGGCGAACATGATCACGCCCGGGCCGCTGCTGGGCAGGAACGCTGCGCCAAAGCCGCCGTCGATGTCACCGCGGCTGTAGGTGCGCACCGCCTCGTAACCGGTGATCGAGTGCAGCGTGAGGCCACTGCCCAGCGCCCAGCGCAGGCGCAGGTTGGCGCCGTAGTTCTGCAGCTCGGATTCGTTCTTGCCGTCGAACGAGACCTTGGTGGCGTCGAATCCGGGCACGAAGTCGTTGCTGCCGGGCTGGATGATGTTGGCGCGGAACAGGCGGGCCGAGCCGCTGTAGTCGCGCACGTGCACATTGCCCAGCGCGCTGAAGTTCTTGCCGGGTTCATACAGCAACTGCACGCGCAGCGCGTTGTCGCGGTAGCCCTCGAATTCCTTCGTCGGCCCGGCGGCGTAGGTGTTGTCGACCCAGTCGCTGCGGGTCTGGCTGAGGGCCGACACCCGCAGCGCCATGTCCGATGCCAGCGGCACATTGACCGCCGCTTCGGCGTTGACGGTGTTGTAGCTGCCCCAGGACAGGCTGCCGTAGCCTTCCATCTTCTTGACCGACGGGCGGGTGGATTGGAACTTGACCACGCCGGCCGGCGTGTTGCGGCCGAACAGCGTGCCCTGCGGGCCGCGCAGCACCTCGATGCGGTCGAGGTCGAAGGCCGGGAAGCCCTTCAGGATCGGGTTCTCCTGCACCACGTCGTCATACACCAGCGACACCGGCTGCGACGCATTGAGGCGGAAATCGGTGTTGCCATAACCGCGGATGTAGAAGCGAGGGAAAGCGCGGCCGAACGACGATTCGATGTTCAGGCTGGGCACCCGGCCGGCCAGCATGCGCAGGTCCTGGCCGCCGGTGTTGAGGGACTCCAGCAGGTCGCTGCTCAGCACGCTGATCGAGCTGGGCACGTCCTTGACGTTTTCGACCCGGCGCTCGGCGGTGACCGTCACCGTCTGCAACTGGCCGGCCTCGGCCGGGGTCTGGGCCAGTGCGGCGGGCGCGAACCCTGCCGAGCTGAATGCCAACGACATCGCGGCGACCAGGGGATGGACGCGAAAAACGGCAGACCGGTTCATGGCGGGGGTTCCTTGGGGCGGGTTCGGGTTCCTGGGTGACGCAAGCAGCGTGCCCAGGTGCTGTGCAAATCGGCCTCGACTGGGGCGCGAGGGTGTTGCGCAGAGTCAAGTTTTGTTGCCGTCGCGATTCTGCACGGCCCTGCCGCTGCCGACGATGACCGCCTGCGCCCGCCCGGCCGGCACTGTGGCGCCGATGGAACGGCACTGACGCGGTGGTGGTCGCGGCGGTCGCGACCGTTCAGCCGTTCAGCCGTTCAGCCGTTCAACCGTTCAACCGTTCTGCCGCTCCGCCGGCGGCGGGTTCGCTGGTCGCGCCGAAGGTGTCGGCGAAGCTGAACCACAGCGAGACGTAGAACGCTGCCGAGAACACCAGCCCGATCGGCAGGGTGAGCACACCCAGTGCCTGGCGGGCGCCGAACAGCGTGCCCAGCAGTGCCACCAGGCCGGCCACGACCAGCATCGCCGCACCCCACCCGAGCAGGTAGACGGTGACCGCGCCGCGGGTGCGCCACAGCGCCACCGTGCTGGAGAACAGCGCCTGCAGGGCAGTCTGGCCACCCCAGTGCACCAGCGCCGGGGCATGCCAGAACGGCACCGACAGCAAGCCGGCCAAGCCGACCCGCACCAGCATGCCCTGCACCAGGCGTGGATCGGCCAGGATCGCTTCGAGTTCGGGGGATGGCGTGCCGGCGCCGCTGGCAGCCATCTCGCGCTGCAGGGCCTCGAACAGGCCGCCGTCGACGGCGTCGGCGGTCGTGATCACCACCAGCGAACCCAGCGCATAGGCGCCGCACAGCAGCCACTGGGCCTTGCGCTGCGCCCGGTCGGGGTGGCGCAGGCCGTCGATCAACTGCAGCGCGTGCACCGGGCCGCCGGTGGCAGCACTGCGGCTGGCGATCATGAAGCCCAGGCTCAGCATCGGCAGCAGGGCCATGCCGAGCGGTCCGCCCAGGACGGGCACCAACGCCATCAGCAGCAGGATGGTGAACAGGAAGAAGGTGAACAGGCCCACGAAAGCCAGCGGCCGGCGCGCCCACAGTGTCAATCCCTGGCGAACCCATTGAAGCCCCTGGCGTGGCGCTACCGGGTGAAGTCGAAGTCCCATGCGGCTGATTGTCTGTTGTGCGGAAGAAGAAGGGGGCAGCCCGGGCTATCGGCTCAGGCTGCGGGATGCCAGGGCATGGCGATGCGCGATCGCAGCACACGCTCGAAGTGGGCCGGGTCCTTGGCTTCGAGCAACGCGGCTTCGCGAGGCAGATGCCAGTCGCCCAGCCGCGACAGCCAGAAACGCAGTGCTGCCGAGCGCAACAGCGCGGGCAGCAAGCGTTGCTCGGTGGTGCTCAGCGCCCGCGCTTGCCGGTAGGCGCCCACCAGGGCCTGGGCGCGGGCTTCGTCCAGCGCGGCGTCGTCGGCGCCCAGGCACCAGTCGTTGAGGCAGACCGCCAGGTCGTAGGCGAAGGTGTCGGTGCCGGCGAAGTAGAAATCGAATGCACCAGTGAGTTTCTCGTGGCCGGGCAGGCCGTCGAACAGCACGTTGTCGCAGAACAGGTCGGCATGCACTGCGCCGCGCGGCAGCGCGGCATAGGCGGGCGATGCGGCCAGCTGTTGTTGGAAACCCATCTCTTCGATCAGCAGGGCCTGTTGGTCTGCGCTCAAAAAGGGGTACAGCTGCGGCGCCATGGCCTGCCACCAGGCCAGGCCGCGCAGGTTGGGCTGGTGCAGTGCGAAGTCGGCCACGCCGGCATGCAGGTGCGCCAGCAGATGGCCTAGTTGGGCGCAGTGGTGCAGGGCGGGTGCCAGGATGTGGTGGCCGGGCAGGCGGGTGACCAACGCGGCGGGCTTGCCGGCCACCTGGTGCAGCATCTGGCCATCCGCGTCGGCGCGCGGCTCGGGCACCGGCAGGCCGCGGCGGGCCAGGTGCTGCATCAGGCCCAGGTAGAACGGCAATTGCGCAGCGGTGAGCCGCTCAAACAGCGTCAGCACCCATTCGCCGGTGCTGGTGGTGACGAAATAGTTGGTGTTCTCGATGCCCGCGGGGATGCCGGTGAGCCGCAGCAAACATCCGGCGCCCAGGCGGTCGGTCAAAGCGCCGGCCTCGGCGGGCAGGACTTCGGTGAACACGGCCATCGTGGGTAAGGGCAGGGCGCTTGGACGGTGGTTCGAAATCAGAAGGTCAGCACGGGCCAGACGCTCTGGCCGACACCCTCGCGTCCCTTGGACGGGTCGCTGCCCGCCGGCGCGGTGTGGATCTCGTAGGGCCGGGCAGCCTCGCCCTTGGGGTTGACGGTGATGCGCTGGGTCTGGCCGCGCACACGCAGTTCCTCGATGCGCACCTTGTCGTCCTCGGCCACCAGCTGCTGCACGCTGGGTTCGACGGCCTTGGGGCCGACCAGGCCGGCGCAGCCCACCAGCGGGACCACCAGCGGGACCATCAGCGCCACGATCGAAAGGATTCTCATGTCCAGATTCTAGGAGGCTGTCGGGCTTGGGGACGGGCCTGCGCCAGGGCGAGTTTCGGTGCCAGCTTAGGCGCCGGCGAGGCGTGGGATCGGCCCCCACAACGAGCCGGCAACGACAGAGGGCACCGAAAATCGCCCTGGCCCTTCGG
>JBBQVF010000090.1:0-18326 GCA_038211805.1 Burkholderiales bacterium | reverse complement strand
CCCACTCAGGCGCCGACGCCATCGCCGACGGCATCGCCGGGCAACGGCGGCACCACCACGGGCGACATCAAGCCGCCGGCACCGCCTACCCGCCCCAGTGCCGCGCCGACGGCCGCGCCGACGGCAGCGCCCACCGCTGCGCCGACCGACGCCCCAACGGCAGCGCCCACCGCTGCGCCGACCGACGCCCCCACCGCCACACCAACCGCCGCCCAAACGGCCGCACCCACCGCCGCACCCACCGCCGCACCAACCGCCGCACCAACCGCCGCACCAACCGCCGCACCAACCGCCGCACCAACCGCCGCACCCACCGCCGCCCCAACGGCTGCCCCGACGGCTTCGCCAACGGTGGCCCCGACCGAAGCGCCCACCGCAGCCCCGACGGTCGTGCCCACTCAGGCGCCGACGCCATCGCCGACGGCATCGCCGGGCAACGGCGGCACCACCACGGGCGACATCAAGCCGCCGGCACCGCCTACCCGCCCCAGTGCCGCGCCCACGGCCGCGCCCACCGCCGCCCCAACTGCCGCACCCACGGCCGCACCCACGGCCGCACCCACCGCGGCACCCACCGCCGCCCCAACTGCCGCACCCACGGCCGCACCCACGGCAGCGCCCACCGCCGCCCCAACGGCCGCACCCACCGCCGCACCCACCGCGGCACCAACCGCCGCCCCGACCGCTTCGCCAACGGTGGCCCCGACCGAGGTACCGACGGCAGCGCCTACCGTGGCGCCCACCGCAGCCCCCACCGCAGCTCCCACGGCCTCACCGACTGCAGCGCCCACCACCGCCCCTACCACCGCCCCTACCGCCGCCCCCAGCGTCGCCCCCACGCCAGCGCCGGTGGCGACCGTGCTGCTGCAGTCCCGCATCGCCTCCGACAACACCACGTTGCGCGCCAACGCCCAGCGCATCACCGACCGCCTGAGTCAGGGTGACGCGACGATGGCCGAGCGGTTGCAGCTGGTGCCGGGCGTCGAGGTGCGCTCGGCCGGCGACCTCCGCATCGCCGAGGACTTCAGCCTCGACAGCGGCGTCGCCCCGGGCATCGGATCGGCGATGACGCTGACCCTGCGCGCTGCCCGCGACCTGAACGTCAGTCACAGCCTGAGCAGCGGCTTCAGCACGCCGGTGGCCGCAGCCAGCATCGCGCAGGCTGGTGACGCTGCCCGCCTGCGGCTGGTGGCAGGCGCCGACCTGTCGGCCGCCGATCCGCTGGCCACGATCGCCCGCACCGGTCCTGCCAGCAGCCCCGACAACGCCGACAACGCCGTCAACGCCGACAACGCCGGCAACCCCAGCGGCGGCAACCTGGTGATCGGCCGGGCTGCCGGTTCGGCCACTGCCGCGGCGCCGGCCGTTTTCGTGCGCAGCACGGTCGGCCACCTCGACCTGGCGGCCGGCGGCGACATCCAGCTGCTCAACAACAGCGTGCGGGTCTACACCACCGGCGTACCGACCGCGGCCAGCAGCCTGCCCGGCTACGGCCGCCTGAACATCGGCAGCAACCAGACGCTGCGCAACGGCAGCACGCCGGTCGGCCCGTTCTTCGAGGGCGCCGGTGACATCCGCCTGCAGGCGGCCGGCAGCATCGTCGGCAGCCCGACCCGGCAGTACGCCACCGATTGGTGGTGGCGCCAGACCGGCCTCAGCGCCGAAGGCGCGCCGGCCAGTTGGTACAGCCGCTACGACCTGTTCCAGCAAGGCATCGCCTCGTTCGGCGGCGGCCACATCGACGTCATCGCCGGCGGCAAAGTGGTCGACCTCGAACTGTCCACGCCCGGCAGCGGCTACGACGTCAACGCCGTCAGCCGCAGCGACGGCAGCAACCTGCCCGCGCTCAACCTCAGCCTGCCGGGCGGTGCGCTCAGCGTGCGGGCGGGCGGCGACATCGTCAGCGGCCTGTTCTTTGCCGGCGGGCCCATGGCCCAACTGCGGGCGGGCGGTAGCATCCGCCCGGCGGCCAGCACCGGACTCGGCCAGTCGCATCCGGGTGCCCAGCTGTTCTACCTGGACACGCAGTGGACGCTGGTGGCGCAAGACCAGCTGACGCTGGGCAGCCTGGTCAACCCGGCGCTGCTGTCGGGCGTGGTGCAGGTCACCGGCCAGGCCCGTGGCGACGTCATCGTCGGCCTCGACAACCACGCGGCGCTGTCGGCGCTCAGCGTGGCGGGTGACCTGACGATCAGCGGCACGCGCACCGCGTTGAGCCCGTCCACCGATCCGCGCAACACCAGCAGCGACATCGCCCGCCAGGCGCCGGGCACGCTGCTGCTGGCCGCCCCCAGCGGGGCGGTGGTGGTCAATGCGCCGCTGCTGCAGCGGCCGGCCGGCGACGGCGTGCTGCAGGTGCTGGCCGAGGACGGTGTCTCGCTCGGCCGGGTGGTCGTCGGCGCCGCCACGGCCCGGGTGGACGTGGCGCCGATGGCGCGCATCGCCGCCACCACCGCGCTCACGCGCGACTGGTCGCGCACGACCGACGGCGTGCCCGCACTCGACGCCAGCCGCCGCGACCCGGTGCGCGTGGTCGCCCGCAGCGGCGACGTGACGCTGGCCGCCGACGTTGCCAGTGCCCGGCCGCTGCGCCTGAGCGCGGGCCGCGACGTGCGCGGCAGTGGCAGTGCGGCCGTCACGCTGCAGCACCAGGGCGGCGGCGAGCTGAGCCTGGTGCTGGCCGGGCGCGACATCGTGCTGGCCGACAACAGCGCGGCCCGGCTGCGCATCGCCGGCCCCGGCGACGCCCTGCTGCTGGCCGGCCGTCATGTCGACCTGCAGGGCGCTGCCGGCATCGTCACCATCGGCAACCAGGACAACCCGCGCCTGCTGCCCGACGGCGGCGCCAGCATCACCGTGGTGGCCGGTGTCGATTGGGGCGCTGCTGATTACCGGCAGGCCGCCGCAGACGGCTTCGTCGTGCTCGGCGGCGGCGTGGGGCTGACCTCGTTCGCCCCGGCGCTGTACGCGCTGGCCGGTGGGGCAGGCGATGCCCAGGCCGTGGCCGCCGGCGCCCAGCGCGCTGGCGGCGCCCAGCGCAGCGCGGTCGCTGCCGCCAGCAGCTTCGCCGGCCTGAGCCCGACCGACCAGCTGCACGCCGCACTGGCCTTGGCCGACCCGGCCGGCTGGCAGGCGTCGGTGCTGGCCACGATGCGGCTGCGGTTGAACGACCCGACACTGCAGGCCGCCGCCGCGCTGACGGCCTTCGCGGGCCTGCCGGCGGCCGAGCGCGCCGCGCTGAGCAGCACCGTCACCGACCCGGTCCCCGCCATGCAGCGCGTGCGGGCCGCGCTGGCGCGCCAGCAGACCGGCCAACCGGCGTTGAGCGACAGCGCCGCGCTGATCGATTGGCAAGCGCTGCCCGAGACCCGGCGCACGCTGTTGCAGCCCACCGCCACCGTGCAGTTGCTGACGCCGATGATCACTGCCGACCAGTTGCGGGCCCAGAGCCAGCAATGGCTGGCCGCGCTGGCGCCCGAGCAGCAGGCCCTGGTGCTGCACGACGTGCTGTTCGAAGAACTGCGCATCGCCGGTCGCGTCGCCGCGCGCCTGCCCAGCGGCCCTGACCGCAACGCCGCCTACGCCCCGGCCTATGCCGCGCTGGCGGCGCTGTACCCGGGCAGCCGGCCGGTCGGCGACATCCGGCTGGCGGCCAGCCAGATCAAGACCCAGCAGGGTGGCGACATCCGGTTGCTGGCGCCGGGCGGGGCGATCGATGCCGGTGCGCTGGCCGGCGCCACCAGCAAGCGCTCCAGTGATCTCGGCATCCTGACCACCGCCGGCGGCAACATCGAGGCGGCCGCGCGCGGCAACTTCGCCGTCAACCAGTCGCGGGTGTTCACGCTGGCCCAGGGCGACTTGCTGCTGTGGAGCAGCGACGGCAACATCGACGCCGGCAAGGGCGCACGCACGGTGTCGGGCGCACCGCCGCCGGTCTACTCGGTCGACAACGACGGCAACGTAGTGGTCGACACCTCGGGCTCGTTCTCGGGCAGCGGCATCGCGGTGCTCGACGCGTCCAGCATCCTCGACCTCTACGCGCCCAAGGGCGAGATCAGCGCCGGCGAGGCCGGCATCAAGCCGCGCGGCATCGTCTACCTGGGCACCGAGAACTTCGTCGGCCAGGTCGAGGGCAGCGGCAACGCCATCGGCGCGCCGCCGCCGCCGCCCCCCGCCGGGGCCACCGCTGCATTGGCCAACGTGGCGCAGAGCGCCGCCGTCGCCACCGCCGCCAGCACCGCGCGTGAAGACGACGACGACTCCCGGCCGCGCAAGCGCCGCCGCAACCTGCTGCTCGAATTCCTGGGCTTCGGCCCAGCCGAGTGACAGGCCCCCTTTATCCATCTGCGACCGAGCCCTCCGCCATGACGCCCCCCACGACCCTGCGCAGCCCCCTGCGCAATGCCCTGCGCAAGACCCTGCTCGCCCTGGCCCTGGCCACGCTGCCGCTGCTGTCCCACGCCTGGTGGAACGAAGACTGGGCCCAGCGCACCCGCTACGCGCTGGACACCACCGAAAAAGGCCAACCCATCGCCGAGGCGGTGGCCGCCGCGCCGCTGGCGATCCGGCTGCACAGCGGCAACTTCGACTTCCTGGGCGCCAAGGAAGACGGCAGCGACCTGCGGGTGCTGGCCGCCGACGACAAGACCGTGCTGGCGCACCGGCTGGAGCGCTTCGACGCCGTCAACGAGCTGGCCGTGCTGTGGGTCACCCTGCCCACGCTGCTGCCGGGCAGCGACAAGAACCTGGTCTATGTCTACGCCGGCAATGCCAAGGCGCCGGTGGTGCCGGTGGTGCCGGCCGAAGCGGGGGCGGGGGCGGGGGCGGGGGCGGGGGCGGGCGATGCGGCACTGAAGCTGCAAGTGCGCTTCGACGATGCCGGCGCTGCCGGTCTCGACGCCGTGGCCGGGCTGAAGACCACCACGCCGGTGACGCCCGAAGCCAACGCCCTGCTCGCCGGCGGTGCCAAGCTGACCGGCACTGCGCTGGTCTGGCCCGGCTCGGACGGCATGAAGATCGCCGCCGGCGCGCCGGCCACGCTGTCGCTGTGGCTGCGTGCCGACGACGTCGCCCGCGGCACGGTGCTGGCGTGGGGGCCGGTGGCCATGGCCGTGAAGGACGGCAAGTTCGACGTGCGCGTGGCCGGCGCCGTGCTGGCCGGCGGCAAGGTGCCAGCCGCCACCTGGACCCACGTCGCCCTGGTGCTCGAAGGCCAACGTGCGCTGCTGTACGTCAACGGGCTGGAAGTGGCCAGCGCGGCCGCGCCCACGCCCGACCTGGCCGGCCCGCTGCAGGTGGGCGCCGACCTGCGCGGCGCCATCGACGAGCTGCAGGTCGCCGCCACCGCCCGCAGCGCGGCCTGGCTGGCGCTGGTGGCCGCCTCGCAAGGCAGCGAGGGCAAGCTGGTCAAGGCCACCCGCGAAAGCGCGGCCGAGGCCGGCGGCGGTGGCGACCCCGGCTACATGGGCATCCTGGTGAAGAACCTGACCATCGATGCCTGGGCGGTGATCGTGGTCCTCGGTTTCATGTTCGTGCTGGCGGTCTGGGTCACGGTGACCAAGCTGCGCTACATCGGCCAGTCCGACGGCGACAACCGCAAGTTCCTGGGCCGCTTCCGCAAGGCCACCACCGAGCTGATGCAGCTCGACCAGGGCGAGAAACATCCGCACTCGTCGCTGTTCCGGCTGTACAGCGCCGGCCAGCGCGAGTTGAAGAAGCGCCGCATCGGCGAGCCGGGCGCGGCGCCCCTGTCGGCGGCGTCGCTCAACGCCGTCAAGGCCTCGGTCGATGCCGACCTGGTGCGTGAATCGCACCGGCTCAACGAGCAGATGGTGTGGCTGACGATCGCCATCTCGGGCGGGCCGTTCCTCGGCCTGCTGGGCACGGTGGTCGGCGTGATGATCACCTTCGCGGCCATCGCTGCGGCCGGCGACGTCAACGTCAACGCCATCGCGCCGGGCATCGCCGCGGCGCTGCTGGCCACCGTGGCCGGCCTGGTGGTCGCGATCCCGGCGCTGTTCGCCTACAACTACCTGGCCTCGCGCATCAAGAACATCTCGGCCGACATGCAGATCTTCGTCGACGAGTTCATCACCCGCGTCGCTGAAGAGTACGGCGCGTGAAATTGTCCCCCCCCCGAAGCGGCCTGCAAGGCACGCCAGCGGCCTGGCAGAGCCGGTTCCGCGGCGTCTGCTTGGTCGCGTCGGTTGTGCGATGGGGCGTTGCGTGTTTCGGATGAGGGGCTGAGATGAGCGCAGACATCAAGGGCGACAACCAGCCGTACGACGACATCAACGTCACGCCGATGCTCGACCTGGCGTATGTGTTGCTGGTGGTGTTCATCATCCTCACCACCGCGTCGGTGCAGGGCGTGAAGGTCGATTCGCCCAGCACCCGTGGCGCCGAGAACCTGGCGAAGCCGCAGACCCGGGCCATCACCATCACCGCCGACGGCGCGCTCTACCTCGACGCCTACCCGGTCACGCTCGACCAGCTGGCTGCGCGCCTGGCCGAACTGAAGGCCGCCAACCCGGCGCTGCCGCTGGTGTTGAAGGGCGATGCCGCGACCCAGTACGAGACCGTGATGCAGGTGCTGGACGTGGCCAAGAAGCTCGACATCACCGAGCTGGGCCTGGTCACGCGGCGCCAGGCGCCCTGAGCCGCCCTGAGCCACCATAACCCGCCATAACCCACATTGAGCGCGGCCACAGCAGAACACCCAAGCCATGCAGATCAGCGACGAAACCAAGCCCTACGACAGCATCAACGTCACGCCGATGCTCGACCTGGCCTATGTGCTGCTGGTGGTCTTCATCCTGATGACCACCGCGTCGGTGCAGGGCCTGAACATCAGCATGCCCAAGCCCAGCAACAAGCCCAGCACCGAGCAGCATGAGCTGAAGATCGTGCAGGTGATGGCCGGCGGTGCGCTGCTGGTCAACGGCACGCCGGTGACGCTGGCCCAGCTGGAGCAGCAGCTGACCAGCGCCAAGGCGCGCGACCCGAAGATGACGGTGGCCATCAAGGGCGATGCCAAGGCCCACTACGCGGCGGTGGTCGCGGTGATCGACCTGTGCAACCAGCTGGCTGTGAACATGGCCCTGGTCACCGGCCGCATCGGCACCTGAGCGGCGGCGAATCACCATGTCCGGACTCGCCGAAGACCACCTCGAACCGACCAGCCTGGGCCGCCGCCTGGTGGTCATCGCCGCCGTGGTGGTCGGCCTGCTGCTGACCGGCAGCCTGGCCTGGTGGCTCCAGAGCCAGCTGTCGGCGCCCAGCGTGGCCAAGCGCCAGGTCGCCAGGATCACGATCCTGCCCGACACGCCACCGCCGCCACCACCGCCGCCGCCCAGGGACGAGCCCAGGCCAGCCCCGCGCGACAGCAACAAGCCGCCGCCGCCCGACCTGGCGCCCAAGCCCCAGCCCGCGCCGGCGGCCGCCAACGAGCCGATCAAGATGGAAGGCGCGGCCGGCAGCGGCGACAGCCCGTTCGCCGCCGGCGCGGTGAGCAACGACTACAAGGGCGGCCCGCCGACCGTCGGCGCGTCGGCGCCGGGCGGGGGTGGCAGCGTGGTCGACCGCGCGCAGGAGCGCTTCTATGCCCAGTCGGCACGTCAGGCGCTGCAGGGCGAGATCGAACGCACGCTGCGCAGCGAGACCACCGAACTGGTCGTCAGCTTCTCGCTGTGGCTCGACCGCGCCGGCGCCATCCAGCAGGTGCAGCTGCAACCCAGCGGCAACGTCCAGGACGACGCCGCGTTGCAGGCCGCGCTGGACGACGCCCGCCGCGCCTTCAAGTTGCCGCAGCCGCCGGCCGGCCTGACCCAGCCCCTGCGCTTTCGCCTGACCGTGCGCCCGCAGGGCTGACGGTGGTCGAACGCACTACTTCTTTCTCAGCCTTCCTCCCGGTGCCCACCATGCCGTTGCCGTTGTCGTTGCCTTTCCGAATCCGCACACTGGTGCTGCTGCTGTCGTCGGCGGCGCTCACCTCAGCGGCCTGGTGCCAGGGCGCGCCCGCGGCGCTGGCCGCCACCACGCCGGCCGATGCCGCGGCGTTGCAGCAGGTGCAACAGCTGCAGGCCACGACGATGGCCTTGATCGACGCCCTGGTCGAGCAAGGCCTGCTCAGCCGGGCGCGCGCCGATGCGCTGGTGCGTGCAGCCGCGGCCAAGGCGGTGCCGGCTGAGGTTTCCGGTGTTGCGGCGCCGGCCGCCGACGCCGCCACGGCGCCCGGCTGGGGCGCGCCGGTGGCTGCTGCCGGTGCGGTTGCGGGGGCGGTCGCCGGGGCTGCCCGGCCGGTACAGCGGGTGACCTACCTGTCGGAAACCGCGCGGTCCGAGTTGCGCGAGGCGATCAAGCTCGACGTGCTGGAGCAAGCCCGCACCGAGGGCTGGGCCGATGCGCGGCAGGTGCCCGGCTGGGTCAAGGCGGTTCGCCTGAGCGGCGACCTGCGCGTGCGCTCGCAGTCCGACCGCTACGACCCCGCCAACCTGCCCGCCGAGGAATACCAGCTGCAGGGGCTGCTGGCGTCGACGCCGGCTTGGGCGCCCGACCTCACCAACACCACCCACGACCGCAGCCGGCTGACCTTGCGCGCCCGGCTGGGCGTCGACGTCAAGGTCTCCGACGACACCAGCGCCGGCCTGCGCCTGACGACCGGCACCACGACCGGCCCGACCTCGTCCAGCCAGACCCTGGGCAGCTCGTTCAACAAGCTGAGCCTGGTGCTCGACCGCGCCTGGCTGCGCTGGGAGCCGCGCTACGACCTGCGGCTGACGGCTGGCCGCATGGCCCAGCCCTTCTTCGGCACCGACCTGCTGTGGCCCGACGACCTGTCGCTGGACGGCGTGGCCGCCGCCGGCGAGCTGACGCTGGCCTCCGGGCTGTACCTGTTCGCCGCCGGCGGCGCCTTCGCGATGGAAGAGCTGGCGCTCAGTAGCCAGGACAAGTGGCTCTACGGCCTGCAGGTCGGCGCCGACTGGGCGATCAGCCCGGCTGCGCAGCTGCGCGTCGGCCTGGCGGTCTACGACTTCCAGCATGTCGAAGGCGTGCGCGAGAACGGGCCGCGGCCCAGCGGCGCCGCCGCGTCGACCACCGCCTACCAGGGCAGCGAATACCCGCGCAGCTTGCGCCAGAAGGGCAACACGCTGATCAACCTGAACGACCCGACCAGCCTCTTGTCGCCGGTCTGGGGCCTGGCGTCGAAGTTCAGGCCGATCAACCTGACCGCGGCGATGCTGATCAAGTCGTTCGACCCGACCCAGCTCACGCTGTCGCTCGACTGGGTGAAGAACAGCGCCTTCGACATCGACGACATCGCGCAGCGCGCCGGCGACCCGCGGGTGCGCGACGTGCTGGCCAAGACCACCGGTCTGCAGGCGCGGGTGCAGGTGGGCGATGCCCAGCTGTCGGAGCGCGGACGCTGGCAGGGCTTTGTGGCGCTGCGCAAGTTCGAGCGCGACGCCTGGGTCGACGGCCTGACCGACACCACCTGGCACACCGGCGGCACCAACTACCAGGGCTGGACGCTGGGCGGCCAGTACGCCTTCGACCGCCGCAGCTCGCTGGGCCTGCGCTGGACCAGCACCCGCAACCTCGACGACCAGGTGCTCACCGACACCTTCCCGCAGGGCACGCTGAGCGGCGCGCCGCTGAAGATCGACGTGTTGCAGGTCGAGCTGAACACCCGCTTCTGAGCGCCCGACGACGATCGCCGAACCCACCATGCAGCCACCGACGATGCCCGCCCGCCAGCCTCATCCGCCCCTTCCGCCCCGCCGGCCCCTCAGCGCCCGGATGGCGCCGCGGTGGCCGCGGGGCGCCATGCTGGCGGTCGCCGGCGCCTTGCTCTGCGCCCTGGCGGGGCACGGGCCGGCCCAGGCCCAGGACGGCAGCCGCGAGCGCGAGGCGCTGCGCCGCACCCAGGCCGCGCTGCAGCAGGCCCAGCAGCAGCGCAGCGCGCTGGAGGCCGAGAAAACCACCTGGCAACAGCAGCAGGCCGAGCAGGCGCAGCAGGCGCAGCAGCAGCAGGCCCGCCTGGCAGCGGCCCAGGCCGAGCTGCGCCGGCTGAAGGGCCAGGCGGTGGCGGCCACGGCGGTGCAAGTGCAGCTGACGGCCGAGCAGGCCGCGCGTGCCGGGCTGAAGACCCGGGCCGCCGCCGACCAGGCCCAGGCCGCCCAGCAGCGGGACGAGGCCCGCCAGCAAGCCGCGCAGCTGCGCCGCGAGCTCGACGAGCGCACCAGCGCCAACCGCGCCCTGGTGGCCCAGCTCACCGCTGCCACCGAGGCGCTGGCCGCGGCCACCGAGCGCAACCGCCAACTGCTGGCGATCGGCAGCGAGGCCGCCGAGCGGCTGCGCGGCCTGTCGTCGCGCGAGCGCGCCTGGCGCGACGATCCGGTGCTGGGCCTGACCGGCGTGCGTCTGGCCGGCGAGGCCGAAGACCTGCTGCTGCGCCTGGATGCGCAGCGCCAGCCGCTGCCGGTGGCGGCCGCGCCGCGCTGAGCCGGGCGGCCAGGGCAACTGACGCCGGCTCGGCGCGGCGCCGCTGCCCCGGCCAGGCGACTGCCCTGTCGGGTGATGACGGCCGGCGGGTCGGTCGGGCCTGCTGCGGCTGTGCAGCAGCAGCAGCGGCAGCAGCGGCAGCGGCAGCGGCAGCGGCCGCGGGCGTGGCCCTGGCGCCCAGGGCCGCCCGCGAAGCACCGCACAATGCCCGGATGGTGAAGCTCCCCTCGCCCCCCAACTACGGCTCCGACCGCAACGGCCTGGTCTGCGGCTTCCTGTTCCCGGTCGACGGCCCCAGCCGCTCGATTTCGCTCGACGAGGCCCAGGCCTGGCTTGCAACGTCCACAGCATCCGCAACGTCCACAGCATCCGCAACGTCCGCAACGGTCTCGCCGGCTGGCTTCCTGTGGCTGCACTTCAACCTGGCCGACGCGTCGGCCGAGGCCTGGATGCGGGCCCACCTGGCGCTGGTGCCCGAGTATTTCGAGGCCCTGCACGAGGGCTCGCGTTCGACCCGCATCGAGGACGCCTCCGACCACCTGGTGGCGGTGATCAACGATGTCGCCTACGAGTTCTCGTTCGACCCGTCCGAGATCGCCTCGTTGTGGATGACGGTGCAAACCGGCCTGGCCGTCACCGCGCGCACCCATCCGCTGCGCTCGATCGACCGGCTGCGTCAGGCGGTGCGTGACGGCGTCGGCTTCGATTCGTCGGTCGGCCTGCTCAACCACCTGCTGCGCGACCAGGGCGACGTGCTGGTGCGCATCGTGCGCGACGCAACGCTGCAGGTCGACAGCCTCGAAGACAACCTGGCCGCCGGTCAGCCGCGGCGCAAGCGCGAGGCGCTGGGCAAGTTGCGCCGGGTGCTGGTGCGGTTGCAGCGCCTGCTGGCGCCCGAGCCGGGTGCGCTGTTCCGCCTGCTGCGCCAACCACCGCCCTGGATCGCGCCGCATGATCTGGACGAACTGCGCCAGTCGACCGAAGAGTTCTCGCTGGTGCTGCGCGACCTGGCCGCGCTGCAGGAACGCATCAAGCTGCTGCAGGAAGAAGTCACCGCGCAGGTCGGTGAGCAGACCAACCGCAGCGTCTTCACGCTGACGGTGGTCACCGTGCTGGCCCTGCCGATCAACATCATCGCCGGCTTGCTGGGCATGAACGTCGGCGGCATCCCGCTGGCCGACAGCCCGCACGGTTTTCTGGTGATCGCGCTGATCGTGCTCAGCTTCACCGTGGTGGCGGGCTGGCTGGCGTTTCGGCGGCGCGACTGAGCGCGCCGCGGCGACAGCGCCACGGCGCTTGACGCGGCGCAAGCTTCGACCGGGTGGGCCGGCGTTGTCACGGAATTGCCTTGTCGGCCCCGCAGACTGCGGCGCAAATGACCAAGACCCATCTTGCCGCCCAGGCCGCCCAGGCCGCCCAGGCCGCCCAGGCCGACGGCGGTGAACCCCTTTCGGGCTGGGACGACGCCGCCTGCGAAGCGCTGATCCACGAACTTTGGGCCTTGCGCAAGGCCCTGCTGGACAACCAGGCGCGGCTCGAACCGTTGCTGGGCGGTGTCGACGATGGCCACCGGCCCAGTGCGGTCAACCTGGTGCACTACCTGGCGATGCGGCAGGTCGACCTGCGGCCGCTGCAGGACCGCCTGGCGTGGCTGGGCGTCTCGTCGCTCGGCCGCGCCGAGACCCATGTGCTGGCCAACGTCGACAAGGCCCTGGGCATCCTGCACCGCATCGTCGGCCGGCCCTGGGCGCCGCTGTCGCGCGACGAACCCGCCGGCTACAACCGTGGCCCGGCCTTGCTGGCGCAGCATGCCCAAGCCCTGTTCGGCGCCGCGCCGGCGCAGCGCGGCGTGCGCATCATGGTCACCTTGCCCAGTGAGGCGGCCCACGACGCCAAGCTGGTCGCCGGCCTGGTGGCCGCCGGCATGGACGTGGCCCGCATCAACTGCGCCCACGATGGCCCCGCTGAATGGGTGGCGATGGCCGCGGCGGTGCGTGCGGCGGCGGCGCAAGCCGGCCGGACGGTGGGCGTGCTGATGGACGTGGCCGGTCCGAAACTGCGCACCGGGGCTATCGCCGGCGGGCCGGCGGTGCTGAAGATCCGGCCCAGGCGCGATGTCTTCGGCCGCTGCACCGCGCCGGCGCGGTTCAGCTTGCGCGCCGCCGGGCTGCCGGCGGCCGGCGCTGACTTGGCAGCGGCGGCGGCGGCTGGCGATGGCGCCGCGACGGCCTGTGTCGACGCCGCCTGGCTGGCCGGCCTGCAGATCGGCGACCGCATCGACCTGAGCGATGCCCGCGATGCCCGGCGTCACCTCACCGTCGTCGACCGCGAGCCCCACCGGGTGCAGGTGGAAACCGACCGCAGCCTGTACCTGACCAACGGCCTCGCCCTGCGGCGGCACCGGGAGGGTCACGATCATGGCCATGGCCATGGCCACGGTCAGCTGGAGGCCGTGCTGTCGGGCATCGCCAACACCCCCGGCGTACTGCGCCTGGCGCCCGGCGACCTGCTGAACGTGCTGGCCGAAGGCCTGGGCCATGCGGCGGCCCCCGCCAGCCCGGGCAAGCTGGCCCGCCGGGCGGCGGTGGGCTGCACGCTGCCCGAGGTGCTGGCGCGGGTGCGCGCCGGCGAGCGGATCTGGTTCGACGACGGCCGCATCGGCGGCACGGTGCGCAGCGCGTCGGCCCGCAAGTTGGAGGTGCTGATCACCGATGCCCGCAGCAACGGTGAGCACCTGGGCGCCGACAAGGGCATCAACCTGCCGGACAGCCGGCTCGACCTGCCGGCGCTGACCGCCAAGGACCTGGATGACCTGGCCACCGTGGCCCGCCATGCCGACCTGGTGGGCCTGTCGTTCGCACAATCGGGTGACGACGTGCGCGCGCTGCGCCGGCGCCTGGCCGGCTTGGGCGCTGCCCACCTGGGCCTGATCGTCAAGGTCGAGACCCGGCGTGCCTTCGAGCGCCTGCCCGACATCCTGCTCGCCGCGATGAGCGGGCCGGCGGCGGGTGTCATGATCGCCCGCGGCGACCTGGCCATCGAGTGCGGCTGGGAGCGGCTGGCCGAGGTGCAGGAGGAAATCCTGTGGGCCTGCGAAGCCGCCCACCTGCCGGTGGTCTGGGCCACCCAGGTGCTGGAGACGCTGGCCAAGACCGGCCAGCCTTCGCGTGCCGAGATCACCGACGCGGCGATGGGCGGCCGCGCCGAATGCGTGATGCTCAACAAGGGGCCGTACATCCTGGACGCGATGCGCACGCTGGACGACATCCTGCGCCGCATGCAGCTGCATCAATCGAAGAAGCGGCCGCTGCTGCGGGCGCTGAAGGCCTGGAACCTGCGTCGCGCGGCTTGATCCGGCCGCTTCGGGGTGGTCGGGGCCCCGGCGGCCACGCCGGTCAGGCGCGGTTGCCGGCCGTTGACGACGCGGCAGTGGCGTCGCGGGCAGGAGCAGGAGCAGGAGCCTGTGCATGGGCATCTGCGAGGCGGTCGAACAGCCGGCGCACCTCGATCAACGCCAGGCGCGTTGTCTGGGTGCGCTGTCCGATCGCCACCAGCACGTCCATCGTCGTCGGCGGCAGCTGGTCGATGTCCTGCCCCAGGCGGCAGATCCACTGGTCCAGCACGCGGTCGACCAGCTTGCTCGCGGCCGCGCTGGGGGCCGGTACCGCCGCGGCCGGGTCCAGGCAGTCGGCCATCAAGGCCTGGACCGGAAAGCCGTCCAGCGCGCCGGCCAGCTCGTCCAGGCGGGCCGTCAGCTGCTGTCGCGGCGTCTGTTCGAAGGCGATGGGGGGCACGGCAATCCTCCAAGCCAGGCTGGGGGTCGAAATCGCCCGGCGATGGCGAGGATGCTAGTCGAAAAGGCGTCGAAAAAAGGGTAAACCCGCATCTTGGGGCGGATGACGGGCGGCCGGCAGGCGCCACGCCGGGATGTGGGGCGGTGACGGTGGCGGTGGCGATGGCGGTGGCCGGGTTGGGCGGCCGCGGTCAGTAGCCGAACCGGGCCTTGCGGGCCCGAGGCGCCAGCTGCCGTGCGGCGTAGTCGATGCCGCTGAAATCGGCGTAGTCGGCCAGCGAGCGTTGCGTGCCCAGGCCGTAGGCGCCCAGGTCGGCGCCATGCCACAGCAGGTCGGCCAGGCGGCGGTTGGCGGCCTCGCCCAGCGCCGCCGAACGCACGGCGCGCTGCGCGTCGAGTGCCGGCGACCAGTGCAGCGGCCGCGGTGCGGCGCCGGCTTGGTGGTAGAGGTGGTAGACCGGCATTGCCGGGGGGTGGAAGATGTCCCAGCCGCGGGTCCAGGCGCGCAGTGCGAAGGCCTGTTCCTCGCCGTGGAAGTACAGCTGCGGGTCGTAGGGCAGTTCGTCGACCACGCGGCCGGGCGCCAGCAGGCAGCCGGCGCCGATGTGGAAGCCCGGCACCGGCTGGTCGCTGGCCACCGGCACGCCTTCGAAGTACAGCACCGGGTGATCGGCTTCGAACTGCGAGGCCTCGCTCAGCACATGGGCCAACACCTGCGGGCCGACCACGGTGGCGTAGGGCTCGCCGGCTTCGATGCGGAACGGGTTGGGGTAGCAGCTGACGAGGCAGCGCGGGTTGCTCGCCGCACAGCGCTGGCCCTGGGCCAGCAGGCGCTCGTCCCAGCCGGGCTCGAACCAGGTGTGCGAATCGATCTGGAAGTACCAGTCCTCACCCTGGTAGAGCGACATGCCCAGCGCACGCGCCCAGCACGGCCCGCGGGCCTCCAGCGCATGCAGGCGCAGCCAGCGCACCTGGCGGTGGGCCCAGTCGGCGTCCAGGCGCAGGCGCTGGTCGGGCACGGCCTGCTCGACGACGCCGAAAAACAGCCGCGACGGGTCGCTTGCCTGGGCATACGCGCTGCGCAGCGTGAAGCCGAGCATCGGGTCGCAGTACGCGGCCACGCTGATGAAGATCGTCTGCGCCCGCCGCGACGGCGGCGGGGCAGGGCTGGGCATCGGCAGTCTGGCCTGGCCCGTTGCCGCCGGCGCCGCTGCGGGCAAGGCGGGCAGGGCGGACAGGCTGGGCAAGGCGGGCAGGGCGGTCGGGCTCACAGCGGCCGGTAGTCGACTTCGCGCCGGTGTTCCACCAGCCGCAGGCGGGCCGGCCGCACGAAAGTCTGGCCGTCGAAATGCTGCAACGGCAGGTTGGCGCCGTTCAGCTCGTCGACCAGTTGCGCCAGCGTCAACGTGGCCGGCTGGTAGCCGCGCAGCACCGCGAAGGTGATGGCCCGGCAGTTGTCCCATGCCCACAGGTCGTGCCAGTGCAGGTCGCGCTCGCTCCACACCGAGACATGGGCTTCCGACGGCACGCCGCCGGTCGCAGGCTGCACGATGAATTCGGGCGCCAGCAGCACCAGCCAGGCGCAGCGGTAGACCAGCGCATTCAGCAGGTCGAGCGCGGCGCTCTTGGGCAGGTGCTCGATGCAGTCGCCGATCACCACCAGGTCGAAGTGCTCGCCCGGCGTGTGGCGCCACCACTGCGTGACGTCTTCGACCAGCAGCGGTTGGTAAAGCTTGGCCAGGCCGAACTGCTGCACGTACGAGGCTTCGATTTCGATGCCGGTGCGCTGGCAGTCAGGGGCGTGGCGGGCCAGCAGGTGGCCGTACTTGCCGGCACCGGTGCCCACGTCCAGCGCACGCCGCGGTGCGACCCGGCTGATGAGCTGCGCGACGACCGCGTCGAACACGGGAAAGGATCCGGGCATGGGCTGGAGCCCCGGGTGGGGCGTGCAGGTGATGCAAAACCCCTGATTTCAGCAGCACTTTGTGACGGCTTGATGAGCAGCGCCGCCCGAACGGTTGCGGGTTCGATCAATTGGCTATACGATATAAATCGTTTACACCATTGATTGAAAGCCCCGCATGTCGAACATCACAGCGTCCCCCTCGTCTGCTGACCTGCCTGAGACCAGCCCGGCCGCACCGGACGCAGCCGCTGCCCCGGTGGCTGCAAGCGTCACGGCGCTTGCAGCGCCGGTCGTGGCAGCGGCCCCGACCCCGGCAGCCGCCGCCGTGCCGGCGACGCCCGCTGTCGTGACGCCGCTGCCGGCCGCGCGCAAGCGTGCGGCCAAGGCACCCCCCAAAGCCGCCGCCAACACAGCCGCCAAGGCCGTGCTGAAGGTGAAGGAGAAAGCCAAGGCGAAGCCGCAGCCCGCAGCCCCAGCGGCGGCCAAGGTCAAGCCGGCCGTGAAGCCGGCCGAGCAGCCGGCCCAGCAGCCCGCGGCCAAGCTCGGCGGCCAGCCGACCGCCAAGCCCATGAAAGCGCCCAAGGCTGCCGCGGTCGTCAAGCCGGCGTCGCAGGCGGCGACCAAGTCGGCGAAGAAGGTCGGCACCCAGGCCATCGCCGCCACGCCGGCGGTCACTGCCGCCGCTGGCAAGGTGGTGCGGTCGAAAGAGAAGCTGGTGCGCGACAGCTTCACGATGCCGCGTGCCGATTTCGCGCTGATCCATCAGCTGAAGGAGCGCGGCCTGGGCTTCAAGCGCGCCATCCGCAAGAGCGAGTTGCTGCGCGCGGGCCTGCAGGCCCTGGCGGCGATGGACGACGCCGCGCTGAAGGCGCTGCTCGACCGGCTGCCGGCGCTGAAGGCCGGCCGGCCACGCAAGGCAGGCTGAACCGGCCGAACCCGCCGAACCCGCCGAACCGGCCGAACTGGCCGAACTGGCCGAGGTGGCCGAACCGGCATTTCCTGGCGATCTCGCGGCTCCAGAACCTTGCACAGAGGCCGATCCAGACCGGTATGAAATCGCGGCGCAGGCGGGTCTTGGCTGTGTTGCCAGCGGTGCTGCTGGCGGCTGCCACGGCCTGCGCGCAGTTGCCCGGCACCGATGAGATGGCGGCGGCTTTTCGGGCCGTTGAACCGCAGGCCCGCCTGGCCGGCCTGGCCCTGCAGCCCGGCGTGCTGTGGCGGGCCGCGTTGCGCGAGCGATCGCCGCTGGTGGCAGGCTACAGCCAGGGTGTCTGCCAGATGGGTTTCGTGGCCTACAGCCCGGGGCGCGACCACCGCTGGTTGTTTCCGCCCCTGCCGCCGGCGCAGCGCGCGGCCTGGCTGGCCGGGCTGGTGCAGCACGAGCTGGCCCATTGCGCCGAGCAGGCTGGTGCACTGGTTGACGCAGCTGCCGGCGCCCATGCCGGCGCACCTGCCGGCGCAGCTGCGGGCACGCATCCCGGCGCGCATGCCGGCCCACCTGCCAGCCCGGCCGCCCACCGCCCAGCCGACGCTGTGTTGGCCGCCACCCTGGTGGCGGGCGGGCGCGGCACCCGTTGGCACGAGGTGCTGTCGGACCTGGCGTTTGCGCTGCATGTCGACCAGCCGCTGTCCGACTCGGGGGTGCAGTTGGTGTCGTTGATGGCGTCGCTGCGCGCCGAACACGGCCGGCAGGACCCGGCCCACGACAGCTCGGCCGAGCTGCAGTGTTACCTGCAGCAGCGGCTGCATTTCACGCCGGACGGGCCCTGGCTGCAACGCCTGCAGGCCTGGCGTCAGCGCTGCTGGAGCGGCCGCGCCGGCAGCTGACGGCGCAGCGCCCTGAGGCGAGCGCCTGGTGCTTGCGCGGCCATGGCGCGGTGCCGCGCGGTGCCCGCGGCATTCGCCGTACTCGCAGTGCCTCGCGGTGCACGCGGTAGCCGTGGCACGCGCGGCACGCGCGGTACACGTGATGGGCGCCGTACACGCGGGTCGTCGCGCTGGCGGTGGCCTGCCGACCCCCCGGGACCGAACGGCCCATGCCCTGGCGGCGGGTCGTCACCAGCGCGTCGCACCCGTTCTCGACACTCGTTGCAAACCGGCTGTTGGCAAGCCGTCCCGCCATCG
>JBBQVF010000089.1:0-18510 GCA_038211805.1 Burkholderiales bacterium | reverse complement strand
CACCACCTGGGCCTTGCGGTGCGGCGCCAGCAGCCGATCCACCAGCGACTGCAGGCGGTCGGCCTCGTGAACGATCACATCGGTGTACTCGGTCAGCTCGGGCGACTCCAGGTCCATCGCCAGCAGTTGGGCCGCGCCGCGAATACCGCCCAGTGGGTTCTTGATCTCATGCGCGAGATTGCGTATCAGCTCCTTGGTCGCCTGGGCCTGGTCCAGCGCGCGTTCTTCCTTGTCCTGGCGCGTCTGCTGTTCGATCTCGATCAGCTCCAGCAGCACCTGGCTGGGGCCATCCATCTGCGTCACGATCACATGTACCGGCAGCAGGTCGGTGTGCAGTCCCGCCCCGCGCCGCAATTGCCCTTCGAAGCGGCTGTTGGAAAACTGGTTGTGCGCCACCGCATGGACGGTGTCGAGTACGGTCTTCGGGTCGGTGAAGGTGTCGAACAGATTGCTCTTCAGCATCGCCCGTCGTGACAGGCCCAGATGGGTCTCGAACGCGGCATTGGCGAACAGGCACTGGCCATCGGCGCCGACGATGGCAATCATCGTCGTCAGCAGGTCGAACGCAGAGAAATGCGGATGAGATTCCCGGCCTGAGTCATCCATGTGCGGCATCGCGCTCAACGCTCAAGAGCCCAGCTTGCTTATCTCGCGCTTGATCGCGGCGATATCGCTTTCCTTGCGGGCGATGCTGGCCTTCATTTCGGCCACGCGGTCGATGTAGCGCTGGTAGTTGCGCTCATCGCCCCTGCGCTCGGGTTCACCGCCGTTGTATTCCTTTTGCAGCGCCTGCAGGCGCTCCTCTTCCTTGCGCAGCTCAGCTTCGAGGATGCGGCGTGCATCGCTGTCGCGGCTCTTCTGCTGCGCCGGATCGATGCGGGTCTCGCCGGGGCGCGAGGCTGCGCCTGAGGGCGCCGCATTGGCGGGGTTCGGCGCAGCCTTGGGCTTGCTGGTCTGCATCACCGTGATCGGTGCGCCTTCGATGGTGCGACAGCCCTTGTCCTGCGCCTCCTTGGCGCTCAGCGCATCGGTGTAGAGCACCGGCGGGCCGGGGCAGCGATAGACGATGGACGTGCCCTGGGCTGCGGCCGCGCCGGCCAAGCTGATAGCGGCAATCACAGCCGTGATTCTGAAAATCCCGCTCAAGCGCGACGACGTTTGTCTGGACATGCAAAGCCTCCGAGCCGCAGCGCATGCCACGACCTGTGTCTGAATCCGGCCTCTATCGGCCACCGCCGGATTGTGGCCCAAGCCTGACCCACAACGGAAAAGGGACAACCGAGGTTGTCCCTTGATGTTTCTGCACGAGGGCACCGGGCCCCCGAATTGCAGATCAGGCGCTGTAGTACATGTCGAACTCGACCGGGTGCGTGGCCATGCGGAAACGCGTCACCTCCTGCATCTTCAGGTCGATGTAGGCATCAATGTAAGCATCGGTGAACACGCCGCCCTTGGTCAGGAAGGCGCGGTCCTTGTCCAAGTGCTCCAGGGCCTGATCCAGGCTGTGGCAAACGGTCGGGATCTTCGCGTCTTCTTCCGGCGGCAGGTGATACAGGTCCTTGGTGGCGGCTTCGCCCGGGTGGATCTTGTTCTCCACGCCGTCCAGACCGGCCATCAGCAGGGCCGCGAAACCCAGGTAGGGGTTCATCAGCGGATCGGGGAAGCGGGCTTCCACGCGACGACCCTTGGGGTTGGCCACGTAGGGGATACGGATCGAGGCCGAGCGGTTCTTGGCCGAGTAGGCCAGCTTCACCGGCGCTTCGAAGCCGGGCACCAGGCGCTTGTACGAGTTCGTGCCGGGGTTGGTGATGGCGTTCAGCGCGCGGGCATGCTTGATGATGCCGCCGATGTAGTACAGCGCGAAGTCGGAGAGGCCAGCGTAGCCGTCACCGGCGAAAAGGTTCTTGCCATCCTTCCAGACCGACTGGTGCACGTGCATGCCGGAACCGTTGTCGCCAACGATGGGCTTGGGCATGAAGGTGGCCGTCTTGCCGTAGGCGTGGGCCACGTTGTGGATCACGTACTTCTGCAGCTGCACCCAGTCGGCGCGCTGCAGCAGCGTGCTGAACCGGGTGCCGATCTCCATCTGGCCGGCGTTGGCCACCTCATGGTGGTGCACCTCGACCGGGATGCCCAGCGATTCGAGGATCAGGCACATCTCCGAGCGCAGGTCTTGCCCGGCATCGACCGGCGGCACCGGGAAGTAACCACCCTTGACGGTCGGGCGGAAGCCGTTGTTGCCGTGCTCATACTCTTTGCCGGTGTTCCAGGCGGCTTCTTCAGCTTCGATTTTGTAGAAGCAGCCGGACATGTCGTTGCCCCAGCGGATGCTGTCGAAGACGAAGAACTCGGGCTCGGGGCCGAAGTAGGCGGTGTCGCCCAGGCCGGTGCTCTTCATGTAGGCCTCGGCGCGCTTGGCCAGGCTGCGCGGATCGCGCTCGTAGGGCTTGCCGTCGGCCGGGTCGACCACGTCGCAGGTCAGGATCAGCGTGGGCTCTTCGAAGAACGGGTCGATGTTGGCCGTGTTCGGGTCGGGCATCAGCTGCATGTCGGACGCTTCGATGCCCTTCCAGCCGGCGATCGAGGAGCCGTCGAACGCGTGGCCCGCGGTGAACTTGTCTTCATCGAAATGCGAAACGGGCACGGACACGTGCTGTTCCTTGCCGCGGGTGTCGGTGAAACGGAAATCAACGAACTTGATCTCGTTTTCCTTCACCATGGCCATCACATCGGCGACGGTCTTTGCCATCAGGAATCTCCTAGCAGGACGCTTGTTGCAGAGGGAAAAAACGGGGTTGGTGCAGGCCGCAACGGAAGGGTTGTCCCGCCAGGCGCACAAGAATGTAGCAGAAACCATGCCCGCGACCGGGCTGCGGCCACCTCAACGGCGCGCTGGGCGCCAGGCGGCGCCGGGGCCCGCATCAGGCCGCCAGTGCACCACGATGGGTTGATTCGCCGCACCAAACAGGGGCCGCCTCAACGCACCATTTCAGGGCCGAGTTCGGCGCCGTGTGCGCGCAATCCGGCCAGCAGCGCCTGGAAGGCGGGTCCGGTGGCGTCGGGTGCGCCCTTGACGCCCAATTCGATGTGGCGGCCGAAGGTCGGATGGTCGACGCTGGGCAGGCTGAAGACCTTGATGCCGGTGAACTGCGCCTCGATGGCCTCCATCAGCGGCGTCAGCGCGGCTTCCATCGCGCCCATCACGATCACCGAGCGTTCGGCTTGCAGGTGGCTGCCGTGCAGGGCGGCGTAGCGGCCGTCGAGCAGGCCCTCGATCATCGGGTGGGCCATCACCGGAAAGCCGGGCACGAAGTGCACGTCGGCCACCGAGAAGCCCGGGATCTTGTTGAACGGGTTGCGGATGATGGCCGCGCCCGCGGGAAACACGCCCATGTTGAGGCGGTGCAGGTTGTCGGGCCGGTCGGGTTCGTAGACCGTGCCCTGCTCGCGGGCGGTGTCCTGCATGCGCTCGCGGATCAGCGCCTCGGCCTCGGGCTGCAGCGCCAGCGGCCGGCCCAGTGCGGCGGCAGCGCACTGGCGGGTGTGGTCGTCGGGCGTGGCGCCGATGCCACCGCACGAGAACACGATGTCGCCGCTGGCGAAGGCGTCTTTCAGCGCGGCGGTGATCTGGCCGCGGTGGTCGCCGACGTAGCGTGCCCAGGCCAGGCTCAAACCGCGGGCAGACAGCAACTCGATCACCTTGGGCAGGTGCTTGTCCTGGCGTTTGCCCGAGAGGATCTCGTCGCCGATGATGATCAAACCGAAATTGCGCATGCAGGGGTGTCCGTCGAGCTCGAAACTCATGGTGCCGGCGGCGGCAGCGCCGCGGGCGGGGCTGCGGCTGACCAGGGTGCCGCCGGCGATGCGGTTTGCCGTGGCGCCGGGCTGGCCACTGGCATCAGGTCGATCACCTCGCCGGCGGGCGGGCCGTCGACGCCGCGGTCGGCCTCGCGATCGGCCACGCCCCGCAGCCTGGCCAGCGCGGCCAGCGCGTAGTGCGTGAACCACAGCGCCGAGAAGCCGAAGACCAGGGTGTAGAGCCAGACCGACACCACGATCAGCACCGGTGCCAGCACCAGCGTCATCGCGCTGAAGGCCCACAGCAGCGAGGGTGCGGCGCCCAGGAAGCCCGAGACCACGCCGATGCCCAGCAGCTGCGGCCGGTGGCTCTGCATCAGGCGGCGTCGCTCTTCCTGGCTGGCATGGGCGGCCAGCACGTCGAAACTCATCACCTTGTAGTTCAGCCAGCCCCAGATCAGCGGCGGCACCACCAGCACCAGCGGCGGGATGAACCACAGCGGCACGGTGACCACCAGCATCACCAGCGCCATCACGGTGTAGACCAGTGACCACAGCAGGCTCGACACCGTGCCCGCGCCCTGCTTGCGTTGTAGCGCGGGAAAGCGCCGCTGCGCCACCAGGTCGACGATGGCCGGCGTCATCAGCCAGGCCACCAGCAGCACCGAGACCACCACGATCACCGGCGCGGCCAGGCCGACGACGATCAGCGGCGCCAGCACGGTGCGAAACGACGCCCCGACCAGCGATTCGACCCACTTCAGCGCGGCGTCGACCAGCGACCAGTTCTCCAGCGTGGCGCGCACGCCGGCCACTGCCGACTCCCAGAAAAAGTAGCCCAGGCCCAGCGCCAGTGCCACGCCGATCAGCAGCGGCAGCAGCGAGAGGCCGATCACCTTGGGATGCAGGCAGTAGGCGCCCGCGCGCCAGAACGAGTCGAGCAGGGGTTTCATGCGGCAAGCAGCGGGCGGCCAGCAGGTGCGAGGTTCAACGCAGGTTGCCGGTGTGGCCCAGCGAATAACGGCCCGGCTGTGGCCAGACGGTCAGGCCGTGGGGCTCGCCGCCGACCTTGACCCGCACCACGTCGCCGCTGCGGGTGTCGAAGCGGTAGATCATGTCGTCGAAGCGGCCGGCCAGCCACAGCCACTTGCCGTCGGCGCTGACATTGCCCATGTCGGGGCTGCCGCCGCCGGGTACCGGCCAACGCGCTACCACTTTCTCGGTGGCGAAGTCGATCACCGTGACGCCGCCGTTGGCCTGGCGCGGGCCGTGGATCCTGTGCGAGCCGCGGTTGGCCACGTACAGGCGCTTGCCGTCGCGGCTGGGGTACAGGCCGTGGGCGCCGATGCCGGTGGTGATGAAGCCGACCTTGGTGAAGGACTCGAAATCGACGATGTGCACGCCGTCGGCATGCATGTCGGCGATGTAGAAGCGCTTGCCGTCGGGCGAGCTGCGGATGTCCTGCGGCATGCCCTTGGTGACGGTGCACAGCTCGGTCTCACCGGGCTCCCAGGTCTTGCCGGCGACATTGGCCGCCCCCGGGGCCGGTGCCTTGCTTTCCTTCAGGCGGGTGGCGGGCATCTCCAGTTTCAGGTAGGCCTGAACCCGGCGGTTGGGCAGATCGATCTTGGCGATCGTGCCCGAGAACTCGCAGGTGAAGATCGCAAAGCGGCCGTCGATGGAGAAGTCGGCGTGGTTGATGCCCGGGCAACCCGGCGTGTCGATCGAATACTGCAACGCCATGGTCTTGGGATCGCGGAAGTCGAGCCGCGTGCGCGCCGCGGCCACCACGATCGCCGACTTGCCAACGGGCGTGTAGTACATGTTGTACGGGTCGTCGACCATCACTGGCGCACCGGGCTGGCCGGTGCGCGGGTCGATCGGCGTCAGGCTGCCGTCGGTGCGGCCTTCGGCGTTGTTGGTCACCCACAGGGTGCGCAGGTCCCACGACGGCACGATGTGCTGCGGGCCGATGCCCACCTTGAAGCGCCCCACCACCTTCAGGCTGGCGGGGTCGACCACCATCACGTCGTTGCCGCGCAGGTTGGGCACGTAGATGCGCTCCAGGTCGCCGCGCAATGCGGCGCTGACCCTGTCGGCCGCGCTCTCGCTGTAGAGGTTGCGGGGGTCGGGCACCGGCGGCATGCCGGGCACGGTGACCACCGCGCCGGTGGGCGCCGATGCGGGCTGCGCGCCAGCGCCGGCAGTCCAGCCACCGCAGGCCAAGGCCAGGGCCACCAGGGCGGCGGACTTGTTCGAGAGAGATTGGAGGGTCACGGGTGTCTGGGCAGGAAAGGTCGATCGAACATTCTAGGAAATCCTGGCAGCCACGCCGCAGGCGCAAGCCGCCGGGGCACGTCGTAACGTGAACACGTCAACGTGCTCGCGTGCGCTCGCGGATGGCAGCCATTGCGGCGGCGACGATGTGGTCCACGCCCAACTGACCCAGTTCGGCCGTGGCCCGCCGCGGGTCGCCCCAGACGCCTTCGCGCTCACCCGCCGTGGCGGCGCGCTGCAATTGGTCCTTGCGCACCAGCGACGGGTCGACGGCCAGCGCCAGCGAGGTGTCGGCCAACCCGGCATGGCTGCCGATCTCGGCAGCGCTGAAGCCCCGCGCCGCCAGCAGCCGGGCATGGCCGGTACCCGAGGCCTGGTAATAGTCGGTCAAGGCATGGACCCGGCAGCGCGACGCGGCAGGATCGTTCGCCCAGGCGCGGTTCAGCTTGGCCGCCACCTTCAGCAGGCTGGCTTGGTAGCCGCCATGGTCACCCAGCAGCACGACCTCGCGGAAACCATGGCGGCGCAGGCTGCGGGCAGTGGCCTCGAGCAGCGCCTCGAAGGTGGCCGCGTCGATCGACAGCGTGCCGGCGAAACGCATGTGCGCGGCCGGCGGCTCGATCGCGCCTTCGGGCACGTAGGCCAGAACCGGCGCCACCAGCGTGTGGTCCAGCCCTTTTGCGATCAGTTCGGCCAACACACGCACCCGCACGTTGTGCTTGCCCAGCACCATGTGCGGGCCGTTCTGCTCGGTGCCACCGATGGGCACCAGCACCGTGGTGGCGCCGCCGGCGACACGCGTGGCCAGTTCGGTCGAGGTCAGGGCCTCGAAGTGCACGCTGGCGCCGGGGGCGGCGGCTACCCCGGCTGGCCCCAAGACCAGCGCGAGGGTCAGCGCCCGACCCGACGTCCAACTCAGCGCTCGACCCAGCGCCGAACACAGCGCCCATGGCCACGCCCAGCCTGGCAGCCCCCTGCGCCGGCACGGTCGGACGGCTGGCACGACGCGCAGGTCAGTCATCGTCACCCGCCAGCAAGCCACCCAGCAGCGTGCCACCGGCCAAGCCGCCCAGCACTGAACCTTCCTCACGCGAACCGCCACGCTGCGGCGCTGCGGCGAACACCCGGCTGGCCAGGCGCGAGAACGGCAGGCTCTGCAGCCACACCGTGCCGAGGCCGCTCAGCCTGGCGAAGAACAGGCCCTCGCCCCCGAACAGCGCGGTCTTGATCTTGCCGACGTACTGAATCTCGAAGTTGACGCTGGGCGTGAAGGCGACGACGCAGCCGGTGTCGACCATCAGCGTCTCGCCGGGCCGCAGCTCGCGCTTGACCACCGTGCCGCCGGCATGCACGAACGCCAGGCCGTCGCCTTCGAGCTTCTGCATGATGAAGCCCTCGCCGCCGAAAAAGCCCACCGACAACTTCTGCTGAAAGTAGATGCCCAGCGAGACGCCGCGCGCCGCACAGAGAAAGGCATCTTTCTGGCAGATCAGCATGCCGCCGAGCGTCGCCAAGTCCATCGGCAGGATCTTGCCCGGGTACGGCGCGCCGAAGGCCACCGTCTGCCTCTGCTGCGTCTGGTTGGTGTAGACGGTGGTGAACAGCGACTCCCCGGTGACCAGGCGCTTGCCGGCGCCCAGCAGCTTGCCGAAGAAGCCGCCGCTCTGGCTGGCCGAACCGTCACCGAACACCGTGTCCATGCCGATGCCGGCGTCCATGAAGAACAGGCTGCCGGCTTCGCCGACCGCCGCCTCGCCGGGATCAAGCTCGAGCTCGACGAACTGCATCTCCGAGCCTTTGATAGCGTAGTCCACCAGGTCCATGGCCATGAGTCATTGCTCCAGAAAGAATTGAGTTTGGCGAGGGACTTGAAGTGATCCCCTGATGGTAGCGAGGGCCAGGCAGTCGGCCTGAGCGCGACCACGCACTCGGCCACGTCCACGTTCATGAACCTGCCCATGCCACGCACGCACCCTGCCACGCTACCGCTGGGTCGGGCCGTCGCCGCCCCACAGGCCCAGCGCAGCCACAACGAGCAACAGCAACGGAAAGCCCAGCCCCGGTGTGAATTGCAGCAGCAGGCCGCCGGCCGCCGGCGCCAGCATGCCGCCCGCGGTGTAGGCCAGCACCAGCACCGCCGTGCTGTTGACCAGCGCCACGCCCCGGTGGCGGGCGCCGATCTGCACCATCGCCAGCGTGTACAAGGCCGCGCCGGCGCCGCCCCAGACGAAGGCGATCAACCCGGCCAGCGGCGGCCAGGCGGGCACCAGCGGCAAGGCCAGCGTGGCCGCGATGCAGGCAGCGGCACAGGCCTGGCGCAGGCGCTGCACCGGCAGGCGGTCGGCGCCCTCACCCGCCGCCAGCGCCAGCACCGTGCTGCCCAGCCCGCTGGCCGACACCAGCAGCGCCGACAGCACCGCTGAAAAGCCCAGCAGCAGGCCGACCAGCGGCAGCAGGCCCGCCAGCCCCGATTCGAAAAACCCGCCGACGAAGCCGGTGAGCATCACGACCGGCGCCGCACGCAGCGCGGCCCAGGTGCCGCGCCAGCCGACCAGGGCCGCGTCAGTGGGCTGCGTCGCTGCCGGCGGCGACAACCGCACCGGCCACAGCAGCAGCAAGCCCAGCCCAACCAGCGCCACCGCCACCCAGCCGGCGGCCGCCAGGCCCCAACCCGCGGCCAGCAGCGCCGCCAGCAGCGCCGGTCCGGCCATGAAAGTCAGGCCGATCATCATCGCGAACAGGCCCATCACCCGGCCGCGCTGAGCGGGGGGCGCCAACTCGGCCACTGTGGCCTCGGCCAGGATCCAGCGCAGTGCCGACGCCAGGCCACCGACGAAGTACAGCGGCACCCAGATCCAGAGAAAGTGGTCGAGGGCGCCGGTGACGACCATGCCGGTGACGGTGGCCAGCGGCACCGCGCCGCTGACCAGCAGCGCCCGCCGCGGCCCCAGCCGCTGCACCCAGGACGATGCGAATGGCGTGGCCGCCAGCAGACCGGCCCATTGCAGCGCGGCGAAGCCGCCGATGGCGGCGGTGTCCAGGCCGCGGTCCTTCAGCGTCAGCAGCAGCAGCGGGCCGAACATGAACAGACCGGCCAGTTCGGCGAAAGTGGCGGCAAACAACGCCACCAGGCTGCGCTTGGCAGCCCGGGCAGGTAACCGCTTCGACAAGCTCAACGCCGCGCGGCGGCCTCCCGGCGGGTCACAGCGTGTCCTCGTCCTTGGTGCCGAAGATCTTGTCGCCGGCGTCGCCCAGCCCGGGGATGATGTAGCCGATCTCGTTCAGGTGGCTGTCGATCGCCGCCGTCCAGCAACGCACGTCGGGGTGGGCCCGGGCCAGCGCGGCAATGCCCTCGGGCGCGGCCACCAGCACCAGCGCGCGGATGTCGCGGCAGCCGCGGGTCTTCAGCAGGTCGATGGTGGCGATCATCGACCCGGCAGTGGCCAGCATCGGATCGACGATCAGCGCGGTGCGTTCGCTGAGGTGGCCGACGAACTTCTCGAAGTAGTGCACCGGCTGCAGCGTCTCGTGGTCGCGCGCCAGGCCGACCACGCTGATCTTGGCGTTGGGCACCATGTCGAGCACGCCGTCGAGCATGCCCAGCCCGGCGCGCAGGATCGGCACGATGGTGACCTTGCGGCCGGCGATCTGGTCGATCTCGACCGGGCCGCTCCAGCATTGGATGGTGGTCTTCTCGAGCGGAAAGTCGGCGGTGGCCTCGTAGGCCAGCAGCCGCGCCAGCTCGTGGGTGAGCTCGCGGAACTTCTTGGTCGAGATCTTGTCTTCGCGCAGCAGGCCGATCTTGTGGCGCACCAGCGGGTGGGAAAGGGCGATCACGGGCATGGCGGTGGCCGGTTGCGGTTGCGGTTGCGGTTGCGGTTGCGGTTGAAGAACCAGTGTAGCGAGCGGCCTCGGCTGCCGGCAGGGGCGCTCAGGCCTGCGGGTCGGCAGCCAGGCGCTGTCGCCGGGCCTCGAACAGGCAGACCCCGGCGGCCACCGAGACGTTGAGGCTCTCGACTGCGCCGGCCATCGGGATGCGCACCAGCAAGTCGCAGGTCTTGCGCGTGAGTGCGCGCAGGCCCGCGCCCTCGGCACCCAGCACCAGCGCCACTGCGCCGCTCAGGTCGACGTCGTAGATCGTCTTCTCGGCGTCCTCGGCCGTGCCGACGATCAGGATGTCGCGCTCCTTCAGCTCGCCCAGCGTGCGCGCCAGGTTGGTCACCATCAGGTAGGCCACGGTCTCGGCGGCGCCGCTGGCCACCTTGGCCACGGTGGCGTTGAGGCCCACCGCATGGTCCTTGGGGGCGACCACCGCATGCACGCCGGCACCGTCGGCCACCCGCAGGCAGGCACCCAGGTTGTGCGGATCGGTGACGCCGTCGAGCACCAGCAGCAGCGGCGGACCGCTGACCGCGTCGAGCACGTCGTCGAGCGAATGCTGCTGCACCAGCGCCGTGACACGCGCCACCACGCCCTGGTGGCGCGGGCTGCCGGCCAGGCGGATCAGCCGCTGGTCGTCGCTGTCGACCAGCTTGGCGCCGGCGGCCTGTGCGCGCTCGACGAACTGGCGCATCCGGGCGTCGCGCCGGGTGGCGTCGACGTGAATCTCGGTGATGGAGGCGGGCGCCGTCTTCAGGCGGACAGTGACGGCGTGGAAACCGAACAGGATTTTGGTGCTCAATGGACTGCCCTCTGCGCTGCGCGCTCGGGGATGAGCGCTTTGGAGCGGCCATGCGCGCTCATGGCAGGACTGTAGCCGCAGCAACGCCCGCGCTACAGGCCCGCGCTACAGGCCCGCGTTACAGGCCCGCGTTACCGGGCCAGCATCTGCCAGGCGGTCAGCGCGCCGATCAGCAGCGGCTGGTGCAGCATGTAGACCGTCAGCGGCCAGCGGCCCAGCGTGGCCAGCGGCGCCAGCGCAGGCAGCAGCGGCCCCGCCAGCAGCGGCCGCTGGCGCGCCAGCAGCCACTGGCCCAGCGCCAGCCCCCACAACATCACGCCCAGCCAGGGCAGCAGCGGCACCCAGTCCTCGGTCACCGGCTTGCGCGTCACCAGACCGACCCAGTTGGTCAGCCGGCTGTCGAAGAACGGATGCTGCACCGCCAGTGGCAGCGCCACCAGCAGCGCGCCCAGCGGCCACAACCAGCCCCGCAGTGGCGCTGCAAACCGGGCCGCCAAGAGCATCAACGCCATGCCGTGCAGCACGCCGAAGCTGATCCAGCTGCGCGGAAACATCAGCGCCGACCCGGCCGACACCAGCACCGCGCAGCCCGCCACCGCCGCCCAGCGTCGCCAGAAACGGGCCCAGCCCAGGCCGCCCTGCAACGCCACCGCCTGGCCCAGGCCCGCGCACAGCAGGAACAGGCTGACGATCACCGTGCGCTGGGTCGTCCACAGCGCATCGCGGTGGAAGTTGTGCGGTGGCGTCAACCAGCCGAAGTGGTTGAGGTCGAAACCGAAGTGGAACAACACCATCCAGACGATCGCTGCGCCGCGCAGGGCATCGAGGCGGTCGAAGCGGTCGGCGGCGCCACGCGCTGCGGGCCCAGGGCCAGCCGGAAGCGGATGACTCGAGGGGGGCATGGAGGCTGGCGACATGGACGGCATCGGGGCTGGTGGCGCGTGCCGATGCTAAAGCCAGGCCGGAGCCACGAAGGCCGTCACCGGTCGGCTTCTAGAATCAAGCCTTCTGGCCGTAGCTCAACTGGATAGAGCACCAGCCTTCTAAGCTGGGGGTTGTGGGTTCGATCCCCGCCGGCCAGACCAGCCTTGCGGCCTGCAGACACGACAAAGCCGCGGTGAACGCGGCTTTGTCGTTTTCAAACTTGGTCGGGGTGAAAGGATTCGAACCTTCGACCCTCTGGTCCCAAACCAGATGCGCTACCAGGCTGCGCTACACCCCGAAGCCTCGCATTCTAGCCCGCCGCGGCCGCGGGTGCCGGCAGCAGCAGTTGGCGGGCCACCGCCTCACACTGTTTGATGTGCTGCTCACAGACGAACTTGAGCGCTGAATAGGTCAGCACTGCCGACACCGCCTGCCCCGCCACCGGCAGGTACTTGGCGGCCTGCTGGGTGCTCAGGCGCAGGCCCACGGTCTTCAACAGCAGCATCACCAGCTCCTTGGTGACCATGCGCCCCAGCAGCATGCTGCCACCGGCCGAGATCGCCTTGTAGACCACCACCCGCCGGTCAGGCGCCAGGCGCTCCACCTGCTCGGTGCTGAGGCCGAAGGCACTGCTGATCTCGGGCAGCAGCCGCACCAGCAGCCCGACATCGGTGACCCAGTCGATGCCCGGCACCGGCACCATCGCAACGCCGGCGGCCAGCAGCGCGCGCTGGCGCACCCGCTTGCGGCAGCGTTCGGCGATCAGGCCGATCGCGTCGGGTGCGGCGGCGGCGGCTGCGGTGGCGGCCATGCTCAGGACACCGCTTTCAGCACCACGATGCCGTCGGCGTCGGCCACCAGCCAGTCACCCGGCCGCACCGCCACGCCCTGCACCTGCACCGGCACATCGACCAGGCCGGCGTGGCGGCGCTCGGTGGGCAGCGGCATCAGGGCCAGCGCGTAGATGCCGATGTCGGCTGCGGCCAGTTCGGCCCGGTCACGCACGCAGCCGTCGACCACCAGCCCGGCCCAGCCGCTGCGGGCAGCCGCAGCCGCCAGATTGCCGCCCACCAGTGCATGGCGCAGTGAACCGCCGCCATCGACCACCAGCACGCGGCCGTGGCCGGGCGATTCGACCGCGGCCTTGACGGAGGTGTTGTCCTCGTGGCATTTCACGGTGCTGACCGGTCCGGCAAAGGCGGCGCGCCCACCGTAAGCCTGGAACACCGGCGGCAGCACGCGGAAGGCGCCGCTGTGGTCGCCTTTGTGCAGGTCGCAAAGATCACAGGTGTTTTCAGGGTTCATGGCTGGTTTCGGCTGGCTGGGGTGGAAGGCAACAGGCGGTTCGGGCCACGCTGGCGCACGTGGGGGACATGGCAGGCAGACTCAAGGCAGCACCTCGCTGATCTGCAGTTGCAGGCCGCGGCTGCCCACCGCCACCACGGGCGACAGGCCCTGCAGATCGCCGGATTGCGGCATGGCGTTGCCGCTCTTGCTGATGCGCGCGCCGATGACCACCTGCGCCACCGTCGACAAGCGCATCGCCGGGCTCATGGCCATCGAATCGTCGAGGGTGATGTCGAGCGGCAGGTCTCGCACCTGGCGGCGCTGGATCGCCAACGGCGCCCGGCCGCCTTGCGGCGACCGCGCAAAGATGAACAGCGTGTCGCCGGGTGCGACCCTGGCGGCCAGCGCCGGCGCCAACGTGATTCGGGCCTGCACCGAGGCGGCTGGGGTGGCACCCGTGGTGGCGGCTGGGTTGGCGGCTAGGGCGGCGGCTGGGGAGGCACCAGTCGTGGCACCACTCGTGGCGCCAGTGGTGGCCGCAGCGTTGGACGATGCCAGCGGCAGCGCCGGCAGCCCGGCGCTGTTGCGGGCCTCGTCGACCGCCTCGCGCAGCCGGCTGGCCATCTCGGTGCCGGGCTGGGTGGCCTTCAGCGCACGCTCCCAGTGGCCTGCCGCGGTGGCGGCATCGCCGCGCTCGAAGGCGATGGTGCCGGCCAGGCCCAGGGCCTTGGCGTTGTCGGGATCGAGCACGAGGGCCTGCGCGATCAGCCGTTCGGGTTCGCCGTCGAGCTTGCGGTTGTTGACCATCGCCATCGCGTCGGCGACATCGGCGTGGGCCTGGGCGTCTTGCGGCCGCAGCGCCAGCACCCGCTGGTAGGCCTGCAGGGCCGGCGCAAAGCGCTCGAGCACGCTGTACGAGCGGCCCAGCATGGTCCAGCCCTCGACGTCGTCGGGGCTGGTCTTCAGCCGCTCTGCCAGCCGGTCGGCCATGGTCGCGAAGTCGGCCGGGCTGGGCAACGGGGCGGCGGCCTCGGCGGGGGCCGGCGCGGCCCGGCCGGGCGCCACCGCCAGCCCCGCCGGGTTGCCAAGCCAGGCGTAACCGGCGGCGCTGAACACCAGCACGAAGACCAGCAAGCCCAGCAGCAGGCCACGTGAGGGGCGCGCAGCGGCAGCGTTGGGCGCGACGGTGTTGAGCCCAGCGCTTGACAGCGGCTGCCGAGCCTGGCGTTCTTCGGGTCGGGTCATCGTGGCGTGGCGTCAAGGGTGCGATCGTCGGGGGTGCGATCGTCGGGGGTTTCGTCGCCCGGGGTGTCGGGGTCGAAGGCGTCGGCGCCGAGCCGCTGGCGTCGCCGCAGCACAACGAACAACGCCCCCAGCGCGCCGACCATCAGCAGCACGGGCCCGCCCCACAACAGCGCGGTGGAGGCCTTCAGCGGCGGCCGGTAGAGTACGAAGTCGCCATAGCGTTCGGTCATGTAGGCGCGGATCTGGTGATCGCTCTGGCCAGTCGCCAGCAATTCGCGAATCTGCTGGCGCAGGTCGACGGCCAGGTCGGCATGGGAGTCGGCGATGCTCTGGTTCTGGCAGACCAGGCAGCGCAGTTCGGCAGCCAGCACCATCATGCGGGCTTCCAGCGCAGGGTTCACGGCCGCGGCGGGCGCATCGGCCGTGTGGCCGGCCAATGGCCAGGCCAGGGCCGCCAGCAAGGCCAGCCCCCGGACGCTGCGCGCCGCCAGTGGCGCGAGTGCGCGCGTCCCGATGCCTGAAGCGATGGCCACAAAGCCACCCGCCGCGTTGTCAGCAGGCCGGTGTCGGCTGGACCGGTCAGGCATTGAGTTGCCTCAGCAGCGGTTCGATCTTGTCGCGCAGCACGGCTGGCGTGATCGGGCCGATGTGCTTGTAGCGGATGACCCCGGCGCGGTCGATCACGAACGTCTCGGGCACGCCGTAGACGCCATAGTCGATGCCGATGCGGCCGTCCGGGTCGAACAGTGATTCGGTGTAGGGGTTGCCATGGCGCTGCAGCCAGCCCAGGCCGTCCTCGCGCTTGTCTTTGTAGTTCAGGCCGTAGATCGGCACGTTGCCGCGCCGGGCGTAGTCGACCAGCACCGGGTGCTCGTCGCGGCAGGCGGCGCACCAGGAGGCCCAAACGTTGAGCAGCCACACCTTGCCAAGCAGGTCGTCGCGGCGGATGGTGGCCTCGGGCCGGGCCAGTGCCGCCGCCTGGAAGGCCGGCGCCGGCTTGCCCAGCAGCGGCGAAGGCACCTCGCGCGGATTCAGCCCCAGGCCCGCCGCCAGAAAACCCACCAGCACCAGGAACAACACCAGCGGCAGCAGGTAGCGTCTCACCGGCTGCTCTCGACCGGACGACCGGCTGCGGCGCCGGCCATCGTGGCGCCCGCGGGCAGATCGGCCGAACGGGTCTGCCGCGCGCGGTAGCGCCGGTCGCTGGCGGCCAGGCCGCCGCCCAGCATCATCACCAGGCAGCCGATCCAGATGAAGGCGATGAAGGGCTTGTGCTGAACCCGCACGATCCAGTCACCGTTGGGCAACTGCTCGCCCATCGACACGTACAGGTCGCGCACCAGGTTGCTGTCGACGTCGGACTCGGTCATCGGGTTGTTTTGCACCCGGTAGACGCGCTTCTCGGGCGACAGCGTGGCGATCACCTGGTCGCCGCGGCTGATCTCGATCTGGCCCCGCGCGGCGATGTAGTTGGGGCCTTGCACGTCGCGGATGGACAGCATGCGGAAGCGGTAGCCGGCGATCTCGGTGCTGGTGTCGGGCCCCATCTTGACGTCGCGCTCGGTCTCGTAGGTCTTGACCATCGCCACACCGAAGGCAAACAGCGCCACGCCCAGATGGGCCACCATCATGCCGACCATCGCGCGCGGCAGCAGGCGGGCGCGGCCGAACACCGTGCCGCCCAGGCCACGGCCCTGCGAGGGCAGCGGCCGCAGCCGGGCGACCAGATCGACCCCGATCGCCGCGACGATCCAGAAGGCCAGGAACAAGCCGCCGGTGGTGGCCGGCGAGACGCGGCCCATCGCCCAGCCGGCCACCAGCGCGGCCGCGATGGCGCCCAGCAGGGCCCCCCTCAGCCGCTTGGCCAGCGGGCCGGGCTCGTCCTGCTTCCAGCGCATCAGCGGGCCCACGCCCATCAGCAGCAGCAGCGGCACCATCATCAGCGTGAACACGGTGTCGAAATACGGCGGGCCGACCGAGATCTTGCCCTGGCCCAGCGCGTCGAGGAACAACGGGTACAGCGTGCCCAGCAGCACCGCGGCGCAGGCCGTGGCCAGCAGCATGTTGTTGACCAGCAGCATGCTTTCCTTGCTGAACAGCGCGAACCGCTGGCCCAGCCCCACACGGGGCGCGCGCCAGGCGTACAGCAACAGCGACGCGCCGATCACGATCACCAGGAAGGCCAGGATGAACAGGCCGCGCCGCGGGTCGGTGGCGAAGGCATGCACCGACGACAGCACGCCCGAACGGACCAGAAAGGTGCCCAGCAGGCTCAGCGAGAAGGCCATGATGGCCAGAAACACCGTCCAGACCTTGAACCCGCCGCGTTTTTCGGTCACCGCCAGTGAATGGATCAGCGCGGTACCGATCAGCCAGGGCATGAACGACGCGTTTTCCACCGGATCCCAGAACCACCAGCCGCCCCAGCCCAACTCGTTGTAGGCCCACCAGCTGCCCAGGCCGATGCCGAAGGTGAGGAAGATCCAGGCGGCCGACGTCCACGGCCGCGTCCAGCGCGCCCAGGCCGCGTCGAGGTTGCCGCCGATCAGCGCGGCGATGGCGAATGCAAAGGCCACTGAGAAGCCGACATAGCCCATGTAGAGCATCGGCGGGTGGATCACCATGCCCGGGTCTTGCAGCAGCGGGTTCAGGTCACGGCCATCGGGCGCGGCCGGCAACAGCCGGTCGAACGGGTTGGAGGTGGCCAGCGTGAACAGCAGGAACCCCACCGACAGCAGCCCCAGCACCGCCAGGATGCGGGCGACGAACACCGGCGGCAGGCTGCGCGAGAACCGCGCCACTGCCACGGTCCATCCCGCCATCATCAGCAGCCACAGCAGCAGCGAGCCTTCGTGCCCACCCCACACCGCGGCAAAACGGTAGGCCAGCGGCAGTGCCGAGTTGGAGTTGGATGCCACGTACAACACCGAGAAATCATGCTGCACGAAAGCCGCTGTCAGGCAGAAGTACGACAGCAAGATCAGCGTGAACTGCAGATAGGCCGCCGGCCGCGCCAGCGCCATCCAGTCGGCGCGGCCGCGCTGGGCGCCCAGCAGCGGCAGCACGCCCTGCACCAGCGCCACCGCCAGCGCCAGGATCAGGATGAAATGACCGAGTTCGGGGATCATGGCTTGACCCCCGCCACCGAGCCGGCCAGCGGTGTCGGCGACAGGGTGTTGCTCATCTTGTTGCGCATCTTCTCGGCTTGCTGCAGGGCATCGGCCGCTTCGGGCGGCATGTAGTTTTCATCGTGCTTGGCCAGCACCTCGCGCGCGGCGAACACGCCGTCGGGCCCCAACTGGCCCTGCGCCACCACGCCCTTGCCTTCCTTGAACAAGTCGGGCAGCACACCCTCGTAGCGCACCGGCACGGTCTTGAGGGTGTCGGTGACGATGAAGTTCACCGTCACGCCGTCACGCTTGACGCTGCCGGCCTCCACCAGCCCACCGACACGGAAGGTGCGGCCCTGCGGCGCCTCCCTGGCGGCAATCTGCGCCGGGGTGTAGAAAAACACCAGGTTGCTGTTGAAGGCGTTGAGCACCAGCGTCACCGCCAGCCCCACGGCGCTGAGCACCCCCAGCACGATCGCTGCACGCTTGTGGCGGGGCTTCATGCCGTGCCCTCCCCGCCCTCATCGGCGCGGCCCGCCAGCAAGGCGTTGCGGTGGCGGTGGCGTGCCAAGAGCGGCTCGGCGGTCATCAGCGCCAGCGCGACGCCATAGGAGCCCCAGACATAGAGGCCGTAACCACCCATGTGCAGGAATTGATCGAAGGAGACCCAGTTCATGCGCTTTCCTTGGCGAGGGTGAGTGTGTTCACCCAGTGAGTACCGGCTTCCTGCTCGAGCACGATGGCCCGGGCACGGCTGAAGGCCACCGCGAAACTGTAGGCCCAGAAGCACACCGTCATCAGCAACAGCGCGGTGAACATGGTGGCCGCCATTTTGGGCGCAGCGGTCAGGCTGATCGACGAACCCTGGTGCAGCGTGTTCCACCAGGTCACCGAGAAGTAGATCACCGGCACGTTGACCGCGCCCACCAGCGCCAGCAAGGCACCGGCATTGGCCGCGCGCCGCGGGTCGTCGATGGCCTCGGTCAGCGCAATGAAGCCGCCGTACATCAGCAGCAGGATGAATTCCGACGTCAGCCGGGCATCCCAGACCCACCAGGTGCCCCAGGTCGGCTTGCCCCACAGCGCGCCGGTCCACAGCGCCAGCACCGTGAACATCGCCCCGGTGGGCGCCAGCGCACGGGCAAACATCGCCGCCATGCGGGCGTTGAGCATCCAGCCCAGCGCCGC
>JBBQVF010000088.1:0-18978 GCA_038211805.1 Burkholderiales bacterium | reverse complement strand
GCTCTCACTGCGGGTGATCATGTCCACCCGGGCCAGCGCGGCCCAGGCGACGGCGGCCACCAGCGCGGCCAGCATCAGGTAGATCGCCCAGGCGGCCGCGTTGGCCGGCTCCTGCTCATGCGCGGCCTGCAGCGGGCTCAGGAACTCGCGGTCGCCGGGCTGCAGCGTGGTGCGTACGGTCACAGCACCGAAGCGCCAGCAGCGCGGTCAAGTGGACCCTCTGGGACCGGCTTCGCCGGCCCAGTGGGGTCGTCCCCCCGGGGGGGAGCGCTGCCAGCGCTACGGGGGGGCGACTTCATACCGCCGCTCGACTGTCAGAGGGTTGGGTGCTGGGATGGCGGTGCACGTTGGTTGGCGTGACCGGCACGCCGTTGACCGTTGCGGGCGCGGTCTGCCCGACGGGCTTGGCGCCCGACAAGGCCGCCAGCACCTGGGCCTTGGGGCCGTCCATCACCACCTTGCCGGCATCCACCACGATGATCCGGCTCACCAGTTCCAGCACCGCCGGGCGGTGCGTCACCATCACCAGCGTGCAGCCCTGCGCCGCCTCCTTCAACTGGCGCAGAAAGGCCAGTTCGCTCTGCGCGTCCATCGAGCTGGTCGGTTCGTCCATCAGCAGGATCCTGGGGTCGGTGATCAGGCTGCGGGTCAACGCCACCAGCTGGCGCTGGCCGCCCGACAGCAGCGAGCCCGATTCACCGACCGGCAGGTCCCAGCCCAGCGGGTGGTTCTCGGCCACGCGGGCCAGGCCGGTCAGCTTGGCCACCGCGGCCAGGCGCATCGGGTTGGCGCCGGGCCGGCCCAGCAGCACGTTGTCGCGCAGCGTGCCGTTGAACAGGCGCGAGTCCTGCGGCACATAGGCCACGCTGGCGCGGAAGTCGCCGGGGTCGAGCTGGCGCAGGTCGAGCCCGTCGACATCGACCATGCCCTCGCTGGGCCGATAGAGGCCGGCGACGATGCGCAGGATGGTCGACTTGCCGCTGCCGATGCGGCCCAGGATGGCCACCCGTTCGCCGGGCTCGAAGCGCAGCGTCACGTTCTTCAGCACCCGCGGCGATTCCTGGCCGCCGCTATCGGGGTACGAGAAGCTGACATCGGCCAGCCCGATGCGACCGCTCACCTCGCGCAGCGGGATGTAGCGCCGGCCCGGCTCACGCTCGGTGGGCTGGGCCATCACCTTGTCGAGCGCCATCATGGCGGCGCGGGCGCCCTGGTAGCGGGTGGCCAGCATCACGATGGACGTGAGCGGCGCGATCGCTCGCATGCCGAACATCACCGCGCCCATCAGCGCGCCGCCGGTCACTTCCTTCGACTGGATCAGGTAGACACCCCAGACCAGCATCACCAGCGTGACCAACTGCTGCGACAGCATCGACAGGTTCATCGTCAGGCTGGTCAGCCGGCGTGAGCGCAGCTGGCTGGTGACCGCCGCCGCCGACGACTGCTCGTAGTGGTGAAGGAACCGGCCCTGCGCGCCAGTGGCCTTGATGTCCTCGATGCCCTCCACCGCCTCGACCAGCAAGCCGTGCAGGTCGGCCTGCTGCTGCATGTTGGCGCTGGTGGCGCGCCGCATGGCGCCCTGGATCAGCAGCGCAGCACCCATGATGGCCGGCACCGCGAAGACCAGCACCCAGCCCAGCGGGCCACCGATGACGAAAGTCATCGCGATGAAGATGAAGATGAACGGCAGGTCGGAGATGGCCGACAGCGTCGCCGAGCCCAGAAACTCGCGCACCAGCTCGACCTGGCCGACGATGTGCGAGTAGGCGCCGGCACTTTCGGGCCGGTTTTCCATGCGCACGCCCAGGCTCTGGCGGAACAGCTGGGTGCCGATCAGCAGGTCGGCCTTCTTGCCGGCCAGGTCGATCAGGTAGGCGCGCAGCTGGCGCGCGGCCAGGTCGAACAACAGCGCCAGGCCGCCCGCGGCGGCCAGCGCCCACAGCGTGACGAAGGCCTGGTGCGGAATCACCTTGTCGTAGATCACCGAGGTGACGGTGCCGGTCACCAGCATCAGCGTGTTGCTGAGCAGCGCGGCCAGCAGCGCCGAGCGGTAGTACGGCACGAAGCGCTTCAAAGTGCCCCACAGCCAATGGCCGGCAGGGTCGGCGGGGGCGCCGGGGTCGGGGTTGGCGATGCGGGCGGCCGCCACCGGCCGCGGCGTGGCCACCAGGCCGATGCCGGCGTACTCGGCGGCCAGCTCGGCCTCGGTGGCCGTCAGTTCCTGCGGCGACGGGCCGGGCATCACCACGGTGTACAACGCCGGGCCGGCGGCCTGCGGTGTGCGCGACACCAGCAGCGCGGCGTCACCGCTCTTGAGCAGCAGCACCACCGGCAGCAGCAGCGTGTGGAAGTCGCCGATCGCGCGCTGCACCAGGGCCGCGTTCCAGCCCGCATCGCGCAAGGCGCGCAGGGCCTGGTCGGGTCCTACGGCCCCCTCGATGTGCTGGCTCTCGAACAGCGAGGACACTGTGCGGTCCTGGCCGTGGAAGCGGGTCAGCCAGACCAGCGCCTGGGCCAGGGCGTCGTCGTCCATGCCGGGCGCATGGCCGGCATTGGGCGCCGCGCGGGGGTCAGGCAGGAAGGGGTCGTCGCCGGCAGACAAGTCGTCGGCCTTTCAGCCTGGGTGGACCGGGCAGGCCGCCATCATGGCGCTGGCGACCGGCACGGGATCATCCGGCCCGGGCCTGCAGTGCCAGGCGTTCAAAGGCGGCCTCGATGTCGCGCACGATCTGCGGCAGGTCGAACAACGGCGACGTGCGGCCCTGCTCGGCCGGGTAGCGCTTGTACGAGGCCACTCGTGCCGGCTGGCGGCCCAGCAGCACGGCCAGCCGCTCGTAGTCGGCCAGCGTGGTGGTGGCCAGCTCAGGCAAGCCCACGGCAGTGAGCAGGCTGCCGGCCATGCGCGAGATGTAGCTGCGGCCACTCAGCGTGACGATGGGCGTGCCCATCCACAGTGCGTCACTGGCGGTGGTGCCGGCGTTGTACGGAAAGGTGTCCAGCACCAGGTCGGCACACTGGAAGCGCGCCAGGTACTCGGGTGGCGCCACCCGCGGCGCGAAGATCAACCGATCGCGCGGCACACCGTGGTCGTCGGCCTCACGCAGCATGTTTTCGCGCGCGGTGTCGTTGTCGGCCAGCAGCCACAACACGCTGTCGGGCACCTGCTGCAGCACCCGCATCCAGGCGCCGAAGACTTCGGGCGTGAACTTGAAGTTGTTGTTGAACGAGCAGTAGACGAACCGGTCGTCGGGCAGGCCGTAGGTGCTGCGGGCCGGGCGCGGCGCCACCTCGCGCTGGCGGTCGCTGACCTGGTAGCAGTGCGGCAGGCGGATCGGCTTCTCGGTGCAATAGGGTTCCAGCTCGGGCGGCATCACGTAGCCATCTGCCAGCAACCAGTCGACCCCCGGCAGACCCGAGGTGCCGGGCAAGCCCAGGTAGCTGACCTGCACCGGCGCCGCGCGCCAGCCCAGGATGGCCGGGCGCGCGCCGCTGGTCAGGCCCTGCAGGTCGACCAGCACGTCGATGCCGGCCTCGGCGATCAGCCGTGCGGCGGTGGCGTCGTCGACGCCGGCCAGCCGCACATGGTGGTCGATCGCGGCCAGGATGCGGCGGCGCTGCGGCATCTCGCTCTCGGGCGTCCAGCAGAAGGCCCAGACCTCGAACTTGGCGCGGTCGTGCAGCTCAAACAGCTCGGGCGTCAGCAAGCCCACCGCATGCATGTGCAGGTCGCCCGACAGGTAGCCGATGCGGATCTTGCCGCTGCGCGGCGGCATGGTCTTGTGCAGCGCCACCGGCTGGGCCTTGGGCACGCGCTCGTGCGCAAAACGGGTGGCCGACAGCAGTTGCAGCGCTGGGTCGTCGCTGGCGCTCATCATCGCCAGCAGCGAAGTGCCGCTCAGCAGCCGGTTGGGGCCCACCTCGCCCACCGGCTGGTAGACCGGCCAGGCGCATTGTTTCTGCCGCAGGTGCACGTAGTGCTGCACCACGCTGGGCTGGGTCGGGTCGAGCAGCAGGCTGGCACGCAGCGCGGCTTCGGCCTCGGGATAGCGGCGCAGCGTCTCCAGCAAGCGGCCCAGGTTGTTCCAGGCATGCACCTGCATGTCAGCCGCCGCCGCGCTGTCGATGACCGCGCGCCACTGCGCCATCGCGGCATCGTGCTGGCCGCTGCGTTCGAGCTGGTGGCCCAGGTTCAGCCGGGCGTGCGGGAAGTTCGGCTGAAGTTCCACTGCCTGGCGATAAGCGGCTTCGGCGTCGGCGCTGCGGTTCATCGCCCCCAGCGAGGTGCCGAGGTTGAAGCAGGCCACGTGGCGCATGGCCGGCGGGCCCGCGGCGATGAAGTCGCGGTACAGCGCCACGGCGGCTTCGGCCTGGCCGGCTTGCTGCAGGCGCTGGGCTTCGGTCACCAGTTCGGCCAGCGACAGGGCGGCGGCGGGGCGGGTCAGGACAACATCGGGCATGGCGGCTCCAGGCACGTCTTGGTGGGCAGGCCATGGTAGGAGTGGGGATGGCGACACAAGCGGTTCAAAAGACCAGCCAAAGCGCGGCTAATCCCGCTGGCCGCCAGCCCCCAACGCAAAAGCGGCCCGAAGGCCGCGTCTGATGGAACGATGCGCCAAAGGCACGCCGAGGGTGCGGAGATTCCGTCGCGAGCGGGTCGAGGTTGCGTCGAGGAACGGAGCCGTACACCGGTACGGCGAGTACCACAGGCGCGACATCGGCCCGCGCAGCAGGAAGATTCGCGCCCTCGGGTTCAGAACCCGAGGCTGGCCAGCAAGTCATCGACCTCGCCCTGGTTCGCCACCACGTCGGTGCGACCCTCGGTGTCGACCACCGGGCCATGCAGCAAGCTCAGGTCGACTTTTTCGCGCTGGTCGGGCGGCACCACCTGCACCAGCAGCTTGACGAGGCTGTCTTCCAGGTCGTTGGCCAGCGTCACCACCTTGGCCACCACCTGGCCGGTCAGGTCGTGGAAATCCTGCGCCATCATGATGTCGGTCAGGTGGGCGTCGATCTTCTGGGTACGGGCTTCGACCTCGTTGACAAAGTTGTACACCGCGCCGCTGGCCACCGCCTTGACCGGATCGGCCAGCAGCGACGTCGCCAACAGGCGGGTCTGCTCGGCAATCGCCGCGTGCTCGGCCTTGGCCTGGTCGACCGAGTTGAGCACCTTGTCGGCGGCCTCGGCGGTCTTGGTGACGATGTACTTCAGCCGGCTGCGGGCGTCGGGCAGGCCGTCGGCGGCCAGTTGCAGGTTGGGCATCACGCCCAGCTGCTGCAGGGTGTCGTGCAACAGGCGGGTCAGTGCGCCGAGCTGCTGGAACACCTCGGGCGACGCCATGGCGCCGGGCTCGCTGGCCAAGCTCTCGGCGACAGTCACCGTGCCTCGTTCAGGCGCGAGCGTGCTCATGTCTTCCATCTTCATGTTGTGGCTCCCTTAACGTCCTGAACGCCGATCAAGCCGTGGCCGCCAGCTTTTGCATGATCTTGGTGACCTTTTCTTCCAGCGTGGCCTTGGTGAAGGGCTTCACCACGTAACCCGCGGCGCCGCTCTGCGCGGCCAGCAAGATATCTTCCTTGCGCGCTTCGGCGGTGACCATCAGCACGGGAATGTGCTTCAGGCTGTCCTCGGCCTTGACGGCCTTCAACAGATCGAAGCCGTTCATGTTGGGCATGTTGATGTCGCTGACCACGAAGTCGTAGCGGTTGGTCTTGAGCATCTGCAGGGCGACGGCACCGTCTTCGGCCTCTTCCACGTTGTTGCAGCCCATTTCCTTGAGCAGGCCGCGCACGATGCGGCGCATGGTGGAGAAGTCGTCGACGACCAGGAACTTGAGGTCGGAGGGATGGCTCATGTCTGTCCTCGGGGCTGGGGCAAGAAGTTGAAAGGAAGGGGGGGGTCCGACCGCAGTCGTTTTGGCTTTATCGGCCAGCCGGCGCCGGACTTGACAGCCGGGCGGGTGTTTCGGCTCGCACACCGGTTTCTGCGGCTTTCGGCACGAGCGCAGGCGGTGTGGACGGCTCCACCAGGTCGGCGGTGGGCCGGTAGAAGCGGTCCTCCGCATCGCGGTTCATCACGATGATGCTGATGCGCCGGTTCTGCGGATCGGCCGGCTCTTTGCGGTTGAAGGGCTGGCTGCTGGCCAGGCCCTGCACCCGCAGCACCCGCTCTTCAGTCAACCCGCCGGCCACCAGTTCGCGGCGCGAGGCATTGGCCCGGTCGGACGACAGTTCCCAGTTGCTGTAGCCGGCGTCGCCGGCCGAGAACGGCTGGGCGTCGGTGTGGCCTTCCAGCGTCAGCCGGTTGGGCACCTCGATCAGCACGCTGCCGATGGCCCGCAGCAGCTCGCGCATGTACGGTTTGACCACCGCGCTGCCCGAGTCGAACATCGGCCGCGCCAGTTCGTCAACGATCTGGATGCGCAGGCCGTCGCGGGTCATGTCCAGCTTGATCTGCGACGCAAACTGGGCCAGCTTGGCGCTGTTCTTCAGCTCGGACTCGACCTGCTCGCTCAGCTCCTGCAGCTTGGCCGCCTCGGCTGCCCGCTGCTCGTGGCGCAGGGCCTGCAAGTTGATGGTGTTGCGCGGCGCTTCGACGTCACCACGCTTAACCTGGCCGCCCGAGCGGGTGAGGTCCTGGCCGCCGCCCTTGAGCAGCGACGACGAATCGCCCGATCCCGAGCCGCCGTTGAGCAGTGCGACCTTCAGCGGGCTCTGGAAGTAGTCGGCGATGCCTTTCTTGTCGCCTTCCGAGGTGCTGCCCAGCAGCCACATCAGCAGGAAGAAGGCCATCATCGCGGTCACGAAGTCGGCATAGGCGATCTTCCACGCCCCACCATGCACCGCATGGCCGCCCTTCTTGATGCGCTTGATGATGATCGGTTGCAGCTTCTTCGCGTCGCCCGCCATCGGTTATCCCCCCCCCGAAGCGCCAGCGGCGCCCCCCCCCAGAGGGGCCGAGCCCGGACACGAAAGATCCAGTGGATGTTTCGTGCCTGGCGAGGAGCCGGGCCAGTGGCCTGGCGAGGAGCCGGGCCACTGGCCTGGCGAGGAGCCGGGCCACTGGCCTGGCGCGGCCTGCAAGGCACGCCAGTGGCCCGGCAGAGCCGGTTCCACGTTGTCTACTTGGTTCCGCCGGCGAGACCTGAACTGGGGTTGCTTCATCATCATTTCTTCTTCACATGGGCTTCTAGTTCGGTGAAGCTGGGCCGATCGCCGGAGTACAGGACCTTGCGGCCGAACTCGATCGCCACTTGCGGCGCATAACCCTGCATGCTGGCGAGCAGGGTGGTCTTGATGCATTGCAGCTCTTTGCCGTTGTCGTCGACCTTCTGCTCCAGCAGTCCGCCCAGCGGCTCGACGAAGCCGTAGGCCAGCAGGATGCCGAGGAAAGTGCCGACCAGGGCCGAGGCGATCATGCCGCCCAGGATGGCCGGCGCCTGGCCGACCGAGCCCATGGTGTTGACGACGCCCAGCACCGCCGCCACGATGCCGAAGGCCGGCAGGCCGCCGGCCAGGCGGGCGATGGCCGCCACCGCTGCATGCTCCTCGGCATGGTGGGTCTCGATCTCGCTGTCCATCAGGCTCTCGATCTCGTGGGCGTTCAAGTTGCCCGAGACCATCATGCGCAGGTAGTCGGTGATGAACTCGCAGACATGGTGGTCGTTGCCGACGATCGGGTACTTCTGGAACAGCGGCGAGCTGTGCGGGTCCTCGACATCCTTCTCGATCGACATCAGGCCCTCCTTGCGGGCCTTCTGCAGGATGTCGAACATCAGCGCCAGCAACTCCATGTAGCGGGCCTTGCTGAACTTGCTGCCCTTGAAGCACTGGGCCAGGCCCTTCATCGAGGCCTTGATGACCTTCATCTGGTTGTTGGCGATGAAGGCCCCGGCGGCCGCGCCGAAGATGGTGATCATCTCGAAGGGCAGCGCCTTCAGGACGACCTGGATGTTGCCGCCGTGAAAGATGTACACGCCGAAGATGCAAACCATTGCGAGGAGCCAACCGACGATGACGAACATGGTGTGACTGAGGAGGTGGCAAGGTTCAGCGCCGGCCCCGGACGGGCCAGCATCTGGTGGGGTTATCGGCCGGCACCGCCAGGGATTGAGCGTGCGCTGGTCGCCGCGCCACGCTGCTCACCGGTGCGGTAGATCCACACCGGTTGAGCCCCCGGTCGACGCAGCACCGCGGTCGGCGGCACGTCGGGCACGACGAAGTCCAGACTCACCAGCCAGCCACCGGCCCCGAGCTCGGCATCGGCCTTGGCCAGCGCCCGGGACATGCTCTCGGGCCGCTGGAACAGGTACACCAGCGCCAGCCCCGACCAGTCAAGCGCCCACATGTCGCCGCGCCGCACCCGGGCCCAAGGGCAGCGCAGCGCCGCCGCGGCGCGCAACGGCCAACTGAATTCGACGCCCTCGATGCGCGCCAGCGGGTAGGCACGGCGCAGTGCCAACAGCCCGTGGCCCAGGCCGCAGCCGGCATCCAGGATCCGCGCGCCCGCCGGCAGCGCGAGTTGCTGGGCCAGGCCGTCCAGGCCATCGGCCGGCGTGGGAAACAGCGGCGCATCGCGCCAGGCCCGCAACGGGTAGGCCGCCAACAGCAGGCCCAGCGGCAGCAGCCAGGCCCAGGCCGGCACCGCAGACGCCAGGCCACTGGCCAGCGCCGACACCGGAAACCCCGCTGCCACGAACAAGCGCCGCCAGTGGCTGGCCAGGCGCAGCGCCAGCGCCAAACCGACACCGAGCGCGGTGGCGGCGCCCCAGGCCCAGGCCGGTGCCCAGCCCAGCGCGGCGCACCAGGGCCGCAAGCCCATGACACTGCCCCAGGCCACCAACCAGACCGCCAGTGCCGGTGTCGGCCAGGGCGGGCACGGCAAGGCGAGGCGGCGCACATCAGGCTCAGGGGCGGCGGGTGCTTGCGGCATCGACAGAGTGTGGGCAGCGCCGGGCGATCCGATCGCCGGAACAGGCCGGGCCTTCGCCCACCTGCCCGGTCGCCGTCACGGTCACGGTCACGGTCACGGTCACGGTCACGGTCACGGTCACAGTCACGGTCAGGGTCGCGGACGCGCCGGCGGAACCGGCGCGGCGCGGGCATAAAAATGGGCGGACTCCCGGGGGAGTCCGCCCGCAAAGCACAGGGACTGTGCTAGGAGGAGACAAACACGAAAATCAGCGCCGTGGCTTGTGTGGTGGATCGGCCTGCAGCCACCGATCTGAAGCCCTGCGAACGCGTTGGCAACAGCGGCTGGCGCGGTGGTTCAGTCGGTCAGGCATTCCTGCACGCTGGGCAGGCGGATCGCGCCGGCGTTGCGGCCCTTGCCGGCGCGCGCGGGCGGGTTGCAGAGGCCACAGACGTAGTGGCGGGCGATCTCGTGCGGGTGGGTCACGAAGTGGCCGCTGCACTTGCTGCACTTGGTCATCGTCAGCATGCCGTTGTCGATGAACTTCACCAGCCGCCAGGCCCGGGTGACCGACAGTTGCGGCTCCAGGCTTTGTGCGCCGACCTGCTCGAGGTAGAGCTTGTAGGCCTTGATGACCGAGTCGATCTCGTCGAGCGCCGCCGCCTTGTTGAGGTATTCATGGATGTTGAGAAACAGGCTGGCATGGATGTTGGGCTGCCAGGTCATGAACCAGTCGGTCGAGAACGGCAACTGGCCCTTGCTGGGGCTCTTGCCGGCCACCTCCTTGTACAGGCGCAGCAAGCGCTCGTAGCTGAGGTCGGTCTCGCTCTCGAGCACCTGCAGGCGGGCGCCGAGCTTGATCAGTTCCACCGCGGTATCGATCTGCTTGGCTTCGGTCAGGATGCTCTTGGTACGCGACATGGTTCTCTCTCCAAATTTTTTGGGGTCTGACTCAGCAGACGCCGTGGAAACGGCTTCGCCAGGCCACTGGCGTGCCTTGCAGGCCGCGCCGGGCCAGTGGCCCGGCTCCTCGCCAGGCACGAAAGATCCACTGGATCTTTCGTGTCCGGGCTCGGCCCCCTGGGGGGAGCGGCCGCTTCGGCGGGGTTAGGCGGCTTCTTGGTGCCGGCCGGCGATCAGGATCGAGGCGTGCAGGCGCGAGACGCTCTCGTTGGCCGCGCTCTTGCCGTGGCTGGTCAGCAGGCCCCAGACCAGGTCGTCGTCGCAGCGCATGCGGCACAGCAGCGTGTTGCCGGAAGCGATCTTCATCATCTGGGCCGGCGTCAGGGCGGCGATCATGCCGGCCGAGTCCTCGGTCAGACCCAGGCGGTACAGGGCCTGCTCCAGGTCGCTGCGGATCAGCGTCTGGGCGAGCATCAGGTACGACAGGTTGGCTTCACGGATTTCGGCGAGGATCTGGTCGGTGTTCATGAGGCGGTTCCTGGGGAGGGGTGAGAGGCAGCGAGTGCCGCTGGTGTGAAACCAACTGTAGAGAGCGCAACAAGCCAGCAACATCAGGCCAATTCGCCTTCTTGAGTCCCGGTTCTTCGGCCGGGCTTGTCAGGCAAATTCCTACAAGGGCGGGGCGCGCGCCCGCGGTCGCAGCCGATGCCGCGGCGTCGGCAGGCGCCGATTTGACGTTTCACACCCTGATGATTCAGCCCAAGATGCCGATATCCCGCCATCGGATCCGCGACGCGACAGTCGTTGCCCCCCCATTACAAGAGTTCATCCACCATGCTCTCGCCCACCCTGGCTGCACTGCAGTCCATGTTGAATCCTCTGTTGATCACGGCATCGATCATCGTCATCGTGCTGCTGGCCGCCCTCGGCTGCGCAGGGGCGCGCAGTCGAAGCCCACCAGAGGTCACATCCGACGATACCCAGCCTGGTGTAGACAGCAGCTTCGCAGCCACTGCGAGCGAGTCTGAGCAGACGACCCTCACCGCCACGGCTTGGCCTGCCCCTCGCTTGCTGCCGATGGCTGCCGACCTGCTGGTGGTGGACGACTCCGCTGTGGCGCGCGCCAAGCTGCGAAGGTTGTTCGCAACATCGGGCTATGAAGTTCAACAGGCGCGCGATGGCGTCGAGGCATTGGCCCTGCTGCAGCAGGGCCGCTACCGGCTGATGATCACCGACCTGGAAATGCCCAACCTGGACGGCGTGGCGCTGATCAACACCTGTCAAGGCCAGCCGCACACCGCCCGCATGCCGATTCTGGCGATCACCGGTCACGAGGACCTGCAAATCCGCTTGAACGAGTGTCAGGAAATCTGCGGCATCTACCGCAAGCCCTGGATTGACGAAGACCTGGCCAGCCACGTCGCCCTGCTGCTTCAAAAGCCCGCAGTTCGTCAAGCCGAGGTCGTCGAGCCCTGAGAGCTTGAGAGTTGCTCGATCATGCCCGCTCACCACCCCGAAACGCACCCGCTCGTCGTTGCAAATGCTCGTCATAGCCCGGGCTATGACTGTGATTTGCGCCTAGATCGGGCACGTTTCGGGGCGTCGCTCGGGCACGCTCGAATTCCTCTCAACCTCTGAGCCGGCCGGTCGCCCAGGTGCTGCCACGGCGCACCAAAGGGCCGGGTTTGCAGCGCTTTTCGCGGCATGGCCACCTCAGGCGACTGCCTAGACTGGACCTCCCCGATTGACGGAGTTGCGCGATGATCGCCACCGCCTTGGCCATGCCCACCCCCCTGCCCGCCTCGGGCCTGCAGCACGACGCGGCCTCGCTGCTGGCCGCGCCGAGCCCCGGGCTTGCCTTGCTGGCCGCCAGCTGCGTCGAGCAAACCGCCGAGCTGATGCGACTGGCCTGCCGTCGCGGCCAACTCGAGGACGCCAGCGCCGCGGCACGCATCGCGATGCCGTTGGCTGCGGCTCACTCGCCGCACGAAGCCCTGTTGCGCGTGCTGGCCGAAGCCCAGCCCGCGTTGATGGTGGCGCCCGAAGAACGCCGCCTCTACCTGTTGCGCAGCGCCGACGGCACCGCTTCGGGCCTGATGCGCTTGCGTGACAACGGACGCGTCAGCCCGATCGCGGCGTCCGAGACCGCCCGCTGGACGCTGCGCGACGGCGATCTGGAGCTCTGCGACGCCGAGGGCCGCGCCGGCATCCGCTTCGTGCTGTGCGGCGAGCGCGGCGGCCTGCGCCTGTATCTGGGCGAACATGTCGCCGACGGCACGCCCCGCCTGCTGCAGGAGGTGCGCTGCACCTACGCCCGCCTGAGCCTGCTCGACCCCGAACTGGCCGACCCGTTCTGCGGCCTCTACGGTGTCGATGCCATGGTGCCGGCCGAGCTGCCGGCCAAGCCCGCGCTGCTGCTGGGCGCGCCGCACAGCGGCGCCGACCGACTGGCCGCAGTGCTCAACCGCCACGGCGACCTGTTCTTCGAGGGTGACCTGCTCCACCCGCAAGCCATCCACCTGGCCGAAGGCCCACCGCCACAGCGAGCGGCCGCCACCTTGCACGCCATGCGCGAAAAGGACGCGCCCTGGTTCGTGCGCATGGTGATGGGCCGCACCGTCGACGCCACCGGTCGCGACCTCAGCGCCGTGTCGGTCCGCGGCTTCACGCTGGCGCCGGCGCACCACCAGGCCGCGCTCGACTGGGCCATCGCGGAACCCGCGATGCGCATCGTCTACATCGTGCGCAGCAACCTGCTGGCCGAGTTCGCCGACATCCTGGAATCCCAGACCGGCACGTCGCCGAGCAGCGCCAACGGCCCTCTGCACTTCGAGCCCGAGCGTTTCGGCCGCTTCATTGAGATGAAGCAGCGCTACCTGGCTGGCGTGCGCAGCCGCCTGGTAGCGCGCAACGGCGACACCGTCGAGGTCGACGGCAGCCGGCTCAACGCCCCCACCATCGCAGAGTTGCGGGGCTTCCTGACCGATACCGACGCAGCACGCACCCTCGCCGCCGATCCGCCCGCCCACGGCGCATGCCGGGTGATCGAACGCTTCGACAACCCCGAGGCCGTGCTGCCCTGCCTGCGCTCGATCGGCCGGCTGAGCTGGGCCGAGGTTGAAGGCAGCGTGCTCGACACCGACTGAGCAATTGAGGACCGCCACGCGCACCGACCGGTGTGCGCGCTCGACAAGACGGAGCCTGAGGGCTCCGTTTCCATTGGCGGCCAGGCTGATCAGCTGTCACCCACCGGTTGCGACCGGCTTGGGGAATGGCCAACACGGTGCCATGGGCACTGATCGCGGCACTTGAGGCCCGGCTTCGACATGAAGCGTGGAAGACTTCTCGAAAAGCGGCGAAAGCCGTCTTGACAGCGTTCCGAATTGTTTTGCGCAAAGCGCTCAAGTTGGAATTGCGCCAGGCCGATACCCAAAGCATCGGGCGGTCCACAAGACCCCCGCGGTCCGGTTAGCCGGCCGATGAACGAAGGTCACGAAGGTGTCCCGAGAACATAGGCGACTAGCGCGGGCGTGTCGGACAGCGTGCAAGTGGCAACTGTCCGGCGTGCAAAGGTGGTGACCAGATCGCAGTGTTGCCACCGGAGTAGAGCGTCGGCGCTCCCGCCGGGATTCATGGAAGCTGAAAGGAAAATACCGTGCCTCAGACCATCAACACCAACGTCAATTCGATCAACGCTCAGAGGAACCTGTCGATGTCGCAGTCCTCGCTGGCAGTGTCGATGCAGCGCCTGTCCTCAGGCCTGCGTGTCAACTCTGCCAAGGACGATGCCGCCGGCCTGGCCATTGCCGAACGCATGACCACCCAGGTGCGCGGCATGAACGTCGCCATCCGCAACGCCAACGACGGCATCTCGATGTCGCAGACGGCAGAAGGTGCGATGGGCAAGGTGGCCGATTCGCTGCAGCGCATGCGTGAGCTGTCGGTGCAGGCCGCCAACGCCACCAACTCCGACAGCGACAAGGATTCGCTGGACAAGGAGTTCGGCGAGCTGGCCAAGGAAATCCAGCGTGTGCTCGGCGGCACCAGCTTCAACGGCAAGAACGTGCTGGGCTCGGATGCCGGCACCTTCCAGTTCCAGGTCGGTGCCAACACCACGACCAACGACACCATCGACATCATCACCACCGACCTGACCGCCGATGCCACGCTGACCACGGTGGCCGGCACCGACAACACCGGCTCGGGCCGGGCGGTGATCGACAACACCGCCGATGCGACCACGATCCAGGGCGTGATCGACAGCATCGACGCGGCGATCACCACCGTCAACGGCGAGCGGGCGCTGATGGGTGCCTCGCAATCGCGCTTCGACTCGGTGATCTCCAACCTGCAGATCTCGGTGGAAAACCAGTCGGCCGCCAAGAGCCGCATCATGGACACCGATTTTGCGGCGGAGACCGCCAACCTGAGCCGCGCGCAGATCCTGCAGCAGGCGGGCAACGCGATGGTGGCGCAGGCCAACCAGTTGCCCCAGCAGGTCCTGACGCTGCTTCGATGACGGAACACGCGCCCTGACGTCGGCGTCGGGGGGCGGCGGCACTCGCAACGCCGCAGGTCCCTGACAAGACGCCGCACGACAACGCGCCACAGCCGCCGCTCTGGCGCGTTGTTTTTTTCACTTCGGGCGATTGGCACCATCAAGCAGACGGCTGATCGGTCGATAAGACCAGCAGCAGTCGTCCTCATCCGGCGACACCCCACCGGCCATCCCTCGAAGGCCATCCCGAGCGAAGGAACCCGCCGTGCCGTTGACCATCAACACCAACATCATCGCGCTCAACGCGCAGCGCAACCTCGGCAGCTCGCAGTCGGCGCTGTCGAGCTCGATGCAGCGGCTGTCGTCGGGTCTGCGCGTCAACACCGCCAAGGACGACGCGGCCGGCCTGGCCATCGCCGAGCGCATGAGCGCCCAGGTGCGCGGCATGAGCGTGGCTGCGCGCAACGCCAACGACGGCATTTCGCTGGCGCAGACCGCCGAAGGCGCGCTGGGCAAGGTATCCGAATCGCTGCAGCGCATGCGCGAGCTGGCGGTGCAGTCGGCCAACGCCACCAACTCCGACAGCGACAAGGATTCGCTGGACAAGGAGTTCGGCGAGTTGTCCAAGGAGATCCAGCGGGTGCTGGGCGGCACCACGTTCAACGGCCTGGCGGTGCTCGGCGGCGACGCCGGCACCCAGCTGTTCCAGGTCGGCGCCAACACTTCGACCAACGACACCATCAACATCACCACCGTCGACATGACCGCGGAGGCCACGATCACCACGGTGGCGGGCACCGACAACACCGGCTCGGGCCGCGCGAGGATCGACAACACCGCCAACATCGCCGACATCCAGGGCGTGATCGGCGGCATCGACGACGCGATCGACAGCGTCAACGCCCAGCGCGCCACGCTGGGCGCCTCGCAATCGCGCTTCGACGCGGTGATCTCCAACCTGCAGATCTCGATCGAGAACCAGAGCGCTGCACGCAGCCGCATCATCGACACCGACTTCGCGGCAGAGACCGCCAACCTGAGCCGGGCCCAGATCCTGCAGCAGGCCGGCAATGCGATGGTGGCCCAGGCCAACCAACTGCCCGCACAGGTGCTGCAGTTGCTGCGCTGAGGCCGGACCGAGCGAGCCCCTGCGGGCTCGCGAACGCCTGCCGAAGGCTCTGCCGGCCTGCAAGCCGGCAAGCTCCTTGCTCACACGCCGGCTGCCAACAGCCGGACTCCGTCTCCCAGGGCCCCGCGGCATCACGCCGCGGGGCCCTTGGTCTTTCTGCTGCGCAACGGTTCGAAGTGGCGCTGGTTCAATCCTCATTTCAGCGCTTTGCCCACGCGCGCATTTCCCACAATGAGCCCCAATGCCTGAGCTGCCGCGCAGGTATCACCCGGAAACGGCGCCCGAGAAGTTGGGGCACGTCGGTCTGGTTTCGAGGGCGGCAGGCGACCGGTGCGGGTCGCGTCAAACCGCTTTTGATTTCCGGCCCACCTGCCGGTGTCGTCGAATCTTGAGGAGTGGCCACCATGCCCCAGACGATCAATACGAACATCGCTTCGCTCAATGCGCAGCGCAGCCTGAACAGCTCTCAAAACTCGTTGGCGACGTCGATGCAGCGCCTGTCGTCGGGGATGCGCGTCAACTCGGCCAAGGACGATGCCGCCGGCCTGGCGATCGCCGAACGCATGAACGCGCAGGTGCGCGGCATGAACGCCGCGGCCCGCAACGCCAACGACGGCATCTCGATGGCGCAGACCTCGGAGGGCTCGCTGGGCAAGGTGGCCGACGCCCTGCAGCGCATGCGTGAACTGGCGGTGCAATCGTCCAACGCCACCAACTCGGCCAGCGACAAGGATTCGCTGGACAAGGAGTTCGGCGAGCTGGCCAAGGAGGTGCAGCGGGTGCTGGGCGCCACCACCTTCAACGGCAAACACATCCTGGGCTCAGAAGCCGGGGCGATGAGCTTCCAGGTGGGCGCCAACACCACCAGCAACGACACCATCGACATCACCACCGGTGACCTGACGATCGACGCCACGATCACCGCGGTGGCCGGCACCGACAACACCGGCGCGGCCCGTGCGCTGATCGACTCGACCGCGCTGATCGGCACGATCCACGGCGTGATCGACAACATCGACCTGGCGCTGAACACCGTCAACGCGCAGCGCGCCACGATGGGTGCGTCGCAATCGCGCTTCGATTCGGTGATCTCCAACCTGCAGGTGTCGGTCGAGAACCAGTCCGCCGCCCGCTCGCGCATCATGGATGCCGACTTTGCGTCGGAGACCGCCAACCTGAGCCGGTCGCAGATCCTGCAACAGGCCGGCAATGCGATGGTGGCCCAAGCCAACGCCCTGCCGCAGCAGGTGCTCAAGCTGCTGCAGGGCTGACAGCGCGCCGGCCACCGCGCAGCGCGCACGGCCGGCAAGCTGCCGCAAACCTTGCCCCACAGCCTGACCCACAGCCGGCACAACACCACGGCCCGGACTCTCCGGGCCGCAGTCGTTTTGGGCGGCCCCTCAAGTCCGCCCGCAGGCGGTCGAAAAACCGGTTGCGAAGGAGCATTCAACCATGGCCACATCCGTCACCGGCACCGGCAGCATCAGTTCAGCAGGCATCGGCAGCGGGCTGGACGTCACCAGCATCGTCGGCAGCCTGATGGCGGTGGAGCGGCGACCGCTGACGCAGTTGCAGACCCAGGCCGGCAACCTGGGCACCCGGTTGTCAACCGTGGGCAAGATGCAGGGCTATTTTTCGGCCCTGCAGACCAAGGCCAACGCGCTGACCTCGGCCACGCTGTGGAGCGGCACGATCGCCACCTCGTCCGACACCGCGGCGGTCAAGGTCAGCACCAGCACCGGTGCGGTGGCGGGCAGCTATGCCGTGGCGGTGGGCAACCTGGCAGCGGGCCAGACCGTCACCGGTGCCGCATTGGCCAGCAGCAGCGCGACCTTGAGCGAGGGCAGCCTGACGATAGAGCTGGGCAGCTACCAGGCCGGTGTACCGGCCGCCGGCTTCGACCCCAAGGTGGGCGCCAGCGCCATCACGCTGAGCATCGACAGCGGCGACACCAGTCTGGCGTCGTTGCGCGACAAGATCAATGCCTCGGGCGCCGGCGTCAGCGCCACGATCATCTCTGACGCCTCCGGCGCGCGGCTCAGCCTGCGGTCCAAGGACACCGGGGTCGAAAACGCCTTCCGCATCAGCGCCACCGAGACGGTGGACGATGGCGACGCCGCCACCGGCCTGTCGGCGTTGGCCTATGACGCCACGGCTGGCAGTTCACCGATGGCGCGCACCACCACGGCGATCAACGCCGCACTGACGGTCAACGGCATCCCGCTGAGCTCAGCCAGCAACACCCTGAACAACGTGGCCGACGGACTGAGCTTGAGCCTGCTCAAGCCCACCACCAGCGACATCGATATCTCGGTGTCCGCCGACACCGCATCGGTCAAGACCGCGGTGACCGATTTTGTGGCGGCATTCAATACGCTGGCCGGGTTCATCAAGGCCCAGACGGCCTACAACGCCGACAGCAAGGTGGCGGGCACGCTGCAGGGCGACCAGGCCACGCTGGCGCTGCAAAGCCAGCTGCGCTCGGTGCTCAACGAGGGCAGCTCGGCCTCGTCGAGCTGGTCGCGGCTGTCGGAGATCGGCCTGACGCTGAAGGCCGACGGCACGCTCGACACCAACACCACCAAACTCGACAACGCGCTGGGCAACCTGCCCGAGCTCAAGAAGTTGCTGGCCACCGACGGCAGCAGCTCGGCCGACTCGGGCTTTGTGCGCCGCTTCAAGCGTCTGGCCGATGCCGCGCTGGGCAGCGACGGGGTGTTCCAGAGCCGCACCGACAGCATCAATGCCAGCGTCACCCGCAACACCAAGTCGCAGGATGCGATGCAAAAACGCCTGGCGATCACCGAGGCCCGGTTGAACCACCAGTATTCGGCGCTCGACACCAAGATGGCCAGCCTGAACAACCTGAGCAGCTACATGAACCAGCAGATCACCCAGTACAACAAGTCCACCGCCTGACGCTCTGCGCAGGGCGCGCCGGCGCGCACCGCGCCAGCTGCACGCCCCTCAGCGGCCACGCCCCTGCCACAGGGGCGTGGCCGTTTTTACGGGGCAGCAGCGTGGTGTGCCGTCCCGTGCTGCCCTGGCACCGGCGTGCGCTGGTTGGCGGTGCGGCAAACGCCAGACCGCCGGCCACGGTCCCAGCCAGTTTGGTGCACCACGCGGCTCAAGTCCGGCGGCCCAAGTCCGATAAATCCACTACCAAGACCGAACCGCAGCCAGCCACGACACCCTATGTTCAGCGCACCGCACGCTCAGCCCACACCCCGCTCGCAACAGTTCGCCGGCGCCTACCGCCAGATCGGCGTCCAGACCATGGTCGCGGGCGCCTCGCCGCACGGTCTGGTCACCCTGCTCTTCGACGGCTTCATGGCCGCCGTACACCGCGCCAAGGGCGCCCTGCGCAACCAGGACATCGTCGTCAAGGGCCTGGCCATCGGCCAGGCGGTGCGCATCATCGACGAGGGCCTGAAGTCCGCCCTCGACCTGAAGGACGGCGGCAAGCTCGCGGCCGACCTGTCCGACCTGTACAGCTATGTCTGCATGCGCCTGACCCAGGCCAACCTGCGCAACGACGAG
>JBBQVF010000087.1:0-19066 GCA_038211805.1 Burkholderiales bacterium | reverse complement strand
GGCCCATTGGCGAAGCTCGGCCTCGCGGCGCGCCACCAGCGCCAGCCGGTAGCCGGCGCGGTGGTAGCGCAGCGCCAACGCCTGGCCGATGCCGCTGGACGCCCCGGTGATGTAGACCAGCGGCGAGGGCATCGTGGGCGGGGTCAAGGTCATCGGCCGGGCTCCAATGCCTTGGCAGGCGGGATGGTGACGCGGGTGGTGTCGCCGGTGGTGCCGGTGTTGGTACCGGCGGTGGTGCCGGTGTTGATACCGGCGGTGGTGGCGCCCAAGGCGGCGGCGGTGGTGGCTGGCCTGCCCTTGGCGCTGGCGGCGTCCCGGGCCGGCGGCCTGGCGCGTGGGCCTGGTTGCACGGTGGCGCGCACCGGCCCGCCGAGCTGCAGCAGCTGCTGTGGGTGGTTGTAGTCAAGCCCGCCGGCGCGGGTTTCGGTGCTGCCATGGCGCACGCGCACTGGCAGGTGCGAGCGAATCCGCTCAAAACGCAGAAAGGCGTGCAGAAACTCGCCCTGCAATTCCAGCACCTCGGCGCCGTCGAGCTGGCTGATGACCCGCGCACCGCCGAGCAGCTGCACCTCGCTGCCGTCGCCCTGAGCCAACGCGCGCAGCGCGGTAGCGTCGGTGGTGCGGCCGTCGGGTGCGATGGCGTGGATGCGCACGCCCTCGATCTCGAGCTGGTCGGTGGTCGGGAAATGACGCAGTGCGTCGCCGGCGATGCGCAGCACCACCTGGCCGTCGGGCGAGAAGCGGGTGATCGAAAAGCCGGTCATGGTGTAGTCGGGCGCTTCGCGGACCGGCTTGTCGGCGGCCGGCGCGTCGCCTTGCGGCGTGTTCATGACCAGCCACCAGGTCGACGCGGCCAGCAACCCCATCAGCAGCAGCGGCAGGTAGGTCGACAGCCCCTGGCGCAGCCGGTAGCCCCAGGACAGTGCAGGTCGAATCGATGGAGGCCGGTCGGGCGTGTCGGGCAGGTCGATCCCGGACAGCCCCAGCTGCACCGGTATCTCGGGCAGGTCGGGCAGGTGCAGTTCAGGTGGCGCACGGTGGATCATCGGCGCTCGCCTGCGCTTCGCAGCCGCCTGCCGAACGGGCGGGCGCAGCGCTGCGCGTCAGCGACCATCCAGCGTGCCCTGCTGGGCCTGCAGCAGCGCGGCATAGTGGCCGTTGGCCATCAGCAGCAGATCGCAGAACTCGCGTGCGGCACCCTCGCCGCCGCGGGCGCTGGTGACGTGGTCGGCCAGCGCCCGTGCATCGACATGGGCATTGGCCGGCGCGCAAGCGAAGCCGGCGCGCGCCAACAGCGGCAAGTCGGGCCAGTCGTCGCCGATCACCGCCACCTGGCCCCAGCCGAGGCCGCGCTCGGCCAGCACGCGTCGGGCCACCGCCAGCTTGTCGCTGACACCGAAATGCGCGTCGGCCAACCCCAGGTCGGCCATGCGCCGCCGCACCGCGGCCGAATCGCGGCCGGTGATGACGACGGGGGCGATGCCGGCCTGCTGCAGCAGCTTCAGGCCATGGCCGTCGAGCACATGGAAGGCCTTGAAGACTTCGCCGGCATCGCCGATGTACAGCCGGCCGTCGGTGAGCACGCCGTCGACGTCGAAAATCGCCGCGCGCAGGCCGATGGGGCGGTCGGGGGGAGGGTCTTCGATGCCGTCGCCGGCCACCGTGTCGGCGACCGCCCGGCCCTGTGCCAGCAACAGCAACTCGGGCGTGAAGCGAGGTGGGTGCGGTAGGCGCGGTCGGCGCGGTAGGCACGGTAAATGCGGTAAGTGCGGTAAGTGCGGTAAGTGCGGTAAGTGCGGTTCGCGGGTGGTAGCCATGGCGTTCAGACCACCTTGGCACGCATCAAGTCGCCAATGCTCAGCAGGCCGACCAGCACGCCGTCGGCATCGAGCACGGCCACCGAAGTGATGCGCTGCAGTTCCATCAGTTCGGCCGCCGCCACGGCCAATGCGTCGTCGCGGATGGTGCGCGGGCGCGGGTGCATCACCGCGCCCGCGCTCAGCGTGCGCAGGTCGGCACCGCGCTCGACCTGGCGGCGCAGGTCACCGTCGGTGAAGATGCCCAGCAGGCGTTGGCCGGGCTGGTGGGGCCGGTCGACCACCAGCGCCGCGCCGCCGCCCTTGGCCGACATGGTGCGCATCATCTCGATGAACGGGGTGTCGGCGGCCACCAGCGGCAGCGCGTCGCCGCGCACCATCAGATCGGCCACATGCACCAGCAGCTTGCGGCCCAGCGCGCCGCCCGGGTGCGAACGGGCGAAGTCCTCGGGCCTGAAACCACGGGCGTCGAGCAGGACCACCGCCAGTGCATCACCCAGCGCCATCTGCGCGGTGGTGCTGGCAGTGGGTGCCAGGTTGAGCGGGCAGGCTTCCTGGTCGACCGCGCTGTTGAGCACGTGGTCGGCATGGCGGGCCAGTGTGGCGTCGGGCTTGCCGGTCATCGCCACCAGCGTGGTGCCGAGGCGGCGCAGTGCCGGCACGATGGCGGCCAGTTCATCGCTCTCGCCGCTGTTGCTGATCGCCAGCACCACATCGCCCGGCTGCACCATGCCCAGGTCACCGTGGCTGGCCTCGGCCGGGTGGACGAAGAACGCCGGTGTGCCGGTAGAGGCCAGGGTGGCGGCGATCTTGCGCCCGACATGGCCGCTCTTGCCCATGCCCATCACGATGACGCGGCCGCGGCATGCCAGCATGGCGGCCACCGCACCGGCAAAACCATCACCCTGGCGCGCGGCCAGGCCGAGCAGGCCCCGAGCTTCGATCTCGAAGGTCTGTTGGGCCAGCTGCAGCGCACGGGCGGCGTTGAAGCCAGACCGGATGGGGGCGGAGGTGGTCACGGTGGTCGGCCGGCGCGCGGTGCGCGGCACTCGCTTAGCATCAAGGAACTACCCGGATTCTAGGCGCCGCGTCCCCGCTGCCCGCCCCTGCGAACGGCATGGCCACCACCCTCGAACTTGTGTTGCTCTACCTCGTGGCCGCCGTGCTCGGTGTGGTGGGCTGCCGCTTGCTGCGCCTGCCGCCGATGCTGGGCTACCTGGTGGTGGGCGTGCTGATCGGGCCCAACGCGCTGGCGCTGGCCAAGGACACCGCCGGTGTCAAGTACCTGGCCGAATTCGGCGTCGTGTTCCTGATGTTCGTGATCGGCCTGGAGTTCAACCTGCCCAAGCTGCGCAGCATGCGCACGCTGGTGTTCGGGCTGGGCCTGTCGCAGGTGGTGCTCACCGTGCTGGGCGCGATGGTGGGCAACCTGCTGCTGGCCACTGCCGCCGGCTGGGTCGGCGTGCAATGGGGTCTGGGCTGGCAGGGTGCGGTGGTGCTGGGCGCGGCGTTTGCGATGTCGTCGACCGCCATCGTCGTCAAGCTGATGGCCGAGCGGCTGGAACTGGAAAGCGAGCATGGCCGCCGGGTGATGGGCGTGCTGCTGTTCCAGGACCTGGCCGTGGTGCCGCTGCTGGTGCTGATCCCCGCACTGGGTGCCAGCGGCGAAGACATGGCCCGCGTGATCGGTCTGGCGCTGCTGAAGGCCACCGCGCTGCTGGCGCTGCTTCTGGTGGGCGGCCAGCGAGTGATGCGCTGGTGGCTGACCCTGGTGGCGCGGCGCAAGAGCGAGGAGTTGTTCGTCCTCAACCTGCTGCTGATCACGCTGGGCCTGGCCTGGCTGACCGAACACGCCGGCCTGTCGCTGGCGCTGGGTGCCTTCGTCGCCGGCATGCTGATCGCCGAGACCGAGTTCAAGCACCAGGTCGAGACCGACATCCGGCCGTTCCACGACGTGCTGCTGGGCCTGTTCTTCATCACCATCGGCATGAAGCTGGACTGGCGCCCGGTGCTAGACCAGTGGGCGCTGGTGCTGCTGTTGACGCTGCTGCCGGTGCTGGCCAAGGCCGTGCTGGTGGCGGCGCTGGCCTGGATCTTCAAGGCCACACCGGGGGTGGCGATCCGCACCGGGCTGTACCTGGCGCAGGCCGGCGAGTTCGGCTTCGTGCTGCTGACGCTGGGCGCCGACCGTGGCCTGGTCAGCCCGCAATGGGTCAGCCCGGTGCTGGCCTGCATGGTGCTGTCGATGCTGGCGACGCCCTTCATCGTGATGTATTCGAACCGCGTGGTGATGAAGCTGTCGGCCACGGAATGGCTGATGCAATCGGTGCAGCTGACGTCGATCGCCAAGAAGTCGATCAAGACCGAATCCCACGTGATCATCGCCGGCTACGGCCGCAGCGGGCAGAACCTGGCCCGGCTGCTCGACAAGGAGCGCATTCCCTACATGGCACTCGACCTTGACCCCGACCGGGTGCGCCAGGCCGCTGCCGCCGGCCAGAGCGTGGTCTTCGGCGACGCGGCCCGGCTGCCCAGCCTGATGGCCGCCGGCCTGAGCCGTGCCAGCGCGGTGGTCGTCTCGTACCACGACACCCCATCGGCGCTGAAGATCCTGCAGCTGGTGCGCGACCACGCCGCCCATGTGCCGGTGATCGTGCGCACCATCGACGACACCGACCTGGAAAAACTGCGCGACGCTGGCGCCACCGAGGTGGTGCCCGAGGCGATCGAGGGCTCGCTGATGCTGGCCGCGCAGGCGTTGGCACTGGTCGGCGTGCCGATGGCCCGCGTGATCCGCCTGACCCGCGACGCCCGCAACGCGCGCTACCACCTGCTGCGCGGCTACTTCCACGGCGCCGATGACGACACGATCGAAGAGCGCGCCCAAGCCCGCCTGGCCAGCGTCACCTTGCCGGCCGCCGCAGCCTGCCTGGGCCGCCCGCTGGCCGACCAGGCGCTGCATGCCATCGGCGTCCAGGTGGTGTCGGTGCGCCAGGCCAGCGGCCGGGTGGTGGATGTCGACGAGACCCAGCTGCTGGCCGTCGGTGACACCCTGGTGCTGTCGGGCCTGCCCGAACCGTTGTCGCTGGCCGAGGCCAAGCTGCTGAGAAGATGAGCCGATGCACAAGCGTCGCCTGTTGACCGCTGCGGCGGGGCTGGCGCTGGGCCCGGCGGTTGCAGGGTGGCTGCCGGCCGCGACCGCCGGCGCCGGCAATGATCCACCCGCCGACAGCCGGGTCGACTACCCGGCCGTGTTGCGCAGCCACGGCCTGGTGGTGATGCTGCGCCATGCCACCACCGAGCCCGGCATCGGCGACCCGCCGGGCTACCGGCTCGACGATTGCAGCAGCCAGCGGCAGCTCAGCGCCGAAGGCCGCCAGCAGGCGGCCCGGCTGGGCCAGTTGCTGGCCGCGCAGGGCCTGCTGCCGGCTACCGTGCTGTCCAGCCGCTGGTGCCGTTGCCAAGACACGGCACGGCTGGCTTTCGGCCAGGTCGAGACCTGGATGGCGCTGGACTCGTTCTTCGACGCCCGCGAGCGCGAACCGTCGCAGACCGCCGCGCTGCGCGCCGCGCTCGCCCTGTTGACGCCGGGCAAAGTGGTGGCCTGGGTCACGCACATGGTCAACATCGCCGCGCTGACCGGTGACGGCACGGCCATGGGCGAAGCACTGGTGCTGCGCGCTGATCGACAGCCCGGCGGCGGCCTGCAGGTGCTGCGGCTGGGCCGCATCCACGCGGCAAAGCGCGGCTGATGCCGTTCCCGGCGGTGAGCCGGCGCCAGGTCTTTTGCGTGCTGATCGACGAGTTCGTGCACCGGGCGCCACCGTGCCGGAGGGCGCGGTCATCGTCGACCCGCCCGAGCCGGGGCGGGCTGAAGCGGCTGCGCGACAGCAGGCTGTCGCTGTTCACGCTGGTCAGCTTCGAGGACCACTGATCCGATGTGAGGTGCGGTTCAGCCCAGGCACGAGGGTCCTACCCCCTTGTTTGAGCGTCACGTTGCCTGCATCCAAACAGCAGCCGTGGCGTATGGCGGGAGACGGCACCCAAGGTGGGTGCTGAACGGCCGACCCGGCCCAGGGTCGCGCTGGTCCATCACCCCTCTCGCCTGGAGCCCTGCATGCAACCCACCCCCCTTCGGCGGTCCAAACCGCCCGCCAGCTTGCCGGTCTCGCGGCCCACGCTGTCCGCACTGGCTGCCGCAGCCGCTGCGCTGGCCGCCTGGAGTGCGCCGGCCGCGCACGCGTCCAGCCACCGGGAGGCGCCCTTCATCACCACCGCGCCGAAGGTGGACGCCACCGACCTCTATCTGTTCAACAGCTACGAGGCTGGCCGCAGCAATTTCGTCACCTTGATCGCCAACTACCAGCCGCTGCAGGCGCCCTATGGTGGCCCCAATTACTTCAAGCTCGATCCGAACGCGCTGTACGAGATCCACGTCGACAACAACGGCGATGGCAAGGAAGACCTGACCTTCCAGTTCAGGTTCCAGAACGACTTCAAGGCCATCAAGGTGCCGGTGGGCAACAAGATGGTCGCCATTCCGCTGACCCAGGCCGGCAGCGTCAGCGACAAGAATGCCCCGACGCTGAACGTCAACGAGAAATTCAGTGTCAACCTGGTGCGCGGTGACCGCCGCACCGGCTTGGCCAGTGCCGTCACCGGCAGCGGCGGCGTCACGCTGTTCGACAAGCCGGTGGACAACATCGGCAGCAAGACCATTCCCAACTACCCGGCCTACGCCGCCAAGCACGTCCACAGCGTCAACATTCCCGGCTGTGCAACGCCGGCCAAGCTGTTTGTCGGCCAGCGGCAAGACCCGTTTGCTGTCAACCTGGGCACGATCTTCGACCTGATCAACGCACCGCTGAGCACCATCACCAACCCGGCGTTGATCAACGCGGTGCCCAACGTCCTCGGCGACGCCAACGTCACCACCCTGGCGTTGGAAATCGACAAGACCTGCCTGCTGGCTGCCGGCGCCAATGACCCGGTGATCGGCGCCTGGACCACCGCCAGCCTGCGCCAGAGCGCTTTGCTCAACGCCACCCCAGCCAGCGGTCACCAAACCAGTGCCAGCTACGGTGGTGCATGGGTGCAGGTCTCGCGGCTGGGCATGCCACTGGTCAACGAGGTGGTGATCGGCCTGCCCGACAAAGACCGGTTCAACGGCAGCCGGCCCAGCGCCGACGGCCAGTTCATCGACTACGTGACCCACCCGACCTTGCCGGTGCTGGTGGAAGTGGCCTATGCCACCACCGGGCTGGCTCCCACCAACCTGCCGCGGCTCGACCTGGTAACCACCTTCCTGACCGGGATTCCCGGCGTGAACCAGCCAAAGAACGTGGTCGCCTCTGAAATGATGCGGCTCAACACCGCCATCGCCGCTGTGCCGTTTGCACAGCAGAACAGGCTGGGCATCGTCGGCGAAATCCTGCGGGTGGGCGGACCGCAGAACCTGGCCCAGGCGGTGGACCTGGCCGGTTACCCCAATGGCCGGCGGCCCAAGGACGATGTGGTCGACATCTCGCTGGTGGCGGTGATGGGCGGGCTGTGCGTGGCCAACGGTGCCGGCAATGCGCTGAACTTCGGTGCTGCCTGCAACCCGGCCGCGGTGCCGCTGGGTGCCACGGCTTTCGCGCTGCACGACGCGGTCGACCAGGCCGTGGCGCCGCTGCTGCCGGTGTTTCCGTATCTGAACACGCCGATCCCGGGTGCGCAGTGATCCGCCGGTTCCCTTCCAGGAGTACATGACGATGAAACCCTATTTTTCGAGCCTGGCCTGCGCCGCGGCCCTTTGCTTGTCCGGTACGGTGCAAGCCGGATTGGTGACATTCGACCCAGGCACCAGCGTGCTGATCGAGATCGACAACATCACGGGCGCCACCCGCTATGACGAAGCGGGCTTCCGCCTCTCGGCACCGGGCGTGGCGTTTCTCGCCCAGGACGGCATCGGCACGGCGGGCAGCGATGCCTTGCTGCTGCTGGCCGGCAGCGTTGTCAGCTTCGGTGCGGTCGATGGCGGCAACTTCCGTCTGCTGGGGCTCGACTTCAGCGGCGACCTGTTGGTCGAAGGCTTTGTCGGCGGCATGCAGACCCTGAGCCAGCAATTGATCGGGACGGACCTGGCGTCGTTCAGCTTCTCGCCTGACTGGTCGGGGCTGTCCCAAGTCACTTTCTCGGTCAATGCCGACTCGGTGATCGACAGCATCAGCGCGGTGCCCGAACCGGCCAGCTGGGCGCTGACCGGATTGGCGCTGCTCGGGTTGGCAGCGCAGCGCCGCCGCGGCGCTGGCCACGCCTGAGCAGCGGGATCGGCAGGACGGCGGACACACCGCCGGCTCGACGGCGTTGTGAAGCCGTCGACCGATGGTGATCTGCCCGCCTTGCCGTCCAGCCCGTGGCACCGAGCCTGGGGTATCGACGGCAACGGGCAATTTTTTCGGTGTGGTCTCTATCTTGGTTGTGAAGTGCTCTGGCTCATTGGTAGTCGTAGTAGAGGGCCGCCCAGCCTGTGAACAAGGGCATTTTTGTCAGCGATATCAAGGCTTTGCGCGGGTTCCAACCCTGTGCGCCGGCACGCAGTAAGCGCCATGGCCGACCTACAACAACTTCTGCGCGGGCTCTTGGCCTGTGGGCAAGTGGTGAGTTGTTGCGATCTTGTCCACAGCGCTGTGCCTTGACATGACCGTCGGCAGTGTGGTCCTGGGAAGCGCGTTCGGCTGGGGTGTTCAATCGGCTTGCCTGAGGCCAGTGCAGGCCAGAAAACAAAGTAGCCGCGTGCGTCGGCTTACTTGCCGATGCAGAACTTGCCGAAGATCTCACCCAGCAGGTCGTCGGCGCTGAATGCCCCGGTGATCTCGCTCAAGGCGTCGTGCGCGGAGCGCAGTTCTTCAGCGAACAATTCCAGCGCGCGGTCGCCGGCGCAGGCGTGCTGCCTTGCCGCCTGCAGGTGTTCCGCGCAGCGCTGCAAGGCCTGCACATGGCGTCTGCGGGCAATGAACACGCCTTCGGCACCGGCCTGCCAGCCGGCCCGCTGCAGCAGCGCATGGCGCAAGGTGTTCAGGCCGAACCCGGTGCGGGCGGACAGCGCCAGAGCGTCGGCAGGCAGCCGCGCGATCTGTTCGGCTGACATGCTGTCGGACTTGTTGTGCACATGCAGGACGCGGTCGGTTGGGCCCCGCTGCAGGCGGTCTGCGATGGCCTGTTCGGCGGTTTCGTAGGCGGGCTGACCGCGCCGCGTCAAATCGTGGAGAAAGATCACCGCATCGGCTTCGGCAATGGCCGCCCAGCTGCGAGCGATGCCGATGCGCTCGACCTCGCCGACCTGTGCCGCCTCCGCGTCGTCGCGCAGACCGGCGGTGTCTGTCACGTGCAGCGGCACGCCTTCGATCTGGATCGTCTCGCTGACTTTGTCGCGCGTGGTGCCGGGGATGGCCGTGACGATCGCCAGCTCGGCGCCGGCCAACGCGTTCAGCAGCGAGCTTTTGCCCACGTTGGGCTGGCCGGCCAGCACCACCTGCAGGCCCTCGCGCAACAGCGCGCCCTGGCGCGCACGGGCCATCACGTCGGCCAGGCCCGCGTCGATGGCACCAAGCTGGCCCTGTGCGTCCGCGCGCTGCAGGAAGTCGATCTCTTCTTCGGGGAAGTCCAGCGTGGCCTCGACCAGCATGCGCAGCCGCACGATGCGCTGGCCTATTTCATGGATCTCACGCGAGAACGCGCCGGACAGTGAGCGTCCCGCCGAGCGCGCGGCGGCTTCGGTGCTGGCCTCGATCAGGTCGGCCACCGCCTCGGCCTGGGCCAGGTCGAGCTTGTCGTTGAGGTAGGCGCGCTGGGTGAACTCGCCCGGCCCGGCCAGGCGCAGACCGGCCAGTCGTTCGGTGCCGGTGGCCGGATCGTTTTCGGCAGCCGCCTCCAGGCAGCGCGCCAGCAGCAGTTGCAACACCACGGGCCCACCATGGGCCTGCAGTTCCAGCACGTCCTCGCCGGTGAAGGAGTGCGGCGCCGGAAACCAGATCGCCAGTCCTTGGTCGATCGGCTGGCCATCGCCTGCCTTGAACGGTCCGTAGCAGGCCTGGCGCGCCGGCAAGGGCCGGTCGCAGAGGGCCGCCACCAGCGGCGCCAGGCCGCGGCCCGACACCCGCACGATGCCGACCGCCCCGCGCCCAGGTGCGGTGGCGATGGCGACGATGGGGTTGGTTTGCTGGTGCAGCGACACCCGATGGATTGTCGTGCAAGGGGCGACGCGGACCCGCGCCGCAGTAGCCGGGTAGCCGGGTAGCCGGGTAGCCGGGTAGCGCAGTGGCGCAGTGGCGCAGTGGCGCAGCGGAAGATGGCGCGGGGTGGAGCGCCGTTTGGCTCGCATGAGCCGCCCGTGGGCACGCTCCAAACCCGGCACTGGGCTGCGCCGGGGGACCCCGCATTGATCGGTGACGGCGGCCGCACCGTGTCAGGTGTGGCCGTCCCGTCAACCCATCATCGGCTGAGTGGCGGCATCGGCATACCCCGCTTTGGGGGTGGAGAACTGGGTCTACGTGCAGGGCTTCACGGCCCGGCGCACGGTGAGGAACAGGCGCAGGTCAGCCCACGCCCAGCCGCTTGTTGATGTACCACTGCTGGGCGATGCCCAGGATGTTGTTCGTCAGCCAGTACAGCACCAGGCCGGCCGGGAAGACGAAGAACATCACCGAGAAAATCAGCGGCATGATCCACATCATCTTGGCTTGCACCGGATCGGGCGGTCGGGGATTCAACCAGGTCTGGAACATCGTCGACGCGGTCATCAGCAGCGGCAGGATGAAGAAGGGGTCCTTGGTCGACAGGTCGGCAATCCAGCCGATCCAGGGCGCGTTGCGCATCTCGACAGTCGACAGCAACACCCAATACAGCGCGATGAAGAACGGCATCTGCACAAAGATCGGCAGGCAGCCGCCGAGCGGGTTGACCTTCTCCTCGCGGTAGATGCGCATCATTTCCTGCTGCATCTCCTGCGGTTTGTCTTTGTAGCGCTCGCGCATCTCCATCACCTTGGGATTGACGGCCTTCATCTTGGCCATCGACTTGTAGGCATGGGCGTTGAGGCCGTAGAACGCGATCTTCAGCAGCACCACCAGCGCCACGATCGCCCAGCCCCAGTTGCCCAGGATGCGGTGCAACTGATCCAGCAGCCAGAACAGCGGCTTGGACAGGATGGTCAGCCAGCCATAGTCCTTCACCAGTTCAAGGCCAGGGGCCAGTGCCTCCAGCTTCTTCTCTTCCTGGGGGCCGGCGAACAGCGTGGCCTGGTGGCTCTTGCTGGCCCCGGGCGCCAACTCGCCCAGCGGCATCACCATGGTGATGGCATACAGGTTGTCGCTGACCTTGGTGGTGCTGAAGGCACGCTGCGACTTGTCATTCGACAGCCAGGCGCTGGCAAAGTAGTGCTGCACCATCGCCACCCAGCCACCATCGGAGGTCTTGTCGTGCTCGGCCTTGCCTTTTTCGATGTCCTTGAAATCGATCTTGTGGAACTTGCTCAGCTCGGTGTACATCGCCGGGCCGGTGAAGGTGAAGTAGAAGCTCGACTCACCCGGCGGCGGGTTGCCATCACGCGCGAGTTGCAGGTAGAGCTGCGGCGACACCGCGGCCGCTGAGGTGTTGAGAAGCTCGTGCTTGACGCCGATGGTGTAGTCGCCGCGGCGGAAGGTGTAGGTCTTGATCAGTTTGACGCCGCCCACCTCGGGCGACTCGAAGCTGATGCTCAACTCCTTGGCGCCGTCCTTCAACGTGCGCTCGCCGGGCTGAGCCTGCATCACCGTGAAATGGTTCGGCAACTGCACGCCCGCCTTGTCACTGACCAGGCCCGACTGCGCCATGTAGACCCGCTGCGCCGATTGGTCGAACAACACCATGTCGGCCGGCAGCGGGCGGCTGTCCTTGTTCGAGAACAGATCGGAGAAGGGCTGGTACCAAGGCATCTCGACTTGCTGCTTGTAGCCCAGAAGCTCCAGTCGGACGAGATCGCCACCCTTGCTGTCGAGCGTGGCCTTGACCACATCGGTGGTCACCACCAGCTTTTCGGTAGCCTGCGCCTGGGCCGCCGCTGGCAGCAGCGGGGCCGCCGCTGCAGTGGCGGGTGATCCGGCCGCCGCCGGCAAACCCGCCGGCACGGTGGCCGCCGCAGGCACCACGGCCGTGGCACCCGGAGCCGCTGCGCCGGTGGCCACGGCCTTGACCGGCGCCGGGGCGAACATCGACGGATGGCCGTTGTGCTTGTTCCAGGCGTCCCACAACAGGACGAGCGAGACGGAGAACACCACCCAGAGGATGGTGCGGCGCATGTCGGTCATGGGCGGGTCTTCGAAGAGAGCAAACGGGTGAACAGGGCAGGCGGTGCAGCGGGCACGGGATCGAGGCCGCCGTCACACCAGGGATGGCAGCGCCCGATGCGCGCGACGGCCAGATAGGTGCCGGCGGCAGCACCATGCTGCTGCAGTGCCGCCATGGCGTAAGCCGAGCAGGTGGGCTCGAACCGGCAGGCATTGCCCAGCCAGGGCTTGAGGAAGAAGCGATACCCCCGCACCGCACCGATCAGCAGCGTGCGGGGCAGGTTCACCAGCGTGTCAGGCAAGGTCATCGTGCGCGCTTCGCTCAACCACGGGCCGCTGCGCGCTGCAGCAACTGCAGCAATTCGTCGCCCGCGGCTTCACGCAGCGGATCGGACGCCGGGCTGGTGAACACCTTGCGGTCGAACGGAGCCTTCAGCCGCAGCACCCAAAGACCTGGCGGCAGGCTGTCTGCCTGCGCGGCCATCACCGTGCGCATCTGCCGTTTGAGCAAGCTGCGGGTGACCGAACGCTTGGCATGCCGCTTGGGCACCACCAGGCCCAGCCAACGGTCCGCCAGCGGCAGTGCGAGCAGGCCTTCGGCGGTCTCGCCGGCAGAACCATCCACAGACGGTGGGCAACTTGGTGCATCACCTGTGGATAACTCTGCTTTGGCCTGCATCCGCAGCTGCCCGGCGGACAGGCTGGGCGACGCGGGCACGTGGTGCACGGCGAAGTGAGTGCTTCGCGAGCGCGGTGGCGCCGCCAGCACACGCTGGAAGTCGGTCGACCGCAACAGGCGAGCGACCATGGTCTGGCGTGTGTGCAGCGGCGTGCGGTGTGAAGGACTGCTGGGCAGGCCGACGAACGCCGGGCCTGCAGCGCCGATCAGACCTGCGACAGGCGCTTGCGGCCCTTGGCGCGCCGCGCCGCGATCACGGCGCGGCCGCCGCGGGTCTTCATGCGCACGAGGAAGCCGTGCGTACGGGCGCGGCGGGTCTTGGAAGGCTGGTAGGTGCGCTTCATGGTCTTTTCCTGGAAAGGGGTCCCCGGGGATGCTTGACGTGGCCACTGCGTTACCGGTGCCTGATGCCTGGCACCCACAGCGCTGACAGCGCTGCAGGTGCCCGCACGGCCCGGTGAGAGGCACGCCTGCTGCACGCCGCCGTGGTACTTGGCAACGTCGGGCCGCCTGCAAGGGCCAGCTGTCGTTGCCAGGCTTTCCGGCCTTGTGCGTTGGGGAAACCCACTATTAGAGCAAAAACTCCCTTTGCGGTCAAACACTTGCACCACCGGCTCGCGTCCTGCGGGGGTATGTGGTGGTCTCGACCAACTGTGGATAACTGGTTCGCGCCGGACCGAACGGCCTACAATGCAGCCGCTCCCAGACCAACTTGTCCACAATGAGCCCAGACCTCTGGCAGCGTGGTTGCGATCAGCTCGCGACCGAACTGTCCGAACAGCAGTTCAACACCTGGATCCGCGCCCTGCCCGATGCCGACCTTCGCGAAGACGGCGCGGCGGGCATGGTGGCGCAAGTGCGGGTGCCCAATCGGTTCAAGCTCGACTGGATCCGGTCGCAGTACGCCAGCCGCATCGAGGGCATCCTCAGCGACCTGGCCGGCATGGCGGTACGCCTCGAATTGACACTGGCCGCCCGCGATCCCATGTCGGTCGGCACCGCGCCTGCTGCAGCCAGCGGGCCGGTGCGCGCTGCCGCGCTGCTGAACGGACAGGCCCTGTCGCCATCGACCAGCGTGCGTCCCGGCGCTGGTCCTGGCGCAGTCGGCCAAGGGCAGCGCCCGGCGGGCGGCCCGCCCGGCGCCGTCTACCACCTGCCACCCGCGGCCAACAGCCACAAGCTGAACACCGCGCTGACCTTCGACACCCTGGTTGCCGGCCGCGCCAACCAGATGGCCCGCACCGCCGCGCTGCACGTCGCCGGCGCGCCGGGCGTGATGTACAACCCGTTGTTCATCTACGGCGGCGTGGGCTTGGGCAAAACCCACCTGATCCACGCCGTGGGCAACGCCCTGCTGAAGGACAACCCGAACGCCCGCGTGCTGTACCTGCATGCCGAGCAGTTCATCAGCGATGTCGTCAAGAACTACCAGCGCAAGACTTTCGACGAACTGAAGGCCAAGTACCACAACCTCGACCTGCTGCTGATCGACGACGTGCAATTCTTTGCCGGCAAGGAGCGCACGCAGGAAGAGTTTTTCAACGCCTTCGAGGCGCTGCTGGCCAAGCGGGCCCACATCATCATGACCAGCGACACCTACCCCAAGGGGCTGGTGGACATCGACACCCGGCTGACCAGCCGCTTCGAGGCCGGACTGACCGTGGCGATCGAGCCGCCCGAGCTGGAAATGCGCGTGGCCATCCTGATGCGCAAGGCACTGGCCGAGGGCACCGAGATGCCCGAGGACGTGGCGTTCTTCGTCGCCAAGAACGTGCGCGCCAACGTGCGCGAGCTCGAAGGCGCGTTGCGCAAGGTGCTGGCCTACAGCCGCTTTTCGCACAAGGACATCAACATCGCATTGGCCCGCGAGGCGCTGAAGGATCTGCTGAGCATCCAGAACCGGCAGATCAGCGTCGAGAACATCCAGAAGACGGTGGCCGATTTCTACAAGATCAAGATCGCCGACATGTACAGCAAGAAGCGGCCGGCCAGCATTGCCAAGCCGCGCCAGATCGCGATGTACCTGGCCAAGGAAATGACGCAGAAGAGCCTGCCCGAGATCGGCGAGTTGTTCGGCGGCCGTGACCACACCACGGTGCTGCACGCGGTGCGCAAGATCGGTGGCGACCGGCAGAAGGACAGTGAACTGAACCAGCAGCTGCACGTGCTGGAACAGACGCTCAAAGGTTGACGACGGCCGTGGACGCCAAGGCACAACCCCGTGGACGAGTTTCGAGCAACCGGGCCGTCAGCCACCGGCCGGGCGCGGATTCAAAAATTGTCGCCGGTCATCCGCTGCGCCCCGGTGGGCTGGCCCACAGGGTTCGGCAGCGGCTAAGCGCTTGAAAAGACAGGCGAAAATAGGCTTGTTCACCATTTGCCCTGCTCTCTACTAGAACTACCAAGTTCCAAGTTCCAAGAGGAAGACATGATCGTTATCAAAGCGCCGCAACAAAAACTGCTCGAGGCCCTGCAAAGCGTTGCCGGCATCGTCGAACGCCGCCACACGCTGCCGATCCTGGCCAACGTGTTGCTGCGCAAGACCGGAGAGCAGATCGAGTTCACGACCAGCGACCTGGAGATCCAGGTGCGCACCCAGGCCACGCTGGGCGGCGACAGCGGCAACTTGTCGACCACCGTGGGCGCGCGCAAGCTGATCGACATCCTGCGCACGCTGCCGGCCGACCAGGTGGTGACGCTCACCGCGTCGGGGGCCAAGCTGACGCTGACCGGTGGCAAAAGCCGCTTTACGCTGCAGACGTTGCCGGCGGATGACTTTCCGCTGGTCAACGAGGCGGCCGATTTCGGCCCCGCCTTCAGCGTGCCGCAGAAGACGCTGAAGACGCTGATCAACCAGGTGCACTTCGCGATGGCGGTGCACGACATCCGCTACTACCTCAACGGCATCCTGTTCGTCGCCGAAGGCAAGCAGCTGACGCTGGTGGCCACCGACGGCCACCGCCTGGGCCTGGCGCAGGCGCAGCTGGAAACCGACATCCCGAAGCAGGAAGTGATCCTGCCGCGCAAGACCGTGCTGGAGCTGCAGCGCCTGTTGAAGGACGAGGACACGCCGATCGAGATGCGCTTTGCCGGCAACCAGGCGCGTTTCAACTTTTCGGGCATGGAGTTCGTCACCAAGCTGGTTGAGGGCAAGTTCCCCGACTACAACCGGGTGATCCCGAAGAACCACAAGAACAGCGTCACGCTGGGCCGCGCCACGCTGCTGGCCAGCCTGCAGCGCGCGGCCATCCTGACCAGCGACAAGTTCAAGGGCGTGCGCGTCAACATCGAACCCGGCCTGCTGCGCATCGCCAGCAGCAACGCCGAGCAGGAAGAAGCCAAGGAAGAGATCGAGATCGACTACGGCGGCGACACCATCGAGGTCGGCTTCAACGTCACCTACCTGATGGACGCGCTGTCGAACATCCCGCACGACATGGTCAAGATCGAACTGCAGGACGGCAACGCCAGTGCACTGATCACCGTGCCCGAGCAGACCGGCTTCAAGTACGTCGTGATGCCCATGCGGATTTGACGCTGCGCAGCACGCACACAGCACAGCGGGCCACGAGCCCGCTTCAGCGTTTTTAAGGGGCCGCCGAAAGCAGGCCGGCCCCACCAGCAAGAGAGCTTGTGATGATCGAACCGACCCCCCCGCAGACCCCCAAGACCGCCGCCAAAGCGGCCGCCGCCAGCAACGGCGTGACGCAGCGCGACGTGCCCACCGCCGAAGGCGCGGTGGCATCGACCGGGTCGGAGGCATCGGCCGCCTATGGGTCGGACAGCATCCAGATCCTGGAAGGCCTGGAGGCCGTGCGCAAGCGCCCGGGCATGTACATCGGCGACACGTCGGACGGCACCGGCCTGCACCACCTGGTGTTCGAGGTGGTCGACAACAGCATCGACGAGGCGCTGGCCGGCCATTGCGACGACATCATCGTCACCATCCACAGCGACAACAGCGTCAGCGTGATCGACAACGGCCGCGGCATCCCCACCGGCGTGAAGATGGACGACAAGCACGAGCCCAAGCGCAGTGCGGCCGAGATCGCGCTGACCGAGCTGCACGCCGGAGGCAAGTTCAACCAGAACAGCTACAAGGTCTCGGGCGGCCTGCACGGCGTGGGCGTCAGCTGCGTCAACGGTCTGAGCAAGTGGCTGCGGCTGACGGTGCGGCGCGACGGCAAGGCGCACTTCATGGAATTCGCGATCGGCATCCCGCAGGACGGGTTGAGCGAACAGCGTAGCGATGACAAGGGCCAGGCCTTCGAGGTGCGGCCGATGAAGATCGTCGGCGACACCGAGAAGCGCGGCACCGAGGTGCACTTTCTACCCGACGAGACGATCTTCTCGAACATCGACTTCCACTACGACGTGCTGGCAAAACGCCTGCGCGAGCTGAGCTTCCTGAACAACGGCGTCAAGATCCGCCTGGTCGACGAGCGCAACGGCAAGGAAGACAACTTCGCCTTCGCCGGCGGCGTGAAGGGTTTTGTCGAATTCATCAACACCGGCAAGAAGGTGCTGCACCCCAACATCTTCCACGCCGCCGGCGACAAGGCCAGCGACCAGGGCACCAACGTGGGTGTCGAGGTGGCGATGCAGTGGAACGAGAGCTACAACGAAAACGTCCTCTGCTTCACCAACAACATTCCGCAGCGTGACGGCGGCACCCACCTGACCGGCCTGCGCGCGGCGATGACGCGGGTGATCAACAAGTACATCGACGACAGCGAGCTGGCCAAGAAGGCCAAGGTCGAGATTGCCGGCGACGACATGCGCGAAGGGCTGGCCTGCATCGTCAGCGTGAAGGTGCCCGAGCCCAAGTTCAGCAGCCAGACCAAGGACAAGCTCGTATCGTCTGAAGTACGCGGCCCGGTCGAGGAGATCGTCTCCAAGCTGCTGACCGATTGGCTGCAAGAGAACCCGATCGACGCCAAGATCATCTGCGGCAAGATCGTGGAGGCCGCGCGTGCCCGCGAGGCCGCCCGCAAGGCCCGCGAGATGACGCGCCGCAAGGGCGTGCTCGACGGCATGGGCCTGCCCGGCAAGCTGGCCGACTGCCAGGAGAAAGACCCGGCGCTGTGCGAGATCTACATCGTCGAGGGCGACTCGGCCGGTGGCAGCGCCAAGCAGGGCCGCGACCGCAAATTTCAGGCGATCCTGCCGCTGCGCGGCAAGATCCTGAACGTGGAGAAGGCGCGCTTCGAGAAGCTGCTGAGCAGCGAATCGATCGTCACCCTGATCACCGCGCTGGGCACCAGCATCGGCAGCGAAGAGTTCAACGCCGACAAGCTGCGCTACCACCGCATCATCATCATGACCGACGCCGACGTGGACGGCGCCCACATCCGCACCCTGCTGCTGACGTTTTTCTACCGGCAGATGCCGGTGCTGGTCGAGCGTGGCCACATCTACATCGCGCAGCCGCCGCTGTACAAGGTGAAGGTAGGCAAACACGAGCAGTACCTGAAAGACGGGCTGGAGCTGGACAACTTCTTGCTGAAAGTGGCGCTGGAAGGCGCTGTGGTGCTGCCCGACGGCGTGGCCGGCATCGAAGGCGCATCAGCCGCCGCCGGCACGCGCGCACCGCTGCAAGGCCAGGTGCTGCAAGACCTGGCCGCCAAGTACGTGCTGGCCACCCACGTGATGAGCCGCCTGGGCAACTGGATGGACCTGGACGGCCTGCGCGCCATCACCAACGGCCTGACGCTGGACCTGGACAGCACCGCCGCGGCAGAAGCCAGCGCCATCGCGCTGCAGGCCGGGCTGCACGACGCCGTCGTGGAGGCGCAGTTCGACACCCGCACCGACAAGCACCTGCTGCGCATCAGCCGCCGGCTGCACGGCAACATCAAGAGCAGCGTGATCACGCAGGATTTCGTGCACGGCGGCGACTACGCCGCGCTCAGCCAGGCCGGCCAGACCTTCAAGGGGCTGCTGGGCGAAGGCGCCATGGTGCGCCGCGGCGAGGGCGAACGCGCCAAGGAGATGAAGGTGGTCGACTTTCGCGCCGCGATGGCCTGGCTGATCGGCCAGGCCGAAAACGCCGTGGGCCGGCAGCGCTACAAGGGCCTGGGCGAGATGAACCCCAGCCAGCTGTGGGAGACCACGATGGACCCGACCGTGCGCCGGCTGCTGAAGGTGCAGATCGACGACGCGATCGAGGCCGACCGGGTGTTCACGATGCTGATGGGCGATGAGGTGGAGCCGCGGCGCAATTTCATCGAGAGCAATGCGTTGCGGGCGGCGAATATTGACGT
>JBBQVF010000086.1:0-19401 GCA_038211805.1 Burkholderiales bacterium | reverse complement strand
TGGCATCGTGCCGCAGGAGACCTACAACCAGCTGTTCACGATGCACGGCTCGGTGATGATGTTTTTGTTCGCCGTGCCCGCCGTCGAGGCCATCGCGGTGATGCTGTTGCCGCAGATGATCGCGGCGCGCGACCTGCCGTTCCCGCGCCTGTCGGCGTATTCGTACTGGGCCTACCTGATCGGCGGCGTCGTCTTTTTCTCTTCGATCTTCTTCAGCCTCGCACCCAGCGGTGGCTGGTTCATGTACCCGCCGCTGAGCGACGGGGTCTATTCCAAGGGCATCAACGCCGACTTCTGGCTGCTGGGCATCGGCTTCATCGAGATCAGCGCGATCGCCGGCGCCATCGAACTCATCGTCGGCGTGCTGCGCACGCGCGCCCCGGGCATGACGCTGGCCAAGATGCCCATCTATGCCTGGGCGGTGCTGATCTTCGGCGTGATGATCATCCTGGCCTTCCCGGCGATGATCATGGTGACCTTCCTGCTGGAGCTCGAGCGCGCCTTCAACTGGCCGCTGTTCGACGCCACCCGCGGCGGCGACCCGCTGCTGTACCAGCACCTGTTCTGGTTCTTCGGCCACCCCGACGTCTACATCATCTTCATCCCGGCGTCGGCGATGGTCTCGACGATGATCGTCACCGTCGCGCAGAAGCCGCTGGTCGGCCACGAGATCGTCGTGCTGGCGATGATCGCCACCGGCTTCATCAGCTTCGGTGTCTGGGCCCACCACATGTTCACGGTCGGCCTGCCCGGGCTGTCCGCGGGCTACTTCTCGGCCGCGTCGATGGCGGTGGCCATCCCGGCGGGCGCCCAGGTGTTCGCGTGGATCGCCACGCTCGCGTCGGGCAAGGTGCAGCGCAACGTGCCCTCGCTGTTTCTCGTTGGCGGCATCCTCATCTTCGTGATGGGCGGCCTCACCGGCGTGATGGTGGGCATGGTCGCTTTCGACGGCCAGGCCCACGACACCTACTTCGTCGTTGCGCACTTTCACTACGTGCTGATCGGCAGCATGGTGTTCCCGCTGTTCGCCGGCTTCTACTACTGGACCCCGATGATCAACGGCCGGCAGCTGTCAGAGAGGGTCGGGCGCTGGGTCTTCTGGCTGATGTTCGTCGGCGTGCATGTCTGCTTCCTGCCCATGCACCTGAGCGGGCTGATGGGCATGCCCAGGCGCGTGGACACCTACCTGCCGGGCCGGGCCTGGGACCTGCCGAACCAGGTCTCGACCGTGGGCGCCTTCATCATGGCCGCCGGGGTGTTGTTGTTCCTCGTCGACGCCATCCGGTGCTATGGCCGCAAGGGTGGCGGCGAGGAAAACGCCCGCAATGTCTACAACGGCAGCACGCTGGAATGGCTGGCCACCGGCAACTACGCCGTGCGTTCAATACCGGTCGTGAACGACCTCGAGCCTTTGTGGGCCGATGCCCGGCTGCGCGAGGACGTCGAGGCCGGGCGCTACTTCCTGCCCGGCACCGCCACCAGCGCGCGCGAGACGCTCATCACCAGCAGCTCGCGCGCCGAGCCGCAGTACGTGCAGATCATGCCGGGGCCGTCGTGGTGGCCGCTGCTGGCGGCGCTGTTCACCGCAGGCTTTTTCCTGCTGCTGACGGTGAAGGCCGTGACGCTGAGCGCGATCTGCGGCGTGCTGACGGTCGTCTGCCTGATGTGCTGGGTCTGGGGCAACGACCGCCACCTGCCGCAGAAGCAGGTCGACGCGGGCGCCGGCATCCTGCTGCCGACCTATGTGGCCGGCCCGCAATCACACGGCTGGTGGGCCGCGGTGCTGCTGGTCATCGTGCTCGGGATGATCTACTTGATGGCGCTGTTTTCGTACCTGTACCTGTACGGCGCCCATCCCGACTGGTGGAAGGTCGCCGCGCCACGCGGGGCCTGGGTTGCCGGCTTGCTGCTGCTGGGTGCATCGGCGGCGCTGGCCTGGGCGGCGCGGCCGTTGATGGCGAGGCTGAAGCGCGGCAGCGGCCTGAGCGCCGCGGCAATGACGCTGAGCATGGTGTGCTTGGTCGCCGCGCTGGCGGTGGACGGTCTCGACTGGTGGCACGCAGGCCTGCGCGGCGATGCCAGCGGGCAGGGTGCCACGATCTATGCCATGTTGGCGTGGCACGGCACCATCGTCGTGGCGGTCGTGTTGTCGGCTTTCTACTACCTGGCACGCTGGGTGCGCGGCCTGGCGCCGGGCCCGGCCAACAAGACTTTGGAGGCGCTGCGTATCCTGTTCATGTACGCCGCGCTCGAGGGTGCGGCCGGCCTGCTGCTGCCGCGCCTGCTGCCATGGGGCGGCATGTGACCGCGCTGAAGCACCCGGGCGGGCGCCCGATCGTCACGCCCTTCGTGATCTGGTTCGTGCACTTCATGGTGCTCTGGTCGGTGGGCGAGGTCTGGCCGCACCAGTGGGCCGCCAACGCGTTGGCCTGGGGGGCCACTGCGATCGCGCTGCTGGCCTTGGGCGTGCATCACGTTCGATTGACGGCGCAACACGCCGATGGCAGCCTCCCGGGCTGGAGCTATCGTTTTGTGCGCGGGGCTGCCGCCATCGCGACGGCGGCGGTGGTGTTCAGTGCGTTGCCTTCCGTGGTTTTCCTGCCTTGATGCGTGAGATGCTCAGTTGCAGGGCGCGTGCGCAACCCGACATCGAGCGCTGGCTCGACCGCGGCAGCACGCTGGTCAATGGCTGGGCCGAGCGGGTGGGGTGCGCTGGGCCGCACGGTTAGGGGTGCGGTGCAGCTCACCCCCTTGTTCAGCCGACTGCACCCCTTCTGGCGCGGAAGATCCAAGGCGGAATGCCGTCCCAACCAGATTCCGGGCAACCCGAGGAGCCTTGCAGGCTGCAACAAGCGGGCACCGAACGGGCACTACACGAGCACCAGCGAGCAAGCGGGCACCGGGAAGTCAAAAGGGTTAGCCCCTTGTGGAAGCTAACCCTTTGATTTCAAACTATTAAATGGTCGGGACGGCGGGATTCGAACTCGCGACCCCTTGCACCCCATGCAAGTGCGCTACCAGGCTGCGCTACGCCCCGACTGAGCCCTGGATTATAGCTTGATCAGAGCTTCGCATCCTTCGATATTCAAACGGCCAACAAGTCGCGGATCGACATCAGTTCTGCACGCAACTGCGACGGCGCCAGTTCCAGCACCTCGGGCACCGGGAGAAGGCCACCGAGCGCGCAGTCCGCAGCCGGTTCAGCGTCGGGCGATGCGAGGTCTTGCGAACCGTCTAACCGGTCGTCGGCGTACGCCATCGCCGCCCGCGCCGCAGACACCACCTCGCCCAACTGGTTGCGCGCCCCACTGATGGTGAAACCCTGGTCGTACAGCAGGTCCCGGATGCGGCGGATCAGCAACACCTCGTGGTGCTGGTAATAACGGCGGTTGCCGCGCCGCTTCATCGGCTTGAGCTGGGTGAATTCTTGCTCCCAGTAGCGCAGCACGTAGGGCTTCACGCCGCACAGATCGCTCACCTCACCGATCGTGAAGTAACGCTTGGCCGGAATGGCAGGAAGCAATTTCTCCATGAAAATCAATGCGGTGTAGGGGAAAACTCAAACTCTACTCGAACTCTTCTCCGAGCGGGGCCTCGCCCTGCACGATCGCCTTGAGCTTGTGGCTGGCGTGGAAAGTGACCACGTTGCGGGCCTTGATCGGGATCGATTCGCCGGTGCGCGGATTGCGCCCGGGCCGCGGCGCCTTGCGCCGGATGTTGAAGTTGCCGAAGCCCGAGAGCTTGACGTCGTCGCCGTTGACCAGGGTGTCGTGCACCAACTCGAAGAAGGCCTCGACCATGTCCTTCGATTCGCGCTTGTTCAGGCCCAGCCGCTCGAACAACAGCTCGGCCAGTTCGGCCTTGGTCAGCGTGGGCGTTTCCAGCGACGGCAGGATCACGCGGTCGACGGGGGTGTCTTCGGTATTCATCGGGTCTTTCGCTCGGGTCGGGCTCAACCGCGCAGCCGCGCGCCCTGCGCCTGGGTGGCGCGGGCCACCGCCGCGGCCACTGCCGTGTCGATGCGTTCATCGGTCAGCGTGGTGGCGTCGTCCAGCAATTCGAGGCGCACCGCCATGCTGCGTTCACCGGGCGCCATGTCGACGCTGGCTGCCGACGGCTTGTAGACGTCGAACAAGGTGGCCGATCGCACCAGCCCGCTGGGGTCGGCCCGCAGCGCGGTGATCAGGCTGTCGTGGCAGGCTGATTCAGGAACCACCAGGGCCAGGTCGCGCACGGCAGCGGGATGACGGGCGATGGTGTGAAACGTCGGCATTGGCCGCGCCAGCACGGCTGCCAGTTCCAACTCGAAGACGATCGGTGCTTGCGGCAACTCGTAGCCCTGGCGCCAGCGCGGATGCAGTTCGCCAATCCACCCGATGGCCCGGCCATCGACCAGCACGCGCGCACTGCGGCCAGGGTGCAGCGCAGCATGCTCGGCCGGCTCGAACTCCACGGTGCAGGGCGCCAGCAGGGATTCCACATCGCCCTTCAGGTCGAAGAAGTCGACCCCGCGCTCCTTGCTGCCCCATTGGGTGTCGTCCACCGGTCCGTAGGCCAGGCCGGCCACGCGCATCGGCTGGGCGACGCCAGCCACGCTGAGCTCGCCCGCCATCACACTGGCGTCGCGCCGCGCCACGCGGCCCAGCTCGAACACCCGCACCCGGCCGGTCTTGCGCGCCAGGTTGTGACGCAGCACCTGCACCAGGCTGCCGATCAGGCTGCTGCGCATCACCGCCAGCGGCGCGGCGATCGGGTTCAGCACGCGGATCGGGTCGGCGTTGCCGTGCAGCTCGTGCTCCCAGCGGGCTTCGACGAAGCTGAAGTTGATGGTTTCCTGGAAGCCGAGTGCGGCCAATGCGCGGCGCACCGCGAAGGCGCTGCGCTGGGATTCGGGCCGGATGCGGGGCGTGACCGGGGCGATTGGCGCCGTGGACGGCAACTGGCCGTAGCCGATGACCCGCACCACTTCCTCGATCAGGTCTTCCTCGATCGCGATGTCGAAGCGCCAGCTCGGCGGCGTGACGGTCAGCAGGCCGTCGCTTTCGGTGAACGACAAGCCCAACCGATTGAACACCTGGGCGCACTGCGCGGCGCTGATCGGCATGCCGATGACGCGGGCGGCCCGCTCCACCCGCAGCGTGACCGGCGCACGCTGCGGCAGGTTGGCCTGCTGATCGTCCACCGGACCGGCTTCGCCGCCGCAGATGTCGATGATCAGCCGGGTGATGTGCTCGATGTGCTCGACGGTCAGCGCCGGGTCGACACCACGCTCGAAGCGGTGGCCGGCGTCGGTGCTGAAGTTGAAGCGGCGCGAGCGGCCGGCGATGGCCTCGGGCCACCAGAACGCGGCCTCGACATAGACGTGTTTCGTGGTGTCAGACACCGCGGTCGCGTCACCGCCCATGATGCCGGCCAGCGATTCGACGCCCTGCGCATCGGCGATCACACCGACCTGGCCGTCCAGCTCGACGGTGCTGTCGTTCAGCAGCTTCAGTGTCTCGCCGGGTCGGGCCCAGCGCACCTCGAGGTGCTGGTGGATCTTGTCCAGGTCGAAGATGTGCGAAGGCCGGCCGTACTCGAACATCACGTAGTTCGAGATGTCGACCAACGCGGTGACCGAGCGCTGGCCGCAGCGCGCCAGCCGGTCGACCATCCAGGCGGGCGTCTTTGCCTTTGTGTTGACGTTGCGCACGATGCGACCCGAGAAGCGGCCACACAGCTCGGGCGCGGCGATGTGCACCGGCAGCGTGTCGGCGTGCTGCACTTGCACCGGCGGGAAGGCCGGCGTCTGCAGCGGCGTGCCCGTCAGCGCCGACACCTCGCGCGCGATGCCGTAAACGCTGAGCGCATGTGCCAGGTTGGGCGTCAGCTTCAGCGTGAACAACGTGTCCTCCAGCCCCAGCGTGTCGCGCACGTCGGCGCCCAGCGGCGCGTCTGCTGACAGCTCCAGCAGGCCACCGTGGTCGTCGTTGAGCTTGAGCTCTTTGGCCGAGCACAGCATGCCCTGGCTCTCGACGCCACGCAGCTTGCCCAGCTTGATGGCGAACGGCGCACCACCGGCTTCAGCCGGCGGCAATTCGGCACCCACCAGTGCCAGCGGCACCTTGATGCCCACGCGAGCATTGGGCGCGCCGCAGACGATCTGCAGCAGACCGTCTTTCGAATGCACGCCGGCATCGACCCGGCACACCCGCAGGCGATCGGCATTGGGGTGCTGCTCGGCCTCGACGATCTCGGCCACCACCACGCGCGAAAACGGCGGTGCAGCCGGCTGGGTCGATTCGACCTCCAGCCCGGCCATGGTCAGCAGGTTGGCGAGTGCGGCGGTGTCGAGCGGCGGGTTGCAGAACGCGCGCAGCCAGGATTCAGGGAATTGCATGGTCGATGGTCTTGAACGGTCGATCTGAACAAGCGGCCCGGCGGCGAGGCCGCAGGAGGGAGGGCGACAGGTTTTACCGGAACTGCTGCAGGAAACGCAGGTCGCCGTCGAAGAACAGGCGCAGGTCGTTGACGCCGTACCGCAACATCGTCAGCCGGTCAGGCCCCATGCCGAAGGCAAAGCCGATGTGGCGCTCGGGGTCGAGGCCGAAATTGCGCACCACCTGCGGGTGCACCTGACCCGAGCCGGCGACTTCCAGCCACTGGCCCTTCAAAGGGCCGCTGGCAAAGGCGATGTCGATCTCGGCCGACGGTTCGGTGAACGGGAAGTACGACGGGCGGAAGCGCAGTTGCAAGTCTTCGCTCTCGAAGAACTTGCGGCAGAACTCGGTGAACACCACCTTCAGGTCCTTGAAGCTGACGTTCTCGCCGATCCACAGGCCTTCACATTGGTGGAACATCGGCGAATGCGTGGCGTCGCTGTCGACCCGGTAGGTGCGGCCGGGCGCGATGACGCGGATCTCGGGCATCGGCAAACCCAGCTCGATCTCGGGCGCATGGCGTGCGGCGTGCGCCCTGGCGTAGCGCACCTGCATCGGGCTGGTGTGCGGACGCAGGTTCAGCCAGGCACCGGCCTCGTCCTTGATGTCGACGTAGAAAGTGTCCTGCATCGAACGCGCCGGATGGTTCTCCGGATTGTTCAACGCGGTGAAGCTCATCCAGTCGGTCTCGATCTCGGGGCCATCGGCGACGTCGAAACCCATCGAGCCGAAGATCGCCTCGATGCGCTCCATCGTGCGCGACACCGGGTGCAGGCCGCCCAGGCCGCGTTGGCGGCCGGGCAGCGTGACATCGAGCGCCTCGGCTTTCAGCTGGGCATTCAATTCGGCCTCGGCCAGCGCGTGGCGGCGAGCCGACAACGCGGCCTCGATGCGTTGCTTGGTCAGGTTGATCTCGGCGCCGCGGGTCTTCTTCTGCTCGGCCGACAAAGTACCCAGGCCCTTCAGCAGTTCGGTCACGCGGCCGGCCTTGCCCAGGAAACGCGCCTTGGCGTTTTCCAGTTCGGCGGGCGTGGGCGCGGCGGCGAATTCGGCGGCCGCTGCCGCCACCAGGGGGTCGAGATCGTTCATGTGTGTCGCAGAAAACAAAAAAGGCCGCCCACAGGTGACGGCCTTCAAATGCTTGGCAGCAGGCACCGGCACGCAAGCGCCGGTGCTGCAGGGATCAAGCGAGCGTGGCCTTCACCTTGGCAACGATGGCGCCAAAAGCGGCCGGGTCGTTGACAGCCAGTTCAGCCAGCATCTTGCGGTCGATGTCGATCGCGGCTTTTTTCATGCCTGCCATGAATTTGCTGTAGGTGATGCCCATGCTGCGCGAGGCGGCATTGATACGGGCAATCCACAGCGCGCGGAACACGCGCTTGCGGGTTCGGCGGTCACGGTAGGCATATTGGCCAGCCTTCATCACCGCCTGCTTGGCGATGCGGAAGACGTTCTTGCGGCGGCCGCGGTAGCCCTTGGCGAGGGCGAGGATCTTCTTGTGACGTGCGCGGGCTGTTACACCACGTTTGACGCGAGGCATGTGTTGCTCCTGGTCTTGAGTGGGTTACAGGCCGGAGCCCGGCAGCATCTGTGCCATGTGACCCATGTTGGTCGCATGCACAGCCACCGTTCCGCGCAGCTGGCGCTTGCGGGTCGTCGACTTCTTCGTGAGGATGTGGCGCTTGAACGCCTGACCGCGCTTGACGGTGCCTCCCGGACGGACGCGAAAACGCTTCTTCGCGCCGCTCTTGGTCTTCATCTTGGGCATGACTGCTCCTTCTAAGTTGCCCCTGCAGGCGGCCCCGCGGAGGCGGGAGCGCTTTGACAGCCTGCAGCGGCTGGTCCCCACGGTGCGCCGGTGACCAGACCGGCGCGGGGAATTCGGCAAAACGGTGTTGCGTACTGCTTGTAACTTGTTGGTTACTGCTTCTTCTTCGGCGACAGCACCATGATCATCTGGCGGCCTTCGAGCTTGGGAAACTGCTCGACGATGGCGACATCGGCCAATTCGTCCCGGATACGCTCCAGCATGCGCATGCCGATGTCCTGGTGGGTGATCTCGCGGCCGCGAAAGCGCAGCGTGATCTTGCCCTTGTCGCCGTCTTCGGCAATGAAGCGCCGCAGGTTGCGCATCTTGATGTTGTAGTCGCCGTCATCGGTACCGGGGCGGAACTTGACTTCCTTGACCTCGATGATCTTCTGCTTCGACTTGGCCTCGGCGGCCTTTTTCTGCTCTTGGTACTTGAACTTGCCGTAGTCCATCAAGCGGCAGACCGGCGGATCGGCGGTAGGCGCAATCTCGACCAGATCGACGTCCGCCTCACCGGACAGCCGCAGCGCCTCCATGATGGTGACGATGCCCAGGGGCTCGTTGTCGATCCCGTTCAGGCGCACGCTGGGCGCCATGATCTCGCGGTTGAGCCGATGCTTGCGCTCCACATTGGGCGTCCGGCGGTCCATGAAAGTAGCGATGGTTCAAACCCCTTCAAACCCTCAGTCTCCGCGCCCCAAGGCAAGCAATGGGCACAGACCGGCGGGCAGCAGAAAAAGTCATGCGCGCCAAAAGCGGATGCTCAAACCTTGCGGGCGATGTCGTCGGCGAGCTTGTTGATGAAGTCGGCCAGCGGCATGGCACCAAGGTCAAGATTGCCCCGGGCGCGCACGGCAACGGCCCCGCTTGCCTTCTCCTTGTCGCCAGCGACCAGGATGTACGGGACCTTTTGCAACGAATGCTCTCGTATTTTATACGTGATCTTTTCATTGCGCAAATCTGCGTGCACTCTAACTCCTTGTTTTTGCAGCGCTTTCACCACTTCAGCCACGTAGTCGTCTTGCGCATCGGTGATGTTGGCCACCACCACCTGTACCGGCGCCAGCCAGGCGGGCAGCGCGCCGGCGTGCTGCTCGATCAGGATGCCGATGAAACGCTCGAGGCTGCCGACGATGGCGCGGTGCAGCATCACCGGGTGTTTGCGGCCTGAATCCTCGGTGACATACTCGGCGCCCAGCCGTTCCGCCATCGAGAAATCGACCTGCATCGTGCCGCATTGCCAGGGCCGGCCGATCGCGTCCTTGAGCGTGTACTCGATCTTCGGGCCGTAGAAAGCGCCGTCGCCGGGTGCGATGACGAAGTCGCAGCCCGAGCGCTTCAGGCTCTCGATCAGCGCGGCCTCGGCCTTGTCCCAGATCTCATCCGAGCCGATGCGAGCCGCCGGGCGGGTGGCCACCTTGTAGAGGATGTCGGCAAAGCCGAAATCGGCGTAGACCTTCTGCAGCAGCGCGGTGTAGGCCACGCACTCGCCCAGGATCATGTCCTCGGTGCAGAAGATATGGCCATCGTCCTGCGTGAAGCCGCGCACCCGCATGATGCCGTGCAGGCCGCCGGTGGGCTCGTTGCGGTGGCACTGGCCGAATTCACCGTAGCGCAGCGGCAGGTCGCGGTAGCTCTTGATGCCCTGCTTGAAGATCAGGATGTGGCCGGGGCAGTTCATCGGCTTGAGCGCGTAGTCGCGCTTTTCGCTCTCGGTGGTGAACATCGCGTCGCGGTACTTTTCCCAGTGACCCGATTTCTCCCACAGGCCGCGGTCCAGCAGTTGCGGGCCCTTCACTTCCTGGTAGCCGTTGTCGCGGTAGACCGCGCGCATGTACTGCTCGACGCCCTGCCACACCGTCCAGCCCTTGGGATGCCAGAACACCAGGCCGGGCGCGTGCTCGTCGATGTGGAACAGGTCGAGCTCACGGCCCAACTTGCGGTGATCGCGCTTCTCGGCTTCTTCGAGCATGCGCAGGTAGTTGGCCAGGTCGTCCTTGCTGGCCCAGGCCGTGCCGTAGATGCGCTGCAGTTGCTCGTTGGCCTGGTCGCCTCGCCAGTAGGCGCCGGCCACCTTCATCAGCTTGAAGTGGCGCAGCTTGCCGGTGCTGGGCACGTGCGGGCCGCGGCACAGGTCCTCGAAGCTGCCTTCGCGGTAGAGCGACACATCCTGGCCCGCCGGGATGCTGGCGATGATCTCGGCCTTGTACGTTTCGCCCTGCGCTAGAAACAAGGCCACCGCCTCGTCGCGCGGCAGCACGCGGCGCACCACCGGCTCGTCCTTCTTGGCCAGCTCGGCCATGCGCTTCTCGATCGCGGCCAGGTCGTCGGGCGTGAACGGGCGCTTGTAGGCGAAGTCGTAATAGAAGCCGTTCTCGATCACCGGACCAATGGTGACCTGGGCTTCGGGGAACAGTTGCTTGACGGCATGGGCCAGCAGGTGGGCGGTGGAGTGGCGGATGATCTCCAGGCCGTCGACGTCCTTGTCGGTGACGATGGCCAGCGGCTGGTCGGCATCGAGCAAGTAGCTGGTGTCGACCAAGCGCATGCCATCGCCCTGCCCCACGCGGCCGCCCAGCGCGGCCTTGGCCAGGCCGGCGCCGATCGACGCGGCCACCTCGGCCACGGTGACGGGTTGTGAAAACTCGCGTTGGGCGCCATCGGGCAGCGTGATCTTGATCATGAAGTAACTCCGGCAGGGCCCAGGGGCCTCTTGAGACAAGCGAAACAGACAACAAAAAAGCGCGGGGGACGCCGCGCTTGGTTTGTTCAATGGGAAAAAGCTGGGAACAGGCGTGACAGCGCAGCCGACTAGACGTCAGTGACGATCCAGCTAGTTCGCGGTGTCAGAACCATGGTGCCTTTCTCGCTCTTTTGGATTGAACAGACCTCAATTGTAGCGGCGCGCCGCTGACCAGCGCCGACCGGGAACGGTTGAACTAGACGCCCAGCCCGGTCCAGTCGGCCGTGCGCTCGACCAGCCACAACGCGGCCAATGCCAGCGCCCCTACCGAGCCGGCGCGCAGCACCAGCGGCACGTAGGCGCGGCGGTGGCGCAGCATGAAGAGCAATGGCACCACCGTGGCCACCAGCACCAGTTGGCCCAGCTCGAGCCCCAGGTTGAACTGGAACAGCGCCCAGCCGAACTGGGCTGCCGGCAACTGCAACTCCCCCAGCACGCCGGCAAAGCCGAAACCGTGGATCAGCCCGAATCCAAAGGTGACCGCCCCGCGCCAGCGCAGCAGCAGCGGGCGCAGGTTGTCGACGGCCGCCAGCATGATGGTGGCGGCGATGGCCGGCTCGACGACGGACGGTGCCAGCCGCACCCAGCCCAGCGCCGCCAGCGCCAAGGTGACCGAATGCGCCAGCGTGAACAGCGTGACGGTCTTGGCCACCGGCCCCAAGGCCTGACGCCAGCCGGCCACCGCCTGCCAGCGGGCCGGTGGGCCGGGCGATCGCCACAGCACGGCAGGCAGCAGCAGGCACAGCAGGAACAGCAGGTGGTCGTAGCCGGTGACGATGTGATGCACACCTTCGCGGATGAACGAGGCTGCATGCGGGTCGGCGGGCGTGGCGTCTGCAGGGGTAGCAGCTGCAGGGGTAGCGGCCGCAGGCGTAGCGGCTGCAGCCGTGACCGCTGCGGCTACCGCGGCTTCGGTGGCGGGCGCTTGTGCGCCAGCCTTGTCCAACACCACCCGGGCTGGTGCATCGACAGACAGCGGTTGCGGCTTGTCCGGCGCCTGGCCAGCTGCGACCGGCCGCGCTACATCCGGCGCCGCCACGGCCATCGCTCCAGCCATCGCGGCCGGCATCGCGGCCGGCATCACCTGCGGCACCAGCATGCGCACCGTTGCGGCACTGCCGGCGACGGTGTGGCGAACGATGCCACGGTGGGTGGTGTCGATGTCGCCGAACAGGCTGTAGCGCAGCGCAGCTTGCGCCGGCAACCGGCAGGGTGCGCTCAGTTGCAGCACGGCATAGAGGCCGTCGTTGCGCTGCTCCAGCGCATGGCCGTCGACCCCGAAGCTGCAGCCTGGCACCGCCAGCGACTGCAACGCCAGCGCGTCGATGCGGGGCCAAGCGGCACGTACTTCGCCCCAGGTCAGTTCGCGGTTGCCGTCGGCATCAAGCACCAGCGCGACGTCGAGGTCGCGCAGCGCGATGTCCCAGCGCAGGCTGGTGCGATCGGCCTGCTGGTCGAAGAACAGGTAGGCGTCGCTGCTCTTGTGCGCCTGTGCCAGCGCGGTCGCCAGCAGCAGCAGGCCGGCGGCCACCGCCCGCAGACCCCGACTGCGGGGTCGCACGGGCGCCCGGCAGCGGTCGTCGCAACGGCCGTCGCCGGGCACGCCTGGCCGGGTTCGTCGATCGGTCCGCGGGTGGCTGAATGGAGGGGTGAATGGAGGGGTGAATGGACAGTTGAGCGGCCGGCAGCCGGGTTGGATGCGCGGGCCGGCAGCGCGTTGCGGCTCACAGGCTGTCGAGGCGTGCATCGCGCAATCCTTGTTGTTGGGCCAGGCGCCGCACTTCGGCCAGCGCGGCAGGGTCATTCGCGGCCTGGGCAGCGCGTGCGAACAGCCACAGGTCGATCGGCTCACGCTGCAGCAGCAGGTTGCGCCGGGCATGGCCCAGCGCGGCGGCGGGCTGGCCCTCGATGTCGAGCGCGCGCAGCGCACGCTCGCGCTGGTGGCCGCTGTCTTCGGGCCGCAGATCGGCCTGGGCGTAGCGCTCGCGTATCTCGCGGCGCAGCGGCCCGGCTTCCGGGCGGCCCAGCCGCCTGGCGGCGATGGCCTGGCGCAGCAGCACGCCTTCGCCGGGCGCCGCCCCTTGCAGCAAAACCCAGGCGGCCTGGTCACGCTGCTGGTCGAGCAGGAAGTCGGCATAGCCGATCAGCGCGTAGCCGTCGAGCTCGGCACGCAACGATTGCTGCCAGGCCGTGTCGGCGGCAGCCACCTGGCCAGCGCGCTGTTCCAGTTCGGCCAGCGTCGTCAGCAACCAGGCCCGGGTGGCCGGTGCGGCGGTGCCGGCCAGCAGCCGCTGCAGCCGCGCACGTGCCGCAGCGTGCTCGCCGCGCAGCGATTGGTTCTCGATGGCGCAGGCTTCGGCGTAAGGCTGGACGCGCAACTGCTGCAGCGATGTGCAGGCAGCGTCGGACTCGGCGTAGCGCCCCTGCACCCGGTGCAGCGTGGCCAGCAGCAGCCAGGCCGGGGCGCTGTCGGGCACGCGCTGCACCAGCGCCTGCAGGCGCCGGGTGGCGGCGTCGAACTGGTGCAGGTATTGCTCGGTCTCGGCGAGTGCCAGCAACACCTCGACCGGTGCCAGCGGCTGGGCCTGCCAGCGCGAAAGCCGGGCCAGCGCGCGGCCGGCAAAGCGCGGATCGCCGTCGCGCCGGCTGGCTGCCAGCAGCGCGCGGGCCTCGGCCACCGCCACCAAGGGGTCGGTGCTGCGGCTGGTGCGCGCGGCTGGCGGCAGGCGCTCGATCACCTCGGCGTCGCTGGCCGGCACGACCGGGCGGGCCTGGCAGGCGCCGGCGATCGACAGCAGGCCGAGCAGCGCGAGCAGGAGGCCGGGCAGGAGGCTGGGCAGGGGCCCAGCGGTCGGGTGTTGGGACATCGGGACAGCTCGACGTTGGAGGCGCCTGAGGCGCCGCGGCCATGGGAACAGGCGGTACAAAGGCGGGTACGGTCCGGGGTGCCACGTGGCTGCAGCACGCCGGACCGCCCTCCCCTTCAGTCGACCGCCACCGGCTCGGCGGTCTCGCTGGTCGGCAGCGTCAGGGCCGTGACATCGATCGCCTCGCGCGTTTCGCTGGGGTTGCTGTTGAGCAGCTTCTGGTAGTCGACCGTGCCGGCCGCTGTCTGCAGCGCAGTGTCGGGCACCACCGCCAGCGGGTCGGCCGGCATCAGCGCGGTCTCGTCGTCACCGCCGCCACCGAAGCAGCCCGCCAGCGCCAGGCTGCCCATCAACGCCAGGCTGAGAACCTTGATCCGTGAACTGATCATGGCCGCCTCACTTGGTGCCGCCGACCGGCGTGGCCAGGTACGGGAAGGTGGTCATGAAGGGCACGGCGGCCTGGTCGACCGCGTCGTGCAGCGCCAACGCGGTGGCGCCCAGCGGCACCTTGGCCGGCGTGCAGTCGGTGGCGTTGCCGGCAAAGCCCAGCGCATTGGTGCCGCCGTTGGCCACGCACAGCCCGCCCATCACGGCGATCAGCGAGATGTCGACCACGTCGTCCTTCGGCCGACGGCCGTTCGGGTAGCCGGCCAGATCGATGGCCTGCGCCAGGTTCTGCGGTCCGCCCACGCGCAGGATTTCGCCCACGATGCCCAGCCGGTTCTGTTGGGCGAAGGCCACTGCGGGAATCGCGGTGTTGAGCCGCAGCATCTCGGCCGCCACCACGCCCTTGGGCTGGTTGACGCCGGGGATGCCGGTGAGGAAGGTGGTGACCAGGTCGGTGCGCGGGAAGTTGGTCGGCGCGGTGTTGGGCAGGGCCAGCGCGATCTCCAGCAGCGCGGGCAGCGTGGGGTGGGTCACGTAGTCGGCGAACTGGCCGTCGTCCTTGGGCTTGCTGCTGTTGAAGCGGTCTTTGTCGGGCAGGCCGATGACCACCTCGTTGACCAGGGGCATGCCCAGGCGCGACACCTGCACCCAGGCGCCACCGGTCTTGGCGCTGGTCTGGTGGCCGCGGGCGGCAGCCGGGTTCAGCAACTGGCTCTGGCGCAGGCTGGCGGTGGTCCAGCCGCCGATGACGTCGTCGCCGTTGGTCAGGCAGCTCTTGTGCACTTCCAGCGCCAGCGTGGTGACGTTCTTGTCGTCGAGGGTGTTGGGCACGGCGTTGATCAGCGCCGGGTTGGTGATCACCGACACCGGCGCGTTGACCAGGTCGAAGATGGTGCCCAGGTTGACCGCGAACGGGTCCTTGCGCTGGCCGACGAACAGCTTGGCCGGCATGCCGCAGCCGGGGATGTTGACGCTGTGCACGTGCTTGGCGGCGTAGCCCGCGTAGTCGGGGATGGTCTTGACGCCGATGTTGTCGACCGGCTTGTCGAAGCTGGCGCTGCCGCCGCTGGCGTTGGTGATGGCTGCGCGGGTGCCGCTGCGGCGGTCACCGCGCACCAAGTCGACGGTGAAGGTCTCGTTGAGGTTCAAGGCGGCTGCCGCCTTGTCGGTGACGGCACCGGCCTGGATCAGCGGGATCGCCACGTTCTTGCCGTTGATCGGCAGCGTGATGCCCTTGAGCGTGTTCTTGAAGCGGAACTGGAAGCTGAGGTCTTCCTTGGCGTCGCCGTTGTTGTCGACGTGGATCTCGTAGAGCGCGTTGGCGTCGAGCGAGAAGTAGTTCGGGCCGCCGTAGGCGTCCTGCAGCGGCAAATAGTTGGCGATCAGCGTGACGTAGCCGCTGCGCCCGGCCTCGTAGCTGGAGAACAGGTAGAAATCGGTGGCGTCCACCTTGGGCTGGGTGGCGATGTAGGGCGCTTCGCGGTGGCTGGACGCCTGCACAGCGGGCAGCGCAGCGCAGAGGGCCAGCGCGGCGGCGGCCAGCGGCAACCGGCGGCAGTGCAAGGGATGGGGCATGGGAGGCTCCGGGTCGGGTTGAACGACACCTGCAGGGCGGTGCCCGGGCAAGCGGTGTGGTCGTTCTTACGCGTCCCATGCGCCATTGGATGCAAGTCGTGAGGGGCGCACCCGGCGCCGGGTTGACCCGCCGCCACCCGCCGGGCGGCTGGCCGGCCCGCTTGGGAGCGGCCCGGCGCCGGGCCGGCCTGCCGCAGTGGCTAGCGCGATCCGTTCACGGCGCACGGCCTACAGCGGCAGCGCGTCCAGCGTGGGCCGGGCCAGCCAGTCGGCCGCTTCGTCGGCCAGCTGCTGCGCGGCGTCCACCGCGGCTTGCCAGGCCAGCAGCCGGTCGGCGTTGGCGTGCCGGTAGGCCTTGAAGTCCTGCCGGTCGGGCAGCTTGGCGTTGGGCAGGGTCTTCACCCAATCGGCGTGGGGCGCCAGCACGATCACGTTGTCCAGCCGCGGGCTGGCGCCATGGCGGCGCTTCAAGCCCTTGTCCAGCCAGCCCGGCACCAGCGCGCGTTGGAAGTGCGGGTACAACACCAGGCCCTGGTCCATCGCGGCGTAGTCCAGGTGCAGGTGGTAGTCGGTGATGCCGCCGTCCCAGTAGGCGCCGGGCGGCGCGCCGGCGATGTCGTGCACCGCCTTCAGCACGAACGGGATCGACCCGCTGGCCTGCAGCGCCGCGCCCAGGTTGGTGGCGGCCAGCGGCACCTGGTGCGACGCAAAATCGCCCAGCGGCAGCGGCAAGGCGTCACGCGGGTCGGAGAACACCACCCGCTGCAGCCAGTTGCCCAGCGCGCCGCGCTGGCGCAGGTTGGCCGCAAACGCGCCGGCATAGCCCAGCGGCGTGCGCCAGCGGCCCTCGCGCCGCAGCAGCGCGCCCTGTCCCCGGCTGGTGAAGATGTGCAGCCGGCGTTGCGGATGGGCCAGCACTTCGGCCTCGCGGCCACCGAACTGGCTGGCCAGCATCCCGGCAAACACCCGGCTGACCTCGGTGGCGTCGGGCCAGCCGCCATCGGGCACGTTGAACTGCTGGTGGATGTAGTGGTGGGCCAGCATCGCCAATGCTGCGTCGGCATCGGGCAACGTGGCGCAGGCCATGCGCCAGGCACCGATCGACGCGCCCAGCAGGTGCAGCGTGTGGGGGCTGCCAGCCAGCCAGTGGCCGAACAGGTAACGGTCGAGCGGGTTCAACACCAGGCCCTTGGGGCCACCGGCGGCGGCCGGGATCACCCGCACATCGGCCGGGCGCAGGCCACGCTCGCGCAGGTGCAACAGGGCGCGCGGACCGGCGAAGACCTGCAGCGCACGCGGGCGGGTGCGCAGACAGGGCAAGCGGGGGAAGGCAGTCATCCGGCGGCGCAGCGGGTCGGCATCAGGTCCGTGCGCCGAACGGCGTGCTCAGCGTTTGGTCTGCAGCTTGGCGAAAGCCGCGGCCATCGCGCTGCCCGCCACAGCCTGCGGCGCAGCGCCGCGGCTCGGCGCCGCATGACGCTCACCACGTGCGGCCGGCTTGAAGCCGTTGTCGCCGCGCGCGGCCACTGTCGCCTGGCCGGTGGGTGCATCCAGCTTCATCGTCAGCGAGATGCGGCCCCGCACCAAGTCCACCTCCAGCACCTTGACCTTGACGATGTCGCCGGTCTTCACCACCTCGCGGGCATCGTTGACGAACTTGTGCGCCAGCTGGCTGACGTGGATCAGCCCGTCCTGGTGCACGCCCAGGTCGACGAAGGCGCCGAACTGGGCCACGTTGCTGACCGTGCCCTCCAGCGTCATGCCCTCCTTCAGGTCCTTGATGTGTTCCACGCCCTCGGCCAGCCGCGCCACCACGAAGCCGGGCCGGGGGTCGCGGCCGGGCTTCTCCAGCTCGGCGAAGATGTCCTTGACGGTGATGGCGCCGAAGCGCTCGTCGGCAAAGGCCTCGGGCTTGAGCGTGCGGATGACGTCGGCCTTGCCCATCACCTCGGCCACCGGGCGCTTCAGCTGGGCCAGCAGGCGCTGCACCACCGGGTAGGTCTCGGGGTGCACGCCGGTGCTGTCCAGCGGGTTGTCGCCGTCGCGGATGCGCAGGAAGCCGGCCGCCTGCTCGAAGGTCTTGGGGCCCAGCCCGGTTACCTGCAGCAACTGCTGGCGGCTGCGGAAGGCCCCCTGCGCGTCGCGCCAGCGCACGATGGCTGCGGCCACCGCTGGCGACAACCCGGCCACGCGCGACAGCAGCGGGGCCGACGCGGTGTTCAGGTCGACGCCCACCTGGTTGACGCAGTCCTCGACCACCGTGTCCAGCATGCGCGCCATCGCGGCCTGGTTGACGTCGTGCTGGTACTGACCGACGCCGATGCTCTTGGGGTCGATCTTCACCAGCTCGGCCAGCGGGTCTTGCAGGCGTCGGGCGATCGACACCGCGCCGCGCAGGCTGACGTCGAGGTCGGGCAGTTCCTTGCTCGCAAACTCGCTGGCCGAGTAGATCGACGCGCCGGCTTCGCTGACCACCACCTTGTCGATCTTCAGGTCGGGCGCAACGCTGGCCGAGCGCTTGATCAGGTCACCGGCCAGCTTGTCGGTCTCGCGGCTGGCGGTGCCGTTGCCGATGGCGATCAGGTTGACGCCGTGCGCGGTCACCAGCTTGGCCAGCGCGTGCAGGCTGCCCTCCCAGTCGCAGCGCGGCTCGTGCGGGTAGACGGTGTGGGTGGCCAGCACCTTGCCGGTGTCGCTGACCACGGCCACTTTCACCCCGGTGCGGATGCCGGGGTCCAGCCCCATCACCACGCGCTTGCCAGCGGGCGCGGCCAGCAGCAGATCGCGCAGGTTCTCGGCGAACACCCTGATGGCCACCTTCTCGGCGTCTTCGCGCAGACGGCCGAACAGATCGCGCTCCAGGCTCAAGGAGAGCTTGACCTTCCAGCACCAACTGATGGTCTTGCGGATCAGATCATCGCTGGCACGGTTGCCGTGGCTCCAACCCAGGTGGCGCGCGATTCGGCCCTCGGCCAGCGAGGGCTGCCCCGGCAGCAGCGCTTCATCGAGCACCAGCTTGGCATCGAGGAATTCCTGCGTGCGGCCGCGAAACACGGCCAGCGCCCGGTGCGAGGGCACGGTGCGGATCGCTTCGTCGTAGTCGAAGTAGTCGCGGAACTTGGAGATATCGGGATTGTTCTCGTCCTTGCCAGCCATCAGCTTGGACTGGAAGCGGCCCTCCGTCCACAGCCATTCGCGCAGCTTGCCAACCAGGGCCGCATCTTCGGCCCAGCGCTCGGACAGGATGTCGCGCACGCCATCGAGCACCGTGAAGGCATCGGCAAAGCCGCCGTCTGCGTTAATGAAGGCAGCGGCCTCTCTCAACGGGTCCAACGTCGGATCGGCGTACAGCTTGTCGGCCAAGGGCTCGATGCCGGCCTCGCGGGCAATCATCGCCTTGGTGCGCCGTTTGACCTTGAAAGGCAGGTACAGATCATCCAGCTCCTGCTTGGTCGGCGCCGCGTCGATGGCCGCCGCCAGCTCGGGCGTCAGCTTGCCCTGCTCGGCAATGCTCTTGAGCACCGCCGCCCGGCGGTCTTCCAGTTCGCGCAGATAGGACAGGCGCAGTTCCAGCTCACGCAACTGGATGTCATCCAGACC
>JBBQVF010000085.1:0-19660 GCA_038211805.1 Burkholderiales bacterium | reverse complement strand
GCGGGGGGGGGGGCGCGGGGGGGGCGGGGGGGGGGGGGGGGGGGGGGGGGGGGGGGGGGGGGGGGGGGGGGGGGGGGGGGGGGGGGGGCGGGGGTGCAAGCGGTTCATGGGGTCGGAGGTCCTGGTTGACAGTGGCAAGCCGGCGGTCGGCCCGTGAGGGCAGCAGCCAGCGTTCGTCCCCCGGCCAGCCCGCGGCCGGCAGCGGCGAAGCGCTGCGGGATTGGCGGGTGCGGGCAGGAGGCCGGGTTTTGCGGCTGAGGGGGTGGCGGGCGGGGCGGCCAACTGGGCTGGCGGCAGCGCCTGCCCCGCGCTGTCAGGCCCGGGGCGGGCGGTCCGGCAGCCGCGCCAGGGCGTTCTGCCAGGCGGCCGAGGGCGCCCGAGGCCAGCCGGTGATGGTGGCGGCCAAGGCCGCCAAGCTCGGCGCACGGGGCAGGCCGGTCGGCAACTCGGCGCCCGCGCCCGCGGCTGCCGACAGGCCGTCGCCGCCGCGATGACCGGCCGCGCCGCCGTCGTCCAGCGCGATCACCGAGCCATCGGCGATGTCGTGGCCGTGGCGTTCGAAGCGGTCGTGCCGGTGCGCCGGGGCTGACCGGCCTGCGGTGTGGCTGCGGGCAGGGTGATCCGGTTGCCACGCCTGCCAGGCCGGCCGTGCCTGCAGTGCCTGCCGTGCCTGACGTGCCGGTGGGTCAGCCCGGCCGTCGACCCGCTGCCAGCGGCTGGCCAAGGCCGTCGCCAGCGTCACCAGGCCGGCCGGCAGCACCTTGATCGCGGCGACCGTTGCCGCCGGCTGGCCACCCTCGTGCCGGTCGCCCTCGTGCCGGTGCGTCGAGCCCAGCACCTGGCGCAAGGCGCTGCCAGGGCCGTGGCTGAGCAGAAACGCCAACAGCAGCAGCCCCATCAGGCGTCGGGTGGCAGTCGGGTTGAACAGGTTGCGCAAGGGTTGCATCGGCCGTCGGGTCTCAAGGCCGGCGGAGTCCGCGAGGGGCGCTGGTGGCCCATCGCGGACCCGACTCGTCCCGCTGTGCACCGTATACGCTGGCTGTGTCTTTTGGATGAACCCCGGTCGGCATCGACAGATGGCACCGAAGATCGCCCTGGCGCAGGCCCGTCCCCCAGCCCGACAGGCTCCTAGACTCGGGGCATGACCGATTTCCCGCCCGACTCGCCGAGCCCCGCCTCACTGCCCCCAGCCCCTGCCCTGGTGGCCATCGTCGGCGGCGGCCCGGCCGGGCTGATGGCCGCCGAAGGCCTGCTGGCGGCCGGCCTGTCGGTCGACCTGTACGACGCCATGCCCTCGGTGGGCCGCAAGTTCCTGCTGGCCGGCAAGGGCGGGCTCAACCTCACCCACAACGAGGCGATCGAGCCTTTCGTCAGCCGCTACGCCGACCGGGCGCCTCAGGTGGCGGCCTGGCTGCAGCAGTTCGACCCCGCCGCGCTGCGCGACTGGGCCGCCGGGCTGGGCATCAAGACCTTCGTCGGCAGCTCGGGCCGGGTGTTTCCGGCCGAGATGAAGGCCGCGCCGCTGCTGCGCGCCTGGCTGCACCGGCTGCGCGGCCAGGGCCTGCGCCTGCACATGCGCCACCGCTGGGTAGGCTGGGCGGCTGGCGATGCGCCCACCACGCTGCGCTTCGCCGCACCGCGCGGTGATGTGCTGGCGCAGCCCGACGCGGTGGTGCTGGCGCTGGGCGGCGCCAGCTGGGCCCGGCTGGGCAGCGACGGCGCCTGGGTGCCGTGGCTGGCCGCGCGCGGTGTCGGCCTGGCCCCGCTGCAACCGGCCAACTGCGGTTTCGACGTCGGCTGGAGTCCGTACTTCGCCGAGCGTTTTGCCGGTGCGCCGATGAAGACGGTGCGGCTGCACTTCGACGACGGCCGCGGCCCGGCCTTCGACCGCCAGGGCGAGTTCGTGATCACCGCCGGCGGCGTCGAGGGCAGCCTGGTCTATGCCGTGTCGTCGCGCTTGCGCGAGGCGATCAACGCCGACGGCGCGGCCACGCTGCAGCTCGACCTGCTGCCCGGGCGCAGCGTCGACCAGTTGACCGCCGCGCTGGCCAGGGGCCGCGGTGCCCGCTCGCTGCCCAACCACCTGAAGGAGCAGGCCGGGCTGGACGGCGTCAAGGCGGCGTTGCTGCGTGAGCGCTACAGCGCCGAGCAACTGACCGCGCTGGTGGCGCAGCAGCCGCAGCTGCTGGCCGCAGCGCTGAAGGCCTGGCCGATCACCGTGCGCGCGGCACGGCCGATCGACGAGGCCATCAGCACGGCCGGCGGCGTGCGCTTCGAGGCGCTGGACGCCAGCGGCATGCTGCAGGCGCTGCCCGGTGTGTGCTGCGCCGGCGAGATGATGGACTGGGACGCGCCGACCGGCGGTTACCTGCTGAACGCCAGCCTGGCCAGCGGCCGTGCCGCCGCCGCTGCGGTGCTGGCGACCCTGGCACACCCGACGCACCTCGTGCCGCCGGAGCGCGACACAATGCAAGCCTCGCGGCCTGCCCGCACTAGCCCCTGACGCAACACGATGCTGGTCGTCCACCACCTCAACAACTCGCGCTCGCAGCGGGTGCTCTGGCTGCTCGAAGAACTGGGCGTGCCCTACGAGATCGCGCATTACCAGCGCGACGCCAAGACCATGCTGGCGCCGCCCGAACTGCTGGCGGTGCACCCGCTGGGCAAATCACCGGTGATCACCGACGGCAACGCCACCGTGGCCGAGACCGGCGCCATCGTCGAATACCTGCTCGAAACCCACGGCGGCGGCCGCCTGCTGCCTGAGGCCGGCACGGCCGAGGCGCTGCGCTACCGCTACTGGCTGCACTTTGCCGAAGGCTCGGCGATGCCGCCGCTGCTGCTGACGCTGATCTTCGACCGCGTCGCCAACGGGCCGATGCCCTTTTTCGTGCGGCCGGTGGCGCGTGCCATCGCCGCCAAGGTGATGGACCTGATGGTCAAGCCCAACCTCGCCCGCCAGCTCGATTTCATGGAGGCCGAGCTGGGCCGCAGCCTCTGGTTTGCCGGCAACGAGCTGACCGGCGCCGACATCATGCTGAGCTTCCCGCTCGAAGCGGCGGCGCAGCGCGCCGGGCTCGACGGCCGACGACCCAAGCTGATGGCCTTCCTCGACCGCATCCATGGCCGGCCAGCTTACAAGCAGGCGCTGGCGCGGGGCGGCCGTTACGATTTCGCCTGAGGGTCTGAGAGGCTGAGAGTTTGTCGATCAGGCCCTGAGCTGTCCGGGTTCGACCGCCTCGGCCGAACCGCCACTCCATCGGTCGATCTGGAGCGCATTTCATGACCGAACCCCGCGCCGACCTGGCCCGCACCACCCTGGCGGTGTTGTTCATCGCCGGGCTGATCCTGGCCGCCTTCTGGGTGTTGCGGCCGTTCATCGGCCCGGCGATCTGGTCGGCCGCCATTGTCGTGGCCACCTGGCCGGTGATGCGCCGGTTGCAGGCGCTGTTTGGCGGACGCCGCTCGCTCGCGGTGCTGGTGATGACGCTGGCGCTGCTGATGCTGTTCGTGCTGCCGGTGACGATGGCCATCGTCACCGTGGTCGACCATGCCGACGACATCGTCGACATGGGCAAGCGGCTGGCGGGCTTGCGCATGGTCGCGCCGCCCGACTGGGTGGTCAGCCTGCCCTTTGCCGGCCCGAAGATCCTGGCGTTCTGGCAGCAGACCGCCGCGGCCGGCACCGAGGGCCTGGTCGCCAAGCTGACGCCCTATGCAGGCGAGGCCGCGCGGTGGTTCGTCGGCCAGATCGGCTCGGTGGGCGCGCTGATGGTGCAGGCCTTGCTGGTGGTCGGCCTCGCAGCGTTGATGTATGCCCAGGGCGAGACCGCCGCCACGATGCTGGTCAACGTGGGCCGGCGCCTCGGCGGTCAGCAGGGCGTGGCGGTGGTGGTGCTGGCCGGTCAGGCGATCCGCGGCGTGGCGCTGGGGGTCGGGGTCACGGCCGTGGCGCAGTCGGTGCTGGGCGGCATCGGCCTGGCGATCACCGGCGTGCCCTATGCCGGGTTGCTGACGGTGCTGATGTTCATGCTGTGCATCGCGCAGCTGGGCCCGGTGCTGGTGCTGTTGCCGGCGGTGGGCTGGCTGTACTGGATCGGCGACAACGTCTGGGGCACGGTGCTGCTGGTCATCATGCTGGTGGTGGGCACGATGGACAACGTGCTGCGGCCGATGCTGATCCGCATGGGGGCCGACCTGCCGCTGCTGCTGATTTTTTCCGGCGTCGTCGGCGGCCTGTTGTCGTTCGGCCTGATCGGCATCTTCATCGGCCCGGTGGTGCTGGCGGTGGCCTACACGCTGATGCAGGCCTGGGCGGACGGTCAGGCGCCGGCGGCCTGAGGGCCAACAGAAGCCTCGTCGGACCCGCTCAAGTGCGCCACACGCCTGGCGCTGCCCTGTCAAGTGCGCCACACCCGTGGCGCACAGGGCGCCAGCCCCCAGTGCAGCGGCCGCCAGGCCGCCCGCACCGCCTGCAGCAAGGCCATCGCAGGCTCGACCCGGTGGGCCAGTGCGCGCAGCACCAGCAGCGAGGGGTGCGGCGCGCTGATGCCGGCGCTGGTGGGCAGGGCGCTGGCGTCGATCAGTGCGCGGGCGGCGTCGATCAATTGCTCGGTGCGCTCGCGGCCGATCGGCATACCGTCGGCCAGCCACAGCGTGGCCATCACCGAGCGGCCGGCCAGGCCCAGCGGCGAGTCGAACAGGTCGCGGTCGCGGCCGTCGATGCGGCCGCGCTCCAGCCAGACGCCGGGCAGTTCCAGTTGCTGCAGGTAGCTGCCGTCGTCGAACGGCTCGCCGGCGGCGGGCAGGCCCAGCGCCAGCACGTCCCAGCCGATCATCTGCGCGCCGGTCGCCAGGTTGAAGCGCAGCCGGTTCTGCACGTTGCAGCGGCGGTAGGCGATGCTCTCCAGCGGCAGCCATTCCAGGCGGGCGCCGGCGGCCAGCGTGGCCTGAACCTGCTGCTCGGCCAGCGGGCCGGCGCTGCGGTAGAAGCGGGTGGCGCCCGGCGTGGTGATCAGCGCGTGGCTGCCGGCAGCGAGCGTGGCGTCGAGCTGCAGCACATCGCCGCCGACGATGCCGCCGGGCGGGTGCACCAGCACATGGTGACAGACAGCAGGGCCCTCGGGGTACAGCCGCTGCAGCACGCGCAGCGGGCCGTGGTGGCGGTCCAGCGCGGTCGTGCGTTCACCGTCGTGGCGGTAGTCGAGTTGCAGGTGGCCGTGCCAGCCCATGGTGACGGAGCGGCCGCGCGGGCCAACTTGGCGAAAGCGCCAGAGTGTAGGGGCGCGGCAGGCCCATCGGCAGCTTGGGCTTCAAGTGTGGCCGCGCCGTGCCGAAACAGCAGCACGGAGCGTGCGTGCGCACGTTGCCCGGACCGTTGGCTGTCCCCATCAGACCCTTTTCTCACGGAATCCCGACATGACCTTTCTCTCCCTCTTCAAACGCCTGCTGGCCATGTCCACGTTGTGCTTCCTGGCTGCCACCGCCAGCCACGCGAACGAGCAGGGCACGGCTGCAGAAGCCGAGGCCATGGTCAGGAAGGCCGTCGCCCAGATCAAGGCCAACGGGCCGGACAAGGCCTATGACGAGTTCACCAACGGCAAGTCGTTCAAGGACCGTGACCTCTACATCATCGTCTACGACCTGAACGGCAAGAACCTGGCCCAGGGCGCCAACCCCAAGCTGGTCGGCAAGGACCTGATCAATCTGAAGGATCCGGACGGCAAGCCGATCATCCAGATGTTCGTCGACCTGGCCAAGGGCAAGGGCAAGGGCTGGGTCGAGGGTTACAAGTTCCTCAACCCGGTGTCGCAGAAGATGGAAGGCAAGGCGATGTACCTCGAACGGGTGGGCGATACGCTGGTCGGTTGCGGCATCTACAAGGGCTGATGCATGGCCTGGGTGCGCCCGGGCGGCGCGCCTGAACCGAACCTGGTTGGGAGACTACCTTGAACCTGCGTGACTTGAAGATCGGCGCCCGCCTGGGCGTGGGCTTCGGCCTGATCCTGTTGTCGGCCTGCGCGCTGCTGGTGGGTGCGCTGGTCAGCGGCGGCAGCAGCCGCGCGGCCTTGCTGCACACCTTGAACGGCGCCTCCGAACGTGAAGACCTGGCGGTGGCGATGCGGCTGTCGCTGGTCGAAGGGGCGGTTGCCGTGCGCAGCATGGGCCTGCAGTCGGCGGTGGAAGGTGTGCAGAAGGACGAGGCGGGGGCCAAGCAGCACATCGCGGCGTACCGGGCCGCGCGCGGCAAGCTGGAAGCCGCCGGCCTCGCCGACACCGAGCGCGCGGTGTTCAGCCGTCTGGCCGAGATCGACCGCCGGCTCGACGCGCACTTCAAGGAGGCGGTGGACCTGGCTGCGCAGTTCAACACCGAGCAGGCCGGCGCGGTGATCCTGAAGAAGATCGACCCGCTGCAGCAGCAGGCCGCCGCTGAACTGGCTGAGTTCATCGGCCTGCAGAAGGCCGCCACACTGGCCGCGACCGACGCTGCCAACCGCGCCAGCAGCCGGATGGTGACCATCCTGGCCTCGGCCGGCGGGTTGCTGCTGGTGCTGGCGGCGCTGACCGCCTGGCGCATCACGGCCAGCATCACCCAGCCGCTGGGCACGGCGGTGGCCGCGGCGGCCCGCGTGGCACAGGGCGATCTGACCACCGACATCGAAGCCATTGGCCGCGACGAGGCGGCCCAACTGCTGGGCGCACTGCGCGAGATGCGCAGCAGCCTGGCCCGCATGGTGGCCGAGGTGCGCCAGGGCGTGGTCGCGATCGACGGCGCCGCCGACGAGATCGCCCAGGGCAATGCCGACCTGTCGTCGCGCACCGAGCAGCAGGCCGGCGCGCTGCAGCAGACGGCGTCCAGCGTCGAGCACCTGACCGGCACCGTGCAGCACAACGCCGGCAGTGCGGCCCATGCGCTGCAGCTGTCCAAGACGGCTGCCGACCAGGCCGACATCGGCCATGCGGTGGTGGGCCAGGTGATCGACACCATGGGCGCCATCAACGAGCACTCGCGCAAGATCGGCGAGATCACCTCGGTGATCAACGGCATCGCCTTCCAGACCAACATCCTGGCGCTGAATGCCGCGGTGGAGGCCGCCCGTGCCGGCGAGCAGGGCCGCGGCTTCGCAGTGGTGGCCAGCGAGGTGCGCACCCTGTCGCAGCGTACGACGCAGGCGGCCAAGGAGATCGAGGGCCTGATCCGTGACGCCGCCGAGCGCACTGCCTCGGGCTCGGTGCTGGTCAGCCAGGCCGGCAGCACGATCACCGAGGTGCGGCAATCGGTACGCCAGGTGGCCGAACTGATCAACGAGATCAGCGCCGCCAGCCGCGAGCAGACCGATGGCATGCAATCGGTCAACCGTGCGATCACCGACATCGACCGCACCACCCAGCAGAACGCCGCGCTGGTGGAGCAGGCCGCCGCGGCGGCCGAATCGATGCGCGACCAGACCCGGCGGTTGACGGCCATGGTCAGCGCGTTCAGCGTCTGACCATCCGGAGATGCGTCAGCGCGTTCAGCGTCTGACCCCCCGACGGCGCCGGGTCAGTGGTTCTGCGAGCCGCGGTGGGCCCAGCCGGTGATGCGCCGCTCCAGCACCGAGAAGAACTCGTACATCGCCATCGCCATCGCGCCCACCACCACCAGGCCGGCAAAGGCCAGGCCCATCTGCATGCTGCTGCCGGCACTGACCAGCAGGTAGCCGATGCCCTCGTTGCTGGCCGTCATCTCGCTGACCGTGGTGCCGACGAAGGCCAGCGTGATGGCCACCTTCAGGCTGCCGAAGAAGTACGGCATCGACCGCGGCAGGCCCACCTTGATCAGCACGTCCCAGCGCTTGGCGCCGAGCACGCGCAGCACGTCTTCGAGCTCGGGCTCCAGCGTGGCCAGGCCGGTGGCGATGTTGACGGTGATCGGGAAAAAGCTGATCAGGAAGGCCGTCAGCACCGCCGGCCCCACGCCGATGCCGAACCAGACCACCAGAATCGGCACGAAGGCCGCCTTGGGCAAGGCGTTGAAGCCGGTCATCAGCGGGTAGATGGCCGCATAGGCCAGCCGCGAGCTGCCGATCAGGAAGCCCAGCAGCACGCCCACCACGATGGCGATGCCGAAGCCCAGCATGGTGACCCAGTAGGTGCGCCAGGCGTGCTTGGCGATCTCGCCGCGAAACTCCAGCAACTGGTCCCAGATGCGCAGCGGGCTGGGAAAGATGAACTCGCTGACGTTGAAGGCACTGCACACGCCCTGCCAGAGCAGCAGCGTGCCGACCAGCAGGATCCAGGGCGACGCCGATTCCAGGCGCTTGGTGCGGTTCATGTCGCCGCCCTGATCGCGGCTTGGCCGGTGGTGTGGGCGGATGGGTCGCCGAGCGGGTGGCTGAACTGGTTTCGCACGGCGCCGATGTGGCCGCGCAGCTCGTGCACGATGTCGGTGAACTGCGGCGTGTAGGTCAGCTCCAGGTCGCGCGGGCGCGGCAGTTCGATCTCGCGGCGCACCACGAAGCGGCCCGGGCTCTTGCTCATCACGTAGACCGTGTCGGCCAGGAACACGCTCTCGCGCAGGTCGTGGGTGACCAGGATGACGTTGAATTGCTGCGCCGCCTGCAGGTCGCGCAGCGTGCACCACAGCTCTTCGCGGGTGAAGGCGTCCAGCGCGCCGAAGGGCTCGTCGAGCAGCAGCAGCTTGGGCTCGTGCACCAGCGCGCGGCAGATGCTGGCGCGCTGCTGCATGCCGCCCGACAACTGCCACGGAAAGCGGTCCTCGTAACCGGCCAGGCCCACGCTCTGCAGCAGGCTGCGGGCCTTGTGCTCGTACTCGGCCCGCTTCTGCTTGAAGCTCGACCGGTAGGGCTCGACGATCTCCAGCGGCAGCATCACGTTCTGTACCGTGGTGCGCCAGGGCAGCAGGCTGGGCGCCTGGAAGGCCATGCCGGTGATCTTCAGCGGCCCGGTCACCGGCTGGCCGCCGATGACCACCGTGCCCTTGCTCGGCCGCTTCAGCCCGGTGGCCAGCTTCATGAAGGTGCTTTTGCCGCAGCCCGACGGGCCGACGATGGCGATGAACTCGCCTTCGGTGACCTGCAGGCTGATGTCTTCGACCGCGAACTGGCCCTGGGCCAGCAAGTCGTCGTTGTAGGCCAGCCAGACCTGGTTGAAATCGACAAAGGCAGTCATGGCGTGGCTCGGTGTTGCGGCGCGGTTGGCGCGGCTGGCGCGGTTGGGGGGTCGGACGACGGGGCGGACGACGGGATGGCGGGCGGACTGGCGGGTGGACTGGCGGAAAGCGCGGCTTGCAGGTCGCGGAAGGTCTGCTGGTAAAGGGCGGGCGCGTCCTGGTGCAGCCGGCTGTGCGAGCCGCCGGCCACCTCGACCCAGCGCACGCCGGGCGGCGCGGCATCGCGCAGGCGCCGGCCCAGCACGATCGGCACGGTCTTGTCGGCATCGCCGTGCAGCATCCAGAGGGGTGCGTCGACCGCGGCGATGCGCGACAGCGAGTCGAACTGCAAAGTGGTCATCGCCGCGCCGATGCGGCCCCAGAACCCGGCCTCGGCCGCCACGTCGGGCAGGCGGGTGAAGGCCGACTCGAGCGCCAGCGCGCCATAGTCGCGGCCATGGCGCAGCCGGCTGGCCAGTTGCACCGCCACCGCGCTGCCCATCGAATGGCCGAACAGCACGCGCCTGCCCGGGTCGGGCTGGCGGCGCTGCAGTTCAGCCCAGGCCTGCCAGGCATCGGCCACGATGGTGGCCTCAGAGGGCACGATGGCCGCGCTGTCGCCCCAGCCGCGGTAGTCGACCGCCAGGATCGCGAAGCCGGCCTGGCGCAGTGCCTCGATCTTGGGCGCGTTGCCGTACAGCGTGCGCAGCGTGCCGTGCAGGTACAGGAGCGTCGGCGCGCGCGGGTCGGGCTGCGGCAGCCACCACAACGCCAGCGCCTGGTCGGGCGTGCTGGCTGACGGCGCGGTGTAGCGCAAGTCGCCGGTGCGCCAAGCGATGGCCGTCTCGGCATTGGCCGGCGCGCCGGCGCTGGGCCGCAGGGCGATCTGGCGCTCTTTGGACTGCAGCCAGGCACAGCCGCCCAGCCCGCCCAGGGCCTGCAGGGCCACCAGGGACCAGGCCAGCCTGCCGGCCCACCCCGCTGGCTTGGCCACCCGGATGCGGTGGGGCGGCTGAAGGATGCCGCGCGCTCCGGCGACAATTGGCCCGATGGATCGCTCCACTTCCAGGGCCGGCCGGCCCCCTATCTTTGCTGTCGCCAGCATACTCGTCTGTGCGCTGGCCCACTCAGCCATGGCGCAAAGCGCGGTGCCGCCCGCCGACGATTCGTCGATCAAGGCCGTGGCGGCGTCGACCCTCGAGCGGGTGACCAGCCTCGACGCCTGGCACGCTCCCGCGCACTGGCGCCTGGCGGTCTCGCCCTTCAGCAACCACTGGCGCTACAGCGAGGAGCACCAGCCGGTGTATGCCCTGGGCCTGGAGCGTGAAAGCGACGACCGCTGGTTGCTGGGCGGCGCGTTTTTCAGCAATTCCTTTGGCCAGCCCAGCGCCTACGCCTACGTCGGCCGGCGCAGCGACGGCCTGTTCGGCGAACCGTCGGTGTTCTTCCAATGGTCGGTCGGCCTGATGTACGGCTACGTCGGCAAATACCAGAGCAAGGTGCCGCTCAACGTCAACGGCTTCTCGCCGGGGGCGTTGATCGGCCTGGGCTGGCAGGCCAGCCGCGACTGGTCGTTCACCGTGCATGCGCTGGGCGATGCCGGCCTGATGTTCCAGATCGGTATCGACCTCCACTGAAGGCAGCACGCGGTTGTGCTCGACGGGTCACTTGGCCGTCGGCAGGATGTTCAGTTCGGCCTTGCTCGGCAGGAAGCTGCCGTTCCACACCGCGTCGGGGTTGATGCGGCCCTTGGTGGCGTAGGCATCGGCCACCTGGCTGGCCATCAGTGCCAGGCGCGGACCGGCCACTGCACCGAAACCCTCGGTGCGGGCATCCGGCGTGGCAACGGCCGAATCGATCGCCAGGCGCAGCCGGCGCTCTTCCAATGCGGCGTTGACCAGGCCGTCGCGCTCCTTGACCACCGCGGTGGCGGCCTTGGGGTCGGCGATCACTGCCTTGGCGCCCTTGGCGAACGCACGCAGGAAAGCCTTCACTGCTTCGGGATTTTTCTTCAGGAACTCTTCGCCGACGATGATGGCGTTGCCGTAGAGCTTGACGCCATGCTGCGGGTACAGCTGCACGGCGATGTCCTCGGCCTTGATGCCGCGGGATTCGAGGTTCAGCAGGCTGGTGAAGTAGAAGCCGGTGATCGCGTCGACGTCGCCCTTGACCAGCATGGTTTCGCGCAGCGGCGGGTCCATGCTGGTCCAATTGACGGCGCCGATGCCGTTGGCCTTCTGGAAGATCGGGAAGGCACGCCGGCCGGCGTCGAACACCGGTGCGCCCAGCGTTTTGCCAGCCAGGTCGGCGGGGGTCTTGATGCCGGTCTTCTTCAGCGAGAACACCGCCGCCGGCGTGTTGTTGTAGACCATCATCACGGCCACCGGCTTGTTCGGCGCCGTCGGGTTGTTGGCGTGGAACTCCATCAGCGCGGCCAGGTCGGCAAAGCCCATGTCGTAGGTGCCCGACGCGACGCGGTTGACGGCATTGCCCGAGCCGTTGCCGGCGTCGATGGTGACGTTGAGCTTCTCGGCCTTGAACTGACCCTGCGCCACCGGCAGCAGGAAAAAGGCGCTGGGGCCCTCGAAGCGCCAGTCGAGCTGGAACTTGACGGCGGTGTCCTGGGCACTGGCGGGCGTCGTGGCGAACATCGACGCCACCCAACCGGCGGCCATCAGGGACATCACGGCACGGCGTGAGCGGCGGGTGGGGGTGGGGGTGAGGGTGAGCGGCTGTTTCATGGGTGTCGGGCGGCAGTGGGTGGGAGGGGCCAGCGCCGGGCGGGCCCGGCAAGTTCAGGGTCTTGGGTCAGGCAAGTTGCAATGTCCGGGCCACGCCCACATTGTTTCGCCGCTGGCGTCGCTGCCCGGCATTTGCCGGCACGTCCCCACCCAAGTCCTGCACGATAGCGCACCAAACCCGTGCGGCTTGCACCTCCGCAAAGGTCGGGCGCCGGGCCTGCCGGGTCAGCGCCCGGCCAGACAGCGCTATTTTTCCTTGTCGCGCGCCTCGTTCTGCTCGGCCAGGTTCTTGCCCACCGCCCGGATCGAGACCAGGTTCTTCAGCAGGTCGAACCAGAACGGCGCCCCCATCGACACCGCAAAGGCCGACAACAGCAGGCCGACCAGCTTCTCAAGCGCATTCAGCGGGCTTTGCCAGGTCGTGTGCCAGGCCGCTGGCGTCCAGCCCAGTTTCAAGCCCGAGGCGTTCAGGCTGGCGCTGCGCTGCTGGACGGTCTCCACGGCTGCTGCCAGGCTGGGCGCCGCGCTGGCCGGCTGCGCGGCCGCCGGCAGCGAGGCCGAGGCGGCAGCCGGATCGGGCTGGTGCGCGATCTGGCTGCCCTGCTCGGCGAGCGTCTCGCGCACCTTGGGGTCGGTCGCCAGCTGGTTGACGAGCTGCAGCGTGTCCACGTTCATCGCCAGCGCCACCACGATCGACAGGCCGCCGATCACCAGCTGGGTCTTCTGCCTGTACCAGGCCATCACCTGGGCCTCGAAGGTGGCAAACCAGGCCTCGTAGCGCTGCTGAAAATCCTCGACCGTGGTGTCGCCGGCGGCCAGCAGGTTCTCCAGGCCGACCCGGATCGGCGAGCCTGCGGGCAGGTCTTGCGCGGCAGCGCGCAGGTCGTCCAGCGTCGACAGGCCGCGGTTGCGGATCGGCGAGGCCGCCTCCAGCATGCCTTGCAGCAGGTTCCAGGCCGGCAGGTAGCTGGGCAGAAAGCGGCTGCCGCGCTGCAGGTAGGCAATGTAGGGGCTGTCGTAGACCTTGCAGGCGATTGCCATGTTGCCGCGGTCGCTGGCATCGCTGGAGAACAGCGACGCCACGCCGCGCCGCAGCCACTTGCCGCGGCTGCTCAGCAGCGCCGCGATCGCCTCGTTGAAGGCGGTGATGGACAGCGCCAGCACCAGGTAGACGGTGATCATGCCGATCGCCAGGCTCAAGACATTCAGGAAGTCCATGCGGGTTTCCAGCGACGCGGGTGGTCAGCGGCGGTTGCGCGGGTCAGTCGATGACTTCAGGCCAGTCGGTGTGGAACCACTGACCCGCTGGCCTGTCGACGCGCTCGTAGGTGTGGGCCCCAAAGAAGTCGCGTTGCGCCTGCAGCAGATTGGCTGACAGCCGTTCGGTGCGCAGGCTGTCGTAGTAGGCCAGCGACGCGCCGAAGGCCGGCACCGGGATGCCGGCGGTCACCGCCTGCGCCACCACCTGTCGCCAGGCCATCTGGCTGCGGTTGAGCACCTGCTGGAAGAACGGCGCCAGCATCAGGTTGTCGAGCGCCGGGTTGGCGCGGTAGGCCTCGGTGATGTGCTTCAGGAAGCGCGCCCGGATGATGCAACCGCCGCGCCAGATGCCGGCAATGCCGGCCAGGTCGAGGTTCCAGCGCTGCTTGTCGCTCATCGAGCGCAGCAGGTCCATGCCCTGCGCGTAGCTGACGATCTTGCTGGCGTACAGCGCGTCGTGTACCTGCGCCACCAGCACGGCGCGGTCGACCGCCAGCACCGGCGCCGGGCCTTGCAGCAGCCGGCTGGCCACGACGCGCTGCGCCTTCTGCGACGACAGCACCCGCGCCTCGACCGCGGCGTTGATGGTGCTGATGACCACCGCGTTCTCGGCCGCGTTCAGCTGCGTCCACTGGCCGGTGCCCTTCTGGCCGGCCTTGTCGAGGATCAGGTCGACCACCGGCGTGCCGGTGGCCGCATCCCGTTGGGCCAGCGCCCTGGCGGTGATCTGGATCAGGTAGCTCTGCAGGTCACCGTCGTTCCACTGCTCGAAGACCGCGGCCATTTCGTCGGTCGACAGGCCGGCCGCCTTCAGCAGGCTGTAGGCCTCGCAGATCAGCTGCATGTCGCCGTACTCGATGCCGTTGTGGATCATCTTGACGTAGTGGCCGGCGCCGCCCGGGCCGATGTGGATGACGCAGGGCGCGCCGTCCACCTTGGCAGCGATGGCCTCGAAGATCGGCTGCATCACGGCCCAGGTGCTGGCCGGCCCGCCCGGCATGATGGCCGGGCCCTTGCGCGCGCCCTCTTCGCCGCCCGACACGCCCGCGCCGACGAAGCGCAGGCCCAGCGGTGTCAGCCAGGCGTCGCGCCGCTCGGTGTCGGTGTAGAGGCTGTTGCCGCCGTCGATGACGATGTCATCGTGGTCGAGCAGCGGGATCAGTTGCTCGATCACCGCATCGACCGCGCTGCCGGCCTTGACCATGATCATCAGCTTGCGCGGCCGCGCCAGGCTGTGCACGAAGTCGGCCAGCGTGGCGCAGGCGCTGATGCGCTTGCCCGGGTGGCGGGCCACGAACGCGGTGGTGATGGCCTCGGTGCGGTTGTAGACGCTGACCGAAAAGCCCCGGCTCTCGACGTTGAGCACCAGGTTCTGGCCCATCACCGCCAGGCCGATCAGGCCGAAGTCGTGGCCTGCCTCTGTCGCGGCGCTCAAGCTGCGGCCCCCTCGGCGGCGATCTGGCGCAGTGCCCGCTCGAACACCTCGACCGGCTGGCCGCCGCTGATCAGGTGGCGGTCGTTGATGATGATCGCCGGCACCGAGCTGATGCCCTGCTGGTGGTAGAAGGCCTGGGCCTCGCGCACCTCGACGGTGTAGGCGTCGCTGGCCAGCACGGTGCGGGCGCCGGTTTCGTCCAGCCCGGCGTCGGCCGCGGCCTGGGCCAGCACGTCGGGGTCGGCCGGGCTCAGGCCGTCGGTGAAGTAGGCCTTCAGCAGCGCATGCTTCAGCGCGCGCTGCGGCGCGTCGCCCTGCAGGCCGGCCCAGTGCAGAAGGCGGTGGGCGTTGAAGGTGTTCCAGGTGCGGCTGCGTTTGCCGATGCCGAAGGTGAATCCGACCTCGGCGCCGCGCTGGCGGATGGCCTCGGTGTTGGCCGCCACCTGGGCCGGGCTGATGCCGTATTTCTGGGTGATGTGCTCGACGATCTCCTGGCCTTCGGGGCCCATCTGCGGGTTCAGCTCGAACGGCTGGAAGTGCACGGTGGCGGTGATCTCGGGCGCGACGCGGGCCAGCGCCTGCTCCAGCGCGTTCAGGCCGACGGCGCACCAGGGACAGGCGATGTCGGAAACAAAATCGATCTTCATGTGGCGTTCTTCTTTCAGGATGTCGAGATGTCGGGGCAAGCCATTCGGCAGGTGCGGGCTGCTGCGGTCAGGGCCACAGCGTGGTGACGATCTGCGCCAGCCGGGCGCCGGCCTTGACGAGTTGTGCGCGCTGCAAGGCCTCGCGCGCCAGCCGGTAGTCGGGCTCGGTGGCTTTCACCACCCAGGCGTCGGCAACCTTCGGTTCGATCTTCAGGCCCTTGTACGCCAGGTCGGCGTCGGCCAGGGTGTCACTGGCCCAGGCCGCGGGCCATTGGTTGATCGGCCCGGAGGCTGGCTTGACCAGCCGGGCTTCGGCTGCGCCCTGGCCCGCCATCAGCGTGGTGGTCAACTTGCCGGGCACGTCGTCCCAGGTGCGGTGCAGCTTCCAGCCCTTGAGCATCAGCTGGTTGCCGCCGCGGTTGTCGGTCGCCCGGGCCTGCTGTTCGGTGGCCGGGTTGACGGGCTTGCCGGCGTCGTCGAGGTACAGCGACCCGACGTGCAGCGGCTGATGCAGATCACCGATGTAGTGCGACAGCAGGCGCAGTGCCTCGCGCTGGCTGGCGATGTTGATCGGCGCGGGCGATTTGCCGCCTTGCAGCACGGTGAGGGCCGCGCCGATGGCATGCACCAGGTCGTTCGGGTTGGCGCCCGGCAGCGCGGGGTCGTAGCGGTCGTGCTGGATCGAGATGTTGGTGAAGTGGTGGGCGGTGTGGCGGCATTGCACCGCGCTGGCATTGCCGCCGCAGCGCGACGCATTGCGCTTGACGAATGCCACCATGGCGGCCTTGCTGGCGTCGTTTTCGTAGGACGCGCATTCCTTGAAGGTGCCGCTGCCGACGTAGCGCCAGCTGCCGGCGCTGGATTCCACGCCCCGCACGCAGTCGGCCCACACCGACGCCATCTGCAGGTTGCTGCCCAGCACCGCGCGCACCTTCTTCGCGGTGGGCGTGCCGTCGATCAGCTGGTCGGCGATGGCACCCACCGTCTGGTGGCCATAGGGCCCCCAGGCCCAGGCGGGCATGGCGGCTGCGGCGGTGAGCGAGGCCGCCACCAGGGCGGCGCGCGAGCGAGCGAATTGGGATTGGGGCATGTTCATCCTTTCGGTGCCAGGGCGGCCATGGCTTTCAACGCGGGTCAGCCGTTGGCCAGGGGGATCGCCAGCTCGATCGCCAGCTGGTTGTGCCGTTCCACCAGCGGGCCGAGGTCCAGCGTGGTCAGCTGGCCCTCGCGCACCACCACCCGGCCGTTGGCGATGGTGCAGGCCGCTGGCGTCGGTGCACACAGCAGCAAGGCGGCCACCGGATCATGCACTGCGCCACCAGCAAAGCCCAGCGTGTGCAGGTCGAACAGCGCCAGGTCGGCGGCCATGCCCGGCGCCAGGCTCCTGCCGACGCGCGCCAGCAGCATCGCCGCCCAGCCAGGCGGGCACCGCGCAGTTCGCCGCGCGCGGTGTCCATCGTCACCAGAACCTCGGCGTGAGCGATCAGCAGCGTGCGGTCGGCGGTCATGCGCTGGGCGGGCGGGCGTCGGATGGGGCGCCGATGGTAGGCCGACGGCCCGCGCGTGACGCGCGGGAAGGGCATCGGGGGAACCAGATAATCATCACATGAACACCCCTGCACCCACCGAAGACCCCCTGGGTTTCCTGCGCGCGCTGTATGCGGCCGCGGTCTCGCGTGCGTTGCCAGCCGACGTGATGGCCCGGCATCTGCCGCCACCACCCGATCCGGCCAAGGGCCGCACGCTGGTACTGGGCGCCGGCAAGGCCGGCGGTGCGATGGCCGCAGCGGTGGACGCGCTGTGGCCGGCCGATGCGCCGCTCTCGGGCCTGGTGGTCACCCGCTACGACCATGTGCCGCCGGCCTACCGCGCCCGGCCGGGCCGCATCGAGGTGGTGGAAGCCCGCCACCCGGTGCCCGACGAGGCCGGCCGCCTGGCCGCCCAGCGCATCGTCGGGCTGACCCACGGGCTGACCGCCGATGACCTGGTGCTGTGCCTGATCTCCGGCGGTGGCTCGGCCTTGCTGTCGCTGCCGGCCGATGGCCTGGCCTTCGCCGACAAGCAGGCGATCAACAGTGCATTGCTCAAGAGCGGGGCGGCGATCGACGAGATGAACACCGTGCGCAAACACCTCTCGGCAATCAAGGGTGGCCGGCTGGCGGCGCTGTGCGCGCCGGCACGGGTGGTCACGCTGCTGATCAGCGACGTGCCGGGCGACGACCCGTCGGTGATCGCCAGCGGCCCCACGGTGGCCGACGCCAGCACCTGCGCTGACGCACTGGCCATCCTGGCGCGTTACGGCATCGACATCCCCGCGGCGGCGCGCGCCGGCCTGGAGAGCGGTGCATTCGAAACCCCCAAGCCCGGCGACCCCTGCTTCGGCGGCCACGACCTGCGTTTGATCGCCACGCCGCAGGCCAGCCTGGAGGCGGCGGCTGCGCTGGCCCGCCAGGCCGGCATGGCGGCTTACATCCTCAGCGACCAAATCGAGGGCGAGAGCCGCGAGGTGGGCAAGGTGCATGCGGCGCTGGCCCGCGCGGTGGCCCGCCATGGCCAGCCGCCCGCGGCCCCGTTCAAGCGGCCTTGCGTGATCCTGTCGGGCGGCGAGACCACGGTCACCGTCGAGACCCTGGGCCAAACCCGCGGCGCGCCTGGGCAGCCGCCCGGGCGGGGTGGCCGGGCCAGCGAGTTCCTGCTGGGCTGCGCCATCGCGCTGCAGGGCCAGCCGGGCGTCTGGGTGCTGTCGGCCGACACCGACGGCATCGACGGCATCGAGCACAACGCCGGCGCGGTGGCCAGGCCCGACACGCTGGCCCGCGCTGCGGCGTTGGGGCTGAAGCCGGCGGATTACCTCGACCGCCACGACGCCTACAGCTTCTTCCACGCCTTGGGTGACCTGGTGGTGCCCGGGCCCACCTTCACCAACGTCAACGACTTCCGCGCGCTGCTGGTGCTTTGACCCCGAGGCAGCTGCCGCGCTGCCCTGATCGTGCCGGTTGACGAGTCCGCCCCGCCCGCGGCTTGGTTGCCGGGCCTGCGGGATCAGGAAATTCCGTTCAACGACAGCATGTGTCCGGTTCGGGGATCGCCCTTGCCACCCAGCACCGTGGTGTAGGCGGTCTGCACGGCGTTGGCGCCGGCGTGCGTCTGCACCACCAGCCACGGTGTGGCTGAACCGCTCACCTGGGCGCGAAAGCCGTGCCAGGCGGCGACCAGGCGCTGGCCGAATTCGGCCGCACCCCAGTCGGCGCTGCGCTTCTTGACCTGGGCTGGCGCAAAGAACAACGTCGCCCTGGGGCCGGGCAGGTCGCGCGCGCCGGCCAGTTGCTCGACATGCGTGCCGCCGATCGAGCAGCTGTAGGCCAGCTTCGTGAAGCGGGTGTGGACCGCCTGGCGCAGCGCGCCGTTGCCGGCGAAGTCGACGTACACGCAGGGTGTGTCGGCGGGCAGCGCTTCCAGCTGGTCGTAGGTCAGCACGCGGCTGTAGACGCCCAGGCTGCGGCAGAAAGCGACATTGGCGGCCGACGTCAGCCCGACCACCTCGACGTCGGTCCGCCTGGCCAGTTGCGCGGCGGTGGCATAGGCCGTCTTGCTGCTGGCCGACGACAGCAGCATCACGCCAAGCTGGCCGCCCGTGGTGCATCCGAAGAAGGCGTTGTCGGCCAGGAAGTCGTCGATCAGCCAGGCGGTGAGGAACAGCGGCCGCAGCAAGGCCTGCAGCGCTTCGGTGTCGGGCGTGTAGAACTGGTCGGCGCTGCAGCGCTGGTACTGGTTGTAGACGGCGTGCAGGCTGGCGCGGTGCGGTGCACCGTCGCTGAAAGCGGTGGCCGACAACCTGGCTGGCTGCAGCACCGCGTGGCTGGCCATCGGCCAATAGCCGTACAGCCGCTCTCCCACTGCCACGCCGTGGTGCAGCGACTGCACCACGTCACCGAAGCCCCACACCGGGATGCAGCCCCAGGGCAACCCGTCGGGGGACGCCACCGGAAAGAACTGCCAGTAGTTCATCGCGTCGCCGAAGGCGGCGTAGGTGATGTTGTTCGAGGTCAGCGCAAAGTGGTCGATCCGCACCCGAACCTGACCATCGGCCAGCGGCAGGTCGGCCGCCACCTGCAGGTGGGTGACGGGCAGTTTGTCCTTGCGAACCAGGAAGGTGGTGGTGCTCATGGAGGCACCATACGCGATGGCGGTGACGAACGGCCATCGGGGCCAGGGTACGGCTGCGCTTTCGCTGTGTGCGCTGCCTGCGGGCTGGGCAGCTTGCGGCTCGTCGGGGTCGTTGCGGTCGTTGCGAGCGGCGGCTTTCTGTCGCTGCGTTCAAACCCGGTTCGGGTCGGTACGAGGCCGAGGCCGCCGGGTGACCGGATGACTCCGTGTCCCCCGCCGACACGCTTGCTGGCGCAAGCCCGTCGACTCCTCCTTTACC
>JBBQVF010000084.1:0-20052 GCA_038211805.1 Burkholderiales bacterium | reverse complement strand
GTTGACAAAATGAATGGCACCCGCGTGAGACCCCAAAACGGGCCCAATTCAGGCGCACAGCGCAGGCGGGCTGCAGGCCCGGCGAGCATTTGCAACGACGAGTGGGCCCGTTTTGGGGCCTCACCCTGCGGGCCGGGCGGCCCTGGGCCACTCCGGCGCGGGTGCCATTCATTCGTCAACACCCTCTGAGAGGCTGAGAGTTTTTCGATCATGCCCGCTCACCACCCCCAAATGCACCCGCTGGTCGTTGCAAATACTCGCCCTGGCGCAGGCCCGTCCCCAAGCCCGACAGCCTCCTAGATCAGGCGCGTCTGGGGGCGTCGCTCGGGCACGCTCGAATTCGTCTCAACCTCTGAGTCGGCGGGTGCCCTCGGCGCCCACCTGCCCGTCCCCCACCTCACCCCGAAACGGCACCCGCCGGTCCCAACACCATGTCAGTGCTCATCTGCGGCTCGCTCGCCTTCGACACCATCACCAATTTTCCCGGCCAGTTCTCGCAGCAGATCCTGCCGGACAAGGTGCACATCCTGAACGTCTCGTTCCTGGTGCCGACGCTGCGGCGCGAGTTCGGCGGCTGCGCCGGCAACATCGCCTACACGCTGCACCTGTTGGGCGGTGCGCCGCTGGTGATGGCCGCGCTGGGCAACGACGGCGGCGACTACCTGCTGCGCCTGCAGGGCTGGGGCATCGACACCTCGCAAGTGCTGATGGCCGGCGACACCTACACCGCGCAGGCCATCATCATCACCGACGGCGACAACAACCAGATCACCGCCTTCCACCCCGGCGCGATGCAGCTGGCCCACAACACCGTGCTGCCGACCGACCGCGCCGACATCACGCTGGCGATCATTGCGCCCGACGGCCGCGAGGCCATGCTCAGCCACGCCGCCCAGCTGGCCGCGGCCGAGATCCCGTTCGTCTTCGATCCGGGCCAGGGCCTGCCGATGTTCGACGGCGACGACCTGCGCCGATTCACCGCCCAGGCCAGCTGGGTGGCGGTGAACGACTACGAGGCCGCGATGCTGTGCGAGCGCATGGGCACCACGGTGGAGGCGCTGTCGCAGCAGGCCAACCTGCGTGGCGTGATCGTCACGCTGGGCGCCGACGGCTGCGAGGTCTGGCAGGGCGGCGTGCGCAGCCACGTGCCCGGGGTGGCCGCCGAAACCGTGCTCGACCCCACCGGCTGTGGCGACGCCTTCCGCGGCGCGCTGCTGCACGGCCTGTCGCTGGGCTGGCCGCTGCAGCGCTGCGTCGCGCTCGGCAACCAGGTCGGCGCGCTGAAGATCGCCCGCCGCGGCGGCCAGAACCACACCATCCCGGCCGAGTTGATCGCCGCGGCCTGAGAGCTTGAGAGTTTTTCGATCATGCCCGCTCACCACGCCGTCGCTCGGGCACGCTCGAATTCCTCTCAACCTCTGGGCGATGAGCCCGCACGGCCGCCCGAAGGGCTGCCGCAGCGCCATGCGAAACGCGGCGCTTGCCTGATGAACGCGCACCGCTGGCGCACCCGCGCCGACGCGATGACCGCGACCCGCCGATCTTGTCATCCACCGACATGGCTGCCCACGCGCCGATCGACGACCACCACGCCAGCCTAGGGCGGTCGACGGGGCATGCCCCACCGAATGGCGCGCCGTCCGGCCCGCCACAGGCCCACTGGCACGGCGGGCCGCAGCAATGGACGCTGCGGCTGAGCGGTGACTGGCGAACCCGCGGCGAGGGCGATGGTGATGGCGATGGCGACGTGCCCGCACGCGCAGCAGCCGCCTTGCCTATGCCGTCGCCGCTGCCCGCAGGCGGGCTGGCGGCTTTCGACGGCCGAACGATGGTCGGTTGGGACAGCGGCGCAGCCGCACGCCTGTGGACCCTGGCGGTGGCGCTGCGGCAAGCGGGTGCCACGCTGCAGCTGGACGGCCTGCCCGCCGGGCTGCGCGAGGTGCTGGTATTGGCACTGCCGCCAGAGGCCGGGCAGCCCGCCGGACCGATCGTCGCGCCGGTCACTGCACACCGCACCGCACCCGTCGCCGACCCGACGGCCCTGTCCGCCGACCCACCACCGCCGCGCGCGGCCGGCCCGCTGGCCGAGGCAGCCACCACCGCCGCGTTCCTGGGCGACGTGCTGATCGCGCTGGGCCGCTGGCTGCGCGGGCGCAGCACGCTGCGCTGGGCCGATGTGCTGCAGCAGCTCGACCTGGCCGGACCGCGCTCGCTGCCCATCGTGCTGCTCACCTGCGGCCTGATCGGCCTGATGCTGGCCTACATGGGCGGGGCGCAACTGGGCCGCATCGGCGCGCAGAACTTCCTGGCCGACGTCGTCACCGTCGGCATGGTGCGCGAACTGGGCGGGCTGATGACCGGCATCATCCTGGCCGGCCGGGTCGGCTCGGCCTTCGCCGCCCAGCTGGCGACGATGAAGGCCGGCGAGGAGATCGACGCGCTGCGGGTGCTGGGCATCGACCCGATCAACCACCTGGTGCTGCCGCGGCTGCTGGCGCTGGCGCTGGTGGCGCCTGCGCTGATCGGCTTCGGCGCGCTGGCCGGCGTGGTGGCCGGCTGGCCGGCGGCGGTGGGCGTCTATGGCGTCACCACTGCCGAGTACTTTCACCAATGCCTGCGGGCGCTCAACGGCACCCACCTGGGCATCGGCCTGTTCAAGGGCCTGCTCTACGCCGCACTGGCCGCGCTGGCCGGCTGCCGCGAAGGCCTGCAGGCCGGGCGCAGCGCGCAGGCAGTGGGCGCGGCCACCACCGCGGCGGTCGTCAAGGCGCTGGTCTGGATCGTCGCCGCGGCCTGCGGCACCACCGTGCTGTTCACCAGCCTCGGCTATTGATGGACCACGCTTCCACCACCCGCGCGGCAAGCGGCGCCCCGACCGCTGGCGCCCCTGCCACCACCCCGCTGCTGGCCGTCAGCGGCCTGGCCGTGCAGGCCGGCGGCCGGGCAGTGCTGCACGGGCTGGACTTCAGCGTGCAGCGCGGCGAGGTGCTGGGCATCGTCGGCCCCAGCGGCTGCGGCAAGAGCACGCTGCTGCGCCACCTGGTCGGCCTGGAGCTGCCGCTGGCCGGCACCGTGCAGCTGGACGGCCACGACCTGCACCAGGGTGACGCCGCCGCGCTGGCGGCGCTGCGGCGGCGCTTCGGCGTGATGTTCCAGGCCGGCGCGCTGTGGAGTTCGATGACACTGGGCGACAACCTGATGATGCCGATGCGCCTGTTCACCCACCGCAGCGCCGCCGAGCGCGAAGAATCCGCCCGCTTCAAGCTGGCGCTGGTGGGCCTGCACGGCCAGTTCGACCAGATGCCGGCGCAGCTGTCGGGCGGCATGCGCAAGCGCGCCGCGCTGGCCCGCGCGCTGGCGCTCGACCCCGACCTGCTGTTCCTCGACGAACCCGGCTCCGGCCTCGACCCGCTCAACGCCGCCCGGCTCGACGAGCTGGTGCTGCACCTGCGCCGCCACCTCGACACCACCGTGGTGATGGTCAGCCACGACATCGACAGCGTGCGGCTGGTCGCCGACCGCGCCCTCTACCTCGACGAACAGACCCGCACCATGACCGCCCTGGGCACGCCACAAGACCTGCTGCAACACGGCCCGGCGCCGGTGCGCCGCTTCTTCCAGCGCAGTGCCGCCGACCGGCCGGCCAGCGCCGCACAACCCGAGGTCGCGCCATGAGGCCGACCGCACCGCCCGAGGGCGCGCCATGAAGCCGACCGCCCAGCGCCGCGCGGGGCTGCGGGTGGGCCTGTTCACGCTGGCCGGCCTGGGCCTGCTGGTGCTGGCCGCGGTGCTGGTGGGCGGGCGCTGGTTTGCCGCCACCGAGCCCGCGACCATGCGCTTCGACAGCTCGGTCTACGGCCTGCAGATCGGCGCGCCGGTGGTGCTGCGCGGCGTGCGGGTGGGCCAGGTCACGCGCATCCTGCTGGCGCCGGCCGGCCCGCAGGGGCTGGAGATGCCGGTCACCGCCGAGTTCGACCGCGCCCTGCTGGCCGGCGTGCTGGGCCCGGCCGCGCCCGAGCGTGGCGCGCTGATGCCTGCGCTGGTGCGCCAGGGCCTGGTGGCGCGGCTGGCCACCCAAAGCCTGCTGACCGGCCTGCTCTATGTCGACCTCGACATCGACCCGGCGCGGGCCACCACGCTGGCGCCGGCACCCGCTGCCGCCACGGCGCTGCCCGCCATCCCGACCGAGCGCACCCAGCTGCAGACCCTGCAGGCGCAACTGCAGGCGCTCGATCTGCAGCAGATCGGCAGCGACCTGGCGGCCGTGGCGGCGTCCACCCGCGAGCTGCTGTCCGACCCGCAGGCCCGCCGGGCGCTGGTGCACACCGCCGAGGCCGCACAGGCGCTGAAGACGCTGGCCCAGCGGCTGGACCGCGAGCTCGGCCCGCTGGCCCGTGCTGCCGCCAGCACGCTGGCCGAATCGCGCCGCACGCTGCAGCAGCTGACGCCGGCCGCCCAGCAGATGGCGCAGCAGGTCGGCGCTGCGGCTTCGCAGGTGGGCGGCGCGGCAGCCCAGGTGCAGGGCCTGGCCGCCGCCGGCACACCGCTGGTGGCCGACCTGCGCCAGACCGCCACCGAACTGGGCCGGACAGCGGCCACGCTGCGTGAAGCCGCGGCCGAGGATTCGGCCCTGCGGCTGAACGCCGACCGCGCGCTGCAGGACCTGGCACGTGCCGCGCGTTCGCTGGGCACCCTGGGCGACCTGCTCGAACGCCACCCCGACGCACTGCTGCGCGGCCGCGCGGCCGCGCCCGCCGGCCCCTGATGCGCCCGGCGGTGGCCTGACCGACCGCGGCCTCCGCCACAGCCACCCCGGCGCCAAGCCCGCGCCGCCGTCCCGACCCCGCCGCCGCAAACCCGCACCCAAGGAATGGCCATGCCCACCCACCCGCCCCGGCCCTCCGGCCCGCCCGTCCTGCCGGCCCAGCCCACCCTTGTCGCCACGGCGCGTCGGGCGGCGCTGCTGGCCGCGCTGGCCGCGCTGGCAGCCCTGGCCGGCGCCCTGTCGGCCTGCGGCACGCCGCTGCCGGCGGTCAGCTGGCTGCGGCTGCCGGTCGAGGCGACCGATGCGGCCGAACCGATCACCGCCTTGCCGGCGCCGCCGGGGGCCGCCGCGCCGGTCTGGCAGCTGATGGCGCCGGTGACCCTGCCCGGCCACCTCGACCGCGACGCGCTGCTGGTGCCGCAAGGCGCTGCCGGCCTGCAGCCGCTGGGCGGCGCGCGCTGGGCCGAGCCGCTGCGCGACGCGGTGCCGCGGCTGTTGCGCGCCGACCTCTCGCGTGCGCTGGGCCAGCCGGTGTGGGCCGCCCCGCTGCCGCCGGGACTGACCCCGACGCGGCAGTGGCGGATCGAGATCGGCGCGCTCGACGTCACGCCCGACGGCCGCGGCGTGTCGCTGCTGGCCCGCTGGAGCGTGGCCGACCCCAGCGGCGCCAGCGCGCCCCGGGTCGGCGACGCCGCTTTCATCACCGCCGCCAGCGGCACCGACGCCCACGCGCTGGTCACCGCCCACCGGCAGGCGCTGCAGCAGCTGGCGCGGCGCATGGCGCTGTGGCTGGCCGCCGGGCCGACCTGACCGGCAGCCGGCGGCCGGCGGCTGCGGCTGCGGCTGCGGCTGCGGCTGCGGCTGCGGCTGCGGCTGCGGCTGCGGCTGGCGATTGGCGATTGGCGATTGGCGATTGGCGGCTGGCGATTGGCGATTGGCGACCGGCGACCGGCGAACGGCGGCGGTTTGCTGCCCGCGGGGTCCGACAGTGCCCAACAACGCCCGGCAGCGTCCGGCAACGCCGCCTGGTTCAGCCCTTGTGCAAGGTCCGCAGCCGTTCAGCCGCTGCCAGCGTGCTGCGATACCCGGTGGCGATCACCCGCGCCCGGTAGTCGCGCGTCCAGCCGGCCCAGTAGCCGATGGCCGGGTGCAGCAGCACATCGGCGAGGGCGGCGTCGGGCCGGGTCAGCACGCGCTTGTGCAGGTCGGCGGCGCGGTAGTCGGTGGCGTCGGCCGGAAAGCTGTCTTCGCGGGCCGACGCATCCACCGCCAGCACCCGGCTGGCGCCCAGCGCCCGCGCCAGCCGCACCGGCAAGGGCATGCGCAGATCGGCATCGGCATAACGCTCGCCGCGCAGGGTCAGCGGCGCCATCCGGCCCTCGATCGCCGACGCCGCCTGCACCGCCAGGCCGGCGTCGCCCTGGTTGAAGCCCAGCACCGCGCCGTCGCGCAGGCGCTGCACGGCGCAGACCACCGGCAGCGGCAAGGCCTGCAAGGGCCGGTGGTCCAGCGCCCGGTTGACCAGGTCGGCCAGGCCGTCGCCGCGCCAGCGCTCGGCACCGCCCAGGTTCCAGCGCAGGAACTGCCAGGGCTGCAGGTCCAGCGCCAGCTGCTCGATGCGTGCCGCGCTCAGGCCCGCCGCGTACAGCGTGGCCACCAGCGCGCCCACCGACGCACCGACCACCAGGTCGGGCGCCAGCCCCAGCTCGGCCAGGGCCTTGAGCACGCCCACGTGCACGAAGCCCCGCGGCCCGCCCGACCCGAACACCCAGGCCACCCGGCGCGGCCCCGGCGGCAGCCGGCCGGCAGGCCAGGCGACGGCCTGCGGTGCGCCGGGGCCGCCGTGGTCGTCGGCGCCGCCGCCACAGCCGGTCGCCGCAGCAGCGCCCAGCGCGGCCGCGCCCAGCAACCAGCGGCGGCGCGACAGGTCGGCCCGGTCGGCAAGTTGGGCCCGCAAAAGGCCGGGCAGCCGCGGCAGCTCGCGGGCATCATCACGGGTGGGAGGGCTGCTCATGTCGCCATCATCGGTGCTGGGGAAAGAAGGGTCGGTCGGCGGGCTCGGCGGGGCCGGCTGGTTCAGCGGGTTCAGCGGGTTCGGCCGGCTGGGCCGGTTCGGCCGGTTGGGCTGGTTGGGCGGGTTGGGCTGGTTGGGCGGGTTGGGCGGGTTGGGCGGGTTGGGGCTGGTGGCAGCGGCCGGCCTGCTGGCCGGCTGCGGCACGCCGTTCGCCACCGCGCCCGCCGGCGGCGGCCGCCCGGTGATGCTGCTGGGCCACGACCCGGTGGCCTATTTCAGCCACGGCCAGCCGTTGCGCGGCAACCCGGCCTGGCGGGTCGACCTGCCGCAGCGCAGCTACTACTTCGCCAGCGCCGAACACCGGGCCCTGTTCGAAGCCGACCCGGCGCGCTACGAGCCGCAGTACGGCGGCTTCTGCGCCAGCGGTGCGGCCTTCGGCATCAAGCTGGGCAGCGACCCCACCGCCTGGGCGCTGCGCGACGGCCGCTTGTTCATCTTCGGTGATGTGATCGGCCAGACCGCCTGGCAACTCGACCCGGGCTGGAACGTGGCGCACGCCGACCGGCTGTGGCCAGGCATCGCCGACGGCGGCTGGCGCGCGGTGTCGCTGGCGGCCTATGCCCACAAGGTGCCGCACTACCAGACCGGCGCGCAGATCCGCGCGACATGGCAGGCGCAGCACCCCGGCCAGGATTTTCCGGCCTACGACCCGGGCAGCATGGTCGACAACCTGTTGCGCAAACTGCCGGGTTGGCGTGCCGCCGAGGGCGCCGGCCAGCCGGCGCTGGGCTACCCGCCCTGAGAGGGTGCCGCGCATGGCCGCGTGATGACGCCACCACGGCCCACTCGACGATGCCCCCCGGGCCTGGGGGAATAGACGGCCCGCGCAAAATCCCGGCCTATGGACTCCCTCTCGCAGATCGCACTGGGCGCCGCTGTCGGCGTGGCCACGATGGGCCGCCGCACCGCCGTGTGGAAGGCCGCTCTGTGGGGCGCGGTCGCCGGCACCCTGCCCGACCTGGACGTGCTGATCGACCACGGCAACCCGGTGCACGACATGGTGCTGCACCGCGCCGAAACCCACGCGCCGTTTTGGTTGACGCTGTTCTCGCTGCCGTTCGCAGCCGCAGTGGCGCGCCTGCACGGTGAAGGGGCGTTGTGGCGGCGCTGGTGGCTGGCGATCTGGCTGGCGTTGGTGACGCACCCGCTGCTTGACGCCATGACGGTCTATGGCACCCAGCTGGCGCTGCCGTTCTCGAACCACCCTTACGGCGTGGGCAGCGTCTTCATCATCGACCCGCTCTACACGCTGCCGCTGCTGCTGGGCGCGGGCTGGGCGCTGGCCGGCAAGGGCAGCACCCGAGGCCTGGCGGCCAACCTGGCGGGCCTGGTGCTGAGCACGGCCTACCTGGGCTGGGGCGTCGCGGCGCAGCAGCAGGTCGAGCGCGTCGCCCGCACGTCGCTGGCCGCGCAGGGCATCATCGCCGAGCAGTTGCTGGTATCGCCCACTGCCTTCAACTCGCTGCTGTGGCGGGTGGTGGCGGTGGCCGGCGACCACTACCACGAGGGTTTTTATTCGCTGCTGGACGCCGAACCGCGGCTGGCCTTCGACCGTTTCGACCGCGGCAGCGCGCTGGCTGCCGAACTGCAGGGCGTCGACGCGGTGCAGCGCATCGCCGCGTTCAGCAAGGGCTTCTACAAGCTGCGGCAGGACGGCGACCGCCTGCTGGTCAGCGACCTGCGCATGGGCCAGGAGCCGGCCTACCTCTTCACCTTCGACGTGGCGCGTCGGCACAGCCCGGCGGTGGCCCTGGCCACGCCGGTGCAGGTGGGCTTGCGGCCCGACCTCGCGCGCGGCCTGCCCTGGCTGTGGCGGCGGATGTGGGGCGAGCCCCTGCCGCCGCCGCGCTGAAGGTTCATCGCACCCCATTGCAGGTGATGGCCATGCCCGACCGCCAACAGGCCATCACGACCACCCGCACCACCCCCACCACGGCCACCACCCACACGGCCCACACGGCCCTGGCGAGCCAGGCCTGGCGCGGCGCACGGGCCTGGGCCACCGCCTTGGCGGTGCTGCCGGGCCTCACGCTGGCGGCTGCTGCAGGGGCCGCTGGGCCGGCGATCCCCAACACCGATTCGTCGTCACCCGACGCCGACGCGCAGCTGCACGGGCCGGCCTTGCGGGCCGCGTTGCAGCGCGGGGGTTGGGTCGTCTATTTCCGCCACACCGCCACCGACTTCTCGAAGACCGACACCGGCATGACCAGCGCCACCGACTGCGCGAACCAGCGGCCGCTGTCGCCGCAGGGCCAGCAGGACGCCACCGCGATCGGCCAACAGATCCGCGCCATGCGCCTGCCCATTGCGCAAGCGCTGGCCAGCCCCTACTGCCGCACGATGGACCATGCCCGGCGGATGCTGGGTCCGGTGACGCCGCAGCTCGAGATTCGCGAAGCGCAGGCCGGCGACTACGCCGGCCTCAAGCGCCTGCCGGCCGCCCCGGTGGCTGCCGGCGGCAACCGCTGCATCGATGGCCACGGCACGCCGTTTCGCGCCGTGGCCGGCCCGCCGCACCTGGCCGAAGGCGAGGCGGTGGTGATTCGGCCCGACACCACCGGCTGGACAGTGGTGGCGCGCCTGACGCCGGCCGACTGGCAAGCCCTGGTGGCACTGCCCTGACCGCAGGCGCCGCGCGTCCGGCCCGGTCGCTTCAGGCTCCGGAGCGTCAAGCCCAGACCACCGGCCCCGGCTGGGCGTACCAGGCGCCGAGCCGGTCACCGACCTGGCCCTCGATGCGCGAGCGCTTGATCTTCATCGTCGGCGTCAGGCAGCCGTTCTCGATCGACCAGGGCTCGTCGGCCACCACCAGCATGCGCAGTTGTTCATGGCCGACGAGTTGCGCGTTGACCTGCTGCAGCAAGCCGCCGAGCGCGCGCTCGACCTCGGCGCGCAGCGCCGCATCCTGCTGGCGCGCTCGCAGGTGGTCGGCCAGCACCACCATCGCATAGGCGGCCTGCTGGCCCACGCCCGAGACGATGGCTGATTCGACCATCGGGTGCGCGTTCAGCAGGTTCTCGATCGGCGCCGGCGCCACGTACTTTCCCTTGCCGGTCTTGAACAGCTCCTTGATGCGGCCGGTGATCTTCAGCAGCCCGTCGGGGCGCAATTCGCCCATGTCGCCGGTGCGGAAGAAACCGTCGTCGGTGAAACTCTCGGCGTCCAGGTCGGGCCGCTTGAAATAACCCACCAGCCGGCCCGGTGACTTGATCAGCACCTCGCCCTCGGGGCTGATGCGCACCTGCACGCCGGGATAAGCCACGCCGACGTAGCCGGGCAGGTTCTTCTCCTTGGTCGAGGTGTGCGAATAGGCGAAGTCCTCGCTCATCGCGTAACCCTCGTAGAGCTCGAGCCCGAGCTTGCGGTACCAGACCAGCAACTCGGCCGGCAGCGGTGCCGATCCGCTGCCCGCGGCGATGACATGGTCGAGCCCCAGGCTGGCCAGGATCTTGCGCGCCACGATGCGCCGCAGGATCGGAATGGCCAACAACCGGTCGAGCTTTTTCGGCGGCATCTTGGCGAACACACCCTGCTGGAAGCGCAGCCACAGCCGCGGCACCGAGATGAAGCCGGTCGGCCGCGCCCGCTGCAGGTCGGCCAGGAAGGTGTCGAGCGATTCGGCGAAGAACACCTGGGTGTTGCCCGACACCAGCGTGGCGCATTCGACGAAGGCGCGTTCGAAGACATGGGCCAGCGGCAGGTAGGACAGCGAGCGCAGCTGATCGTGCTGGCCATAGAGCGTTTCCATGCGTGCGACGATGCCCTCGGTGGCCCGGCTGATGCCCTCGAAGTCATGCATCACGCCCTTGGGCTGGCCGGTCGATCCCGAGGTGTAGGCGATCATGGCCAGGTCGCTGGGCGCGCGCGCCGGCCGGCCGGGCAGCGGCGCCTGGCGGGCCACCAGGTCGTCCCAGCGCTCGAAGGCGGTGCCGGGCATGTCGGGGGCCAGCGGCAAGGCGATGCGCGGCAGGCCTTCAGGCACGCCCGCGGCCTGCTGGGCCCAGGTGTCGAGCTTGCCGACGAACAGCAGCTTGGCTTCGCTGTGGTCCAGCACGTAGCGCACGGTCTCGGCCAGCTCGGTGGGGTAGATCGCCACGGTGGTGCCGCCGGCCATCCAGATCGCCAGCTCGGCCATGAAGAAGTGCGCGCAGTTCTTCGACAGGATGGCGATCTGGTCGCCGCGCCCCAGGCCGCGCCCCTGCAGGTGGGCGGCCATGCGCCGGGCCTGGTCGAGCACCTGGGCCCAGGTGTAGTCGACGACCCGGCCGCCGCCGATCGGCTGGGTCAGGTAGACGCGGTCGGGCTGCGCTGCCTCGTGCTGGTACACGTGGTCGAGGATCAAGGTGTCGGTCGCCATGGGGGTACTTTCTGTGCCAATGCAATTCAGGCCATTGGCGCAACCGCAGTGCCGACCGTCAATGCGGGGATGCCCGTCCGCGTCGCCGAGCGATGGACTGGCACTCGCCGCCGAGGCCAGCTTGGCACTGGCGGCCGCCGAGGCCAGCGTGGCGCTGGCGGCCGCCGAGGCCAGCGTGGCGCTGGCTCTCGCGCCGCCGCTGCGCGACACTGCAGCGCATGACCCAGCCCGCCGAAACGCCATCCGACGCCGCGCCCGAACTGCAGGCCGAGACCGCTTGCCGCGACTGCCCGCTGCGGCAGATGAAGCTGTTCAACGAGCCCACCGGTGACGAGCTGGAACTGGTGCAGTCGCTCAAGCGCCGTGAGCGGCGCCTGGCCGCGGGCGAGACCCTGATCCACGAGGGCCAGACCGATGCGCCGCTCTACACCCTGCAGCAAGGCTGGGCGTTCCGCTACAAGACCCTGAGCGACGGGCGCCGCCAGATCCTCAACTTCCTGCTGGCCGGCGACTTCATCGGCGTGCAGCAGAAGATGGGCGACGCCGCCGCGCACGGGGTGGAGGCGCTGAGCGACGCACGCTTCTGCGTCTTCCATCGCGATGCGCTGTGGGAGCTGCACCGGCGCAGCCCGATGATGGGCTTCAACGTCACCTGGCTGACCGCCCACGAGGAGTCGATGGTCGACGACACGCTGCTGTCGGTGGGCCGCCGCAGCGCCGAGGAGCGCATCGCCTCGATGCTGATCCTGCTCTACAAGCGCGCCCGCGCCCTGCACACCGACAGCAGCGTCGACGGGGTGGCGTTCCCGCTGACCCAGCAGCACATCGCCGACGGCCTGGGCCTGTCGCTGGTGCACACCAACAAGACGCTGCGCAAGCTCGAACGCCGGGGCCTGCACCTCATCGCCGACGGCCGGCTGTACCTGCGCGACGTGAAGGCGCTGACCCGGCTGGCCGACCTCTACGGCGACGGCCGCCCCGCGACCAGGCCGTTGGTCTGATCGGGCCCGGCCCGCCCGGCCCCCCCGATGGGGGGGTGCGTCTTTCGACACAGCAGCTCGACACGACGGGGCCTAGATTCCGTTTCGCCGACCCCCGGGTCTTCCACGAGACGCCCCCAGTGATCAACTTTTTCACCGACTACCCCACCAACCAGCTGTTGGCTTCATTGCCGCCAGAGGCCGGCGACGCTGTGCAAGCCCGGCTGGAGGCCGTCGAGCTCAGCACCGGCAGCCAGCTCTACGAGGCCGGCACGGTGCTGCGCCATGTGTACTTTCCGGTCACTGCCGTGGTGTCGCTGGTCTCGCCACTGAGCGATGGCAGCGGCGCCGAGGTGGCGGTGGTCGGCGCCGAAGGCGTGGTGGGCGTGTGCGCCTTCATGGGCGGTGGCAAGGCGCTGAGCAGCGCGGTGGTGCAGCGGTCGGGCCTGGCCTGGCGCATGAGTGCACGCGACATCGCCGACCTGGCGCGCGACGCCGAACCGGTGATGCAGCAGCTGCTGCGCTACACCCAGGCCTTGTTCACCCACATGGCGCAAACCTCGGCCTGCCACCGCCACCACCTGCTGGAAACGCAGCTGTGCCGCTGGCTGCTGCAGCACCTGGACCGCCAGAGCAGCGACGAGTTGCAGGTGACGCACGAGCGCATCGGCGGCCTGCTGGGCGTGCGCCGCGAGGGCATCACCGCCGCCGCACAGAAGCTGCAAGGCGCCGGGCTCATCCGCTACGGCCGCGGTCGCATCCAGGTGCTCGACCGGCACGGGCTGGAAGGCCACAGCTGCGAGTGCTACAGCGTCGTCCGGCAGGCTTACGACCGGTTGCGCGCCGACGCGTCGGCGTGGCCGCGGCCCGCCGGTGCGCCGCCCAGCGCACGCTGCCGACCGCAACCGATGGGCTGCCCCGCCTGACCGCACAGCGGCACTGCGGCGCCTGTCGTTGAGCGATCAGGCGTGGCCGACCACCGCGTGCGGCACATAGGGCGCCTGCAGCGCGGCAACGTCGTCGGCTGACAGCACCAGGTCCAGCGCAGCGACTGCGTCGTCCAGTTGCGCCAGCTTGGTGGCGCCGACGATGGGCGCGGTGACGGCGCTCAGCTGCAGCAGCCAGGCCAGCGCCACCTGGGCGCGGGGTTTGCCCAGCCGGGCGGCCACAGCGCCCAGCGCCTCGACCACCTGGCGGTCGGCGTCGGCTGTGCGGGCATAGAGCGTGCGGCCGAAGTCGTCGGTCTCCGAGCGGGCGCTGGTGCTGTCCCAGTCGCGCGTCAGCCGGCCGCGCGCCAGCGGGCTCCACGGCATCACGGCAATGCCCTCGGCCTGGCACAGCGGCAGCATCTCGCGCTCTTCCTCGCGGTAGAGCAGGTTGACGTAGTTCTGCATGCTGACGAAGCGCGTTCCGCCCTGGCGCTCGGCCACCTGCTGGGCCTTGGCAAACTGCCAGGCGTACATCGACGAGGCGCCGATGTAGCGCGCCTTGCCGGCCTTCACCACGTCATGCAGCGCCGCCATCGTCTCCTCGATCGGCGTGGTGGGGTCCCAGCGGTGGATCTGGTAGAGGTCGACGTGGTCGGTGCCCAGGCGCTTCAGGCTGGCATCGATCTCGGCCAGGATCGCCTTGCGGCTCAGCCCGGCGCCGTTGGGCCCGGGGTGCATGCGGCCATGCACCTTGGTGGCGATCACCACCGCGTGGCGGCCGGTGAACTCGAGCAGGGCACGGCCGACGATCTGCTCGCTGCTGCCGGCGGAATAGACGTTGGCGGTGTCGAAGAAGTTGAAGCCCAAATCCAGCGCACGGCGCAGGAAGGGCCGGCTCTCGGCCTCGCCCAGCGTCCAGGCATGCGGGCCGCGGGCGGGATCGCCAAAGCTCATGCAGCCCAGGCAGAGGCGGGAGACATCGAGGCCGGTACGGCCGAATTTGGTGTATTTCAAGCAAATCTCCTGGAGGGGCGCAAGTCGGCCAGTGTCGCCCGCGCCGGCAGGTCCGGGCCGTCAGCAGCGCGCAGGCACTGGGCCCTTCGAGCCAGGAGCGTGGGCGGCGGTGGCTTCAGCGCGCCGGCGCCAGCCGTGCGCCCAGATCCGACTGGGCCATCAACTCGGCCAGCCAGAGCTGGTAGCCGGCGTCGCTGGGGTGCAGGCCGTCGCTGGCGTGCAGCCCGGGCCGCTGCGCAAACGGGTCGTCTGCGGCGTCCTTGTACAGGTTGACGTAGGTCACACCATGGCGTGCTGCAGCGGCGCGGACGGCCTTGTGCAGCCCAGCGGCACGGCGCGTCATCAGCCATGACAGTGGCGGCATGAAGAAAGGAGCGTTGCCGACGTTGCCGGCGGGCTGCACGATGATCCGCCCGCCTGGCCGCAGCCGGCCCCGCGCCGCAACGAAGGTCTGGTCGAGGGCCTTCGCCAGGGCATCGGCGCCGCTGCCCCGGATGACGTCGTTGCCGCCCGCACTGATCAGGATGACGTCGTAGCCCGGATCAGGGGCGCTGGCCAGCAACTGGGCCGGCAACTCGTCGAATTTCGCGCCGTCGCGCGAGCGGTTGTGAACCAGCAGGCGGGGGTGCGAGCCGCCCATCAAGCCCGCCAGGCTGCGCCTGGCCTGTGTCGCGCCGGTGCCCACCCCGGTGCTGTCGCCCACCACCAACAGGCGAACGGCAGGCGTTGCCGGCAATTGTTGAAACGGTTCGCTGGCCAGGGCCAAGGCACGCGCTTCGCCCAGGCGCCAGACGGCACAGCCGCCGGTCACCAGCAGCACGCCCGCGCCGGCAGCCACCGCCAGCCACCACCAAGCACTTCGGTCATGTTTCATCGGGCCCAGTGTGGCGGGGGGCCGACAACCTGCCCATCGGTGGCTGCACCCAGGTGGCGTCAGACGATGCCGACAGGCGCCCGCACGCCTGCGGTGGCGCACCACCGGAGCGCACCACGGAAGCGCACCACCGGAGCGCACCACGGCAGCGCACCCCGGGCCGATCGGCCGTCACCTCAGGCCCGCCGCACCTCGGGCAGAAAGCGCACGCCGGCCCGCGCAAAGCCGCCGCTGACACCGATCGGCGTGCCGTCGGCGCGCCAGCAGGCCGCGCCTTCCAGGTCGCCGTTGGCATGGAAGCGGATGCCACCCATGCCGCCGCCGACGTTGGGCACCCGTTCGATGGCGTGGCCCAGGCCCTGCAGCGCATCGGCCAGCGGGTCAGGGAAGCGGGGTTCCAGTTCCAGCCCGAAACCCTGCGTCCACACGCGCGGCGCCTCCACTGCCTCTTGAAGGCTCATGCCGTGGTCGATCAGGTTGAGCACCGCCTGCAGCACCGACGGGAAGATGCGCAGCCCGCCCGGCAGGCCCAGCGCAAATTGCGGCTGGCCATCTTTCAGCACGATCAGCGGCGCCATCGACGAGGTGACGCGCTTGCCCGGCGCCAGCGAGTTGGCCTGGCCCGGCCGCGGGTCGAAGACGTAGAGGTAGTTGTTGGGGATCAAGCCGGTGCCGGGCAGCATGTAGCGGGCGCCGAACAGCGAATTGATGGTCTGGGTGGCGCTGACGATGCGGCCGTCGGCATCGGCCACCGTGACATGGGTGGTGTTGGCGCTTTCGTTGCCAGTGCTGCCGGCCACCACGCCGGCCGCCCAGGCCTGGGCGCGGGCCGGGTCGATCTGGGCGCGGCGCTGGGCGGCATAGTCGACCGACAGCAGGCGGTTCACCGGCACCGGCACGAAATCGGGGTCGGCGGTGCAGGTGGCGCGGTCGGCGAAGGCGATCTTCAGCACCTCGGCCAGCCGGTGCAGGTTGGCCAGGCTGCCGAAGCCGTCACCGGCGATGTCGAAACCTTCCAGGATCTGCAGCATCTGGCCGATGTGCAGCGGCCCGGCGCAGGGCGGCGGCGGGCCGGTGATCTCGAAGCCGCGGTACATCGCCCGCAGCACGGCGCGGTCGTGGCTGCGGTAGCCGCGCAGGTCGGCCTGGGTGATGAAGCCGCCGTGGCGGGCCATGTCGTCGGCCAGCGCAGCGCCGAGCGCGCCGCCGTACAGCGCGGCCGGGCCCTCACCCACGATCAGCCGCAAGGTGTCGGCATAAGCCGCGTTGACCACCCGCTGACCGGCCTGCAGCGGCTGGCCACCGGGCAGGAAGACGCGGGCGATCTCGGGGTCGGCGGCCAGGTCGGCGGCGCAATCGGCGACGCAATCGGCCAGGTAAGGCGTGGCGGCAAAACCGCGCGAGGCATGGCGGATCGCCGGCTCGGTGACGGCGTCCAGCGACAGGCTGCCGTGGCGCTGCAGCAACTCGCACCAGGCCATCAGGTTGCCCGGCACCGCCACCGCGGCGCGGCCCACGCTGTTGCGGCGGCCGATGGCATCGAGCGCGCCGGGCGCAGCATCGGGATCGGCGCTGAAGGTGGTGGGGCCGACGCCGGCCGGGCAAACGCCCTGCCCTTCCAGGATGGTCTGGCGGCCATCGGCCAGCCGCAGGTTGGCGAAGCCGCCGCCCAGGATGCCGACCATCATCGGCTCGACCACCGTCAGCGTGAACAGCGTGGCCACCGCCGCGTCGACGGCGTTGCCGCCGGCGGCCAGCATCTCGGCGCCGGCGGCCGACGCCAGCGGGTGGTTGCTGACCACCATGCCGCGACTGCCGATGGCCGGCCGCTTCTCGGTATCGAAGGGCGTGGCCGCCCGCGCTCGCCAGTCGTTGCGCCGATCATTCATGACGGAAGTCTCCCAAGGTTGGCGGGCTGAGCCGATGCTGGCCCGGCGGGCGTGGCCGGCGGGCGTGGCCGGCGGGCGTGGCCGGCGGACATGACCGGCAGAGGTGGCGCTCAGATGGCGCCGGCGGTGAGGTTTACTTCTTACCGGCCTTGGCGTCGGCCACCGCCTTGGCCAGCTCTTCACCATTTTTGTAATGCGGCACGCGGAACACCAGCCGCTTGCTGCGCTGCCAGAAGCTGTTGTTGCCGGCCACCTCGGCAGCCCAGTACTGGTTGGCCAGCTTCAAGTTGCCTGGCAGGTCCAGCTCGAACGCATCCTTGCTGGCCTGGCCGCCGAAGATGTAGAGCTTGCCGTCGACCATGCGCCAGGCGTCGGCGTCACCGCCCCAGGGGATGCCGTAGACGATGCCGTTGGCGCAGAAGCCGCCGAACTCGGGCAGGTACCTGCGCGGTGAGGTGTCGAACAAGGCCTTGTTGGCCGCGCTGGCGAAGTGGAAGTCGACGCCCTGGTACTGGCTCTTGAACTGCGCGCTGCCCTGCAGGTAGCGCTGCTCGGTGAAGTAGGCCACCAGGTCGGCGCCCTTGAGCATCAGGTTGGCGTCGGCGCCCGCGGCCACCGCGTTGACCGGCTGCAGTGGCGACGTCGGGTTCTGCGCCAGCATGGCCGAGCAGCCGCTCAGCGTGGTCAGCGCCAGCAGGGCGATCGCCAGCAGGTTGAAGAGTCGTTGGAAGGTCGAGGTCATGGTGGCAAGGGTTCCTGGCGGGTGGAGGGGAAGTCGGGATCAGACCACCACCGGCGCGCCGCCGGCGGTGGGGTGGAAGTGGCCTGGCGCGGCGCCGGCCGGTGCGCCGGCGGGTGCGCTGGCCGGTGCGCCTGCCGGTGCGCCTGCCGGTGCGGCTGCCGGTGCGTCTGCCGGCTCGTGGGCATACGGTGATGGCCAGCCCAGCAGCGCGCTGGCCCGGTCGGCCCGCTCGCGCAAGTCGGCACGGTCGCGACCGCCCAGGTGCACGATGCCGAAGCGGTGGCTGCCGGTCCATTTGAAGTCACGCGCCAGGCCGTGGCCCTGCTTGGGAAAACAGAACACCAGGCCGTCGGCGAAGGCGGCGGCAAAGGCCTGCTGGGCCGCTGCGCCGGGCATCGGGGGCAGCACGCCGGGGTCGAAGCTGCGGTAGACCAGGCTGGCGGCCGCGCCCGCGCTGGGCGCCGTCCGGGGCAGCGCCATGGGGTCGTCGCCCAGCGCGATGGCCAGCGCCATGGCGTGCGCATCGGCGCCCAACACACGCTGGTACAGGTCGCCGAACTGCGAGGCCAGCCGCGGGTTGCACTCGATCACGCTGAGCCGACCGGTCGCCGCGTCGTGAAAAAATTCGAGGTTGAAGAAGCCGTGCCGGTAGCCGATGGCGCCGAGAAAGCGGCGCGCCACGTCCAGCGCACGCTGCTGCACCGCGGGCGCCAGACGGCTGGGCAGCTCCCAGCGCAGGAAGGCCTGGGTGCCGGGCACCATGATCGCGTCGACCACGCCCAGCGCGTGCACCACGCCGTCCTGCACCCAGCCGTCGAGGTTGTACTGCGCCACCTGCATCGGCACCGGCTCTTCCAGCAGCAGGCGGTGGGCGCTGCCGGCCTGCGGCAGGCGGGCGCGGCAGACCCGCTCGAACGGCTCGACCAGGCGGCGGATGACCCACAGTTCGCGGCGGCCGAAGCGGGTGTGGGCCTGCAGCTCGGCCCGGTTCTCGACCCGCCGCGCCAGCACCGAGAACGCGGCCTTCACCGGCTTGGCGAAGCAGGGGTAGGTCAGGCCGTCGGGGATGTCTTCGCCATAGGCCGAAGGCAACGGCGCAAAGCCCAGGTTGGCCTCGGGCGCCACCTGCTGCAGCACCTGCCGGGCATGCAGCTTGTGCTGGGCGGCCAGGATGCTCTCGGGCGTGGCGCCGGGCAGTCCCAGCCGCTCGGCGACCATCGCCGCGCCCAGAGCGCCGAACTGCTCGTGGTGCGACAGCACGGCGCGCCAGCCCAGTCGGCGGCCGCGGGCGGCCTGGCGGTCGGCAAAACGCTCGAGGTCGAAACCGACCAGCGCGGCGTTGCTGGGAAAGTTGAACAGGTCGAAGCCGGCATGGTCGAAACGCGCCACGCCGGCGCGGGCCAGGCGGTCGCGCGCCAGCTGGTCCCAGTCGTAGGCGAACAGCCAGCCCACCGGGGGCGCGCCCGAACCCGGCTTCACAGGCAGGCCTTCATGACCTGCGCCTCGGCAGCGGCCGGGGGGTCGTCGACCGGGCGCCGCAGCCGCTGCAGCCGCTGCCGCGCCAGGGCGGCGGTGGCCGCCAGCAAGGCAGCCGCGCCGGCCAGCAGCCACCAGTCGGGCGCCCCGCCCTGCCACAGCCCGGCCAGCGAGGTGCCGGCCCAGACATAGGGCACGCTGCCCAGCGTGAGGCCGGCCAGGCTGGGCCAGAAGAAGCTGGCCAGCGACAGCCGGCTCAGGCCCAGCAGCGGGTTGATCACCGGGTACGGCACCAGCGGCACCAGGCGCAGCCAGAACAGCCACAAAGGCCCGTCGCGGCGGGCGACGGTGTCCAGCGCCTGAATGCGGTGGCCCAGGTGCTGGCGCACCCGTGCGCGCAAACCGTGACGCGCCACCAGGAACGAGAGCGTCGCGCCGAGCGTGGACGCCAGCCCGACCAGCAGCGTGCCGCCGACCGCCCCGAACGCCGTGCCGGCCAGCAGCGCCAGCGGCGCACAGCCCGGCAGCGACAGCGCCGACAGCAGCGTGAACAGCGCCATGAAACCGAGCAGGAAGGTCAGCGGCCGCGCCGCCTGCCAGGCCATCAACAGCCCGTGCTGCTGACGCCACCAGGCGCTGTCGGGCCACGCGCTGTCGGGCCAGGCCAGGCCGGGGCCAGCGGCGGCGCCAGGCTCAAACCCGAGCAGGCGGCTCAGGCCCCAAGCCAACACGGCGGCCAGCGCCAGCCAGGCCAGCGCCAACCCGGCCAGGCGCCAGCGCAGGCGGTGCGCCGAAGCCCGTTGAAACAGCCGCCGGGGTGGCCGCCGGGGCGGCAGCGGGGGTGGCAGCGGATCAGGCTGCGACTGCGACGACTGCGACGGCTGCAGGCGCTGGCTCATCGGGTCAGCCAGCGGCGCGCGCCATAGCTCAGGGCATCGACCAGCGCCACCAG
>JBBQVF010000083.1:0-20074 GCA_038211805.1 Burkholderiales bacterium | reverse complement strand
GTGCCGAGTGAGTCGGTCGACTACGCGGTGATGGAGAAATGCCCAGGCAGCGCCTTCGACATCCGCATGGTCGCGCTCAACGCCGGCTGGAACGACCTGGGCGCCTGGGACGCCGTCTGGCAGGTGGCGCCCAAGGATGCGCAGGGTAACGCCAGCGTCGGCGACGCCATCGTCAAGGACAGCCACAACACGCTGGTGCACGCCACCAGCCGGCTGGTCAGCGTGGTGGGGCTCGATGACGTGGTGGTGGTTGAAACCGCCGACGCCGTGCTGGTGGCCCGCCGCGAACGCAGCCAGGACGTGAAGCTGGTCGACAACCAGCTGAACGCCGAGCAGCGCGACGAACAACCCCTGCACCGAATGGTGCACCGGCCCTGGGGCTGGTACGACAGCATCGACAACGGCCCGCGCCACCAGGTGAAACGGATCATGGTCAAGCCAGGCGCCAGCTTGAGCCTGCAGATGCACCACCACCGCGCCGAGCACTGGATCGTGGTCAGTGGCACGGCCGAGGTGACCAACGGCGACAAGGTGATCCTGCTGGCCGAGAACCAGAGCACCTACATCCCGCTGGGCCAGACCCACCGGCTGGCCAACCCCGGCAAGGTGCCGCTGGAGATCATCGAGGTGCAGTCGGGCAGCTACCTCGGCGAAGACGACATCGTGCGCTTCGAAGACACCTACGGCCGGTCTTGACCCACCCCCGAAGCGCCTTAGGCGTCCTTGCAGGCCGCACAGGGCCACAGGCCCTGCCCTTCGGCAGGCACAAACGGCACGCCGTTTGTGTCCGGCCTCAGCCCCCTCAAGGGGGCAACGCCAGTGGCCCGGCGGAGCCGGTTCCACGGCGTTCACTTGACAGCATCAACACCCCGGTTGCGGACTGCAACCCAGTGCAGAGGACAAAGCGATGACCATTCTCATCACCGGCGGTGCCGGCTTCATCGGCAGCAACTTCGTGCTGGACTGGTTCAAGACCAGCGCCGAGCCCATCGTCAACCTTGACGCGCTGACCTACGCCGGCAACCTGGCCAACCTGGCGCCTCTGGCCGGCGATGCGCGCCACACCTTCGTCAAGGGCGACATCTGCGACCGCGCACTGATGGACAGCCTGCTGGCCACGCACCGGCCGCGGGCGCTGCTGCACTTCGCGGCCGAAAGCCATGTCGACCGCAGCATCCACGGCCCCGGTGCGTTCATGAAGACCAACGTCGACGGCACCTTCACGCTGCTGGAGGCCACCCGCGCCTACTGGGGCCCGCTGCCGGCCGCTGAGAAGGCGGCCTTCCGCTTCCACCACGTCAGCACCGACGAGGTCTACGGCAGCCTCGCACCCGACGCCCCGGCCTTCACCGAGACCCACGCCTACGAGCCCAACAGCCCGTACAGCGCCAGCAAGGCCGCCAGCGACCACCTGGTGCGTGCCTGGCACCACACCTACGGCCTGCCGGTGGTCACCACCAACTGCAGCAACAACTACGGGCCGCTGCACTTCCCCGAGAAGCTGATCCCGCTTGCGATCGTCAACGCCCTGGCCGGCAAAGCGCTGCCGGTGTACGGCGACGGCCGGCAGATCCGCGACTGGCTGTACGTGGGCGACCACTGCAGCGGCATCCGCGCCGTGCTGGCCGGTGGCCGGCTGGGCGAGACCTACAACATCGGCGGCTGGAACGAGAAAGCCAACATCGACATCGTCAACATCGTGTGCGCGCTGCTCGACGAGCTCAAGCCCGACCCCGCCGGGCCCTACGCCCGCCTGATCAGCCACGTGACCGACCGCCCCGGCCATGACCGCCGCTACGCCATCGACGCCCGCAAGATCGAGCGCGAACTGGGCTGGCGCCCGGCCGAGACCTTCGAGTCCGGCATCCGCAAGACGGTGCAGTGGTACCTGTCCCACACCGACTGGGTGGCCAGCGTGCAGAGCGGCGCCTACCGCGACTGGGTGACCCAGCAGTACGCCGCCTGAACCCGAATCCACCGAGAACACCCCATGCAACGCAAAGGCATCATCCTGGCGGGCGGCTCCGGCAGCCGGCTGCACCCGGCCACGCTGGCCATCAGCAAACAACTGCTGCCGGTCTATGACAAGCCGATGGTCTATTACCCGCTCAGCACGCTGATGCTGGCGGGCATCCGCGACATCCTGATCATCAGCACGCCGCAGGACACGCCGCGCTTCGAGTCGCTGTTGGGCGATGGTGCACGTTGGGGCCTGAATCTCAGCTACTGCGTGCAACCCAGCCCCGACGGCCTGGCGCAGGCCTTCATCCTGGGCCGCAGCTTCGTGGCCAACCACCCCAGCGCGCTGGTGCTGGGCGACAACATCTACTACGGCCATGACTTCGCCACGCTGCTCAAGCGCGCCGACGCGCGCAGCACGGGTGCCAGCGTGTTTGCCTACCATGTCACCGACCCCGAGCGTTACGGCGTGGTCGAGTTCGACGCCCAAAAACACGCGCTGAGCATCGAAGAAAAGCCCACCGCGCCGAAGAGCAACTACGCCGTCACCGGGCTGTACTTCTACGACACCCAGGTCTGCGACATCGCGGCGGCGATCCAGCCGTCGGCCCGCGGCGAGCTGGAGATCACCACGGTCAACGCCACCTACCTGCAGCAGGGCCAGCTGGATGTCGAGATCATGGGCCGCGGCTACGCCTGGCTCGACACCGGCACCCACGACAGCCTGCTCGAAGCCGGCCAGTTCATCGCCACGCTGGAAAGGCGCCAGGGCCTGAAGGTGGCCTGCCCCGAAGAGATCGCCTACCGCGCCGGCTGGATCACCGCCGACCAGCTGGAAGCGCAAGCCCAGCCGATGCTGAAGAACGGCTACGGCCAGTACCTGCTGCAGGTGCTGCGTGAAAAGGCCTTCTGACGCGTCGGCGCCGGTGCCCACTTCGGGTTGAACACGACGCCGGCGCGGCGGCGCTGTTTCATACTGTCGGATCAAACCAAACGGGAGTCCTCCATGGGCAAGACGATCGAATTCAAGCGCCCCGACGGCCAGGCCGTTTCGGGCTACCTGGCCGAGGCCACCCAGCCGGTCGGGTCGGTGGTGGTGATCCAGGAATGGTGGGGCCTGAACGACCAGATCCGCGGCGTGGCCGAGCGCTTTGCGCTGGCCGGCTTCACCGCGCTGGTGCCTGATCTGTACCGCGGCCAATCCACGGTCGAGGCCGAAGAAGCCCACCACCTGATGAGCGGGCTGGATTTCGCCGATGCCGCCTCGCAAGACGTGCGTGGCGCGGCCGCCTTCCTGAAGGCCCGCGGCGGCAAGGTCGGCGTCACCGGCTATTGCATGGGCGGCGCGCTCACCGTGCTGGCGCTGACCATGGCGCCCGAGGCCGATGCCGGGGTGGTCTGGTACGGCTACCCGCCGCTGGAGTTCGTCGACGCGAGCAAGATCACCGCGCCGCTGATCGCCCACTGGGCGACGCAGGACGCGGCGTTCGCGATCGACGGCGTCGACGCGCTGGAAGCCAAGCTGCGGGACGCCGGCGTGCGCTACACCGGCCACCGCTACCTGGCCCAGCACGGTTTTGCCAACGAAACCGCGCAAGGCCCGGGCCGCCTGCCGATCACCCAGTACGACGCCGCCTGGGCGCAACAGGCCTGGGACCGCACGCTGGTGTTCTTCGGCACCCAGCTGGGTTGACCGGCTGACCGGCTGACCGGCGGATCAACCGATGGCCGCCCCGGCCCGGTGCCCGCGCGGTTCACGTCGCCGGGTGCGTCTGTCGCTCGTCAACACCCCGACCTGCCCCACTCAGTGAAGCTGCCATGACCCGCACCTACATCGCTCCCGCCTCCTCGCCCGCCAGCAAGCCGATCACCTGGCAGGACCGCAAGCGCTGGGCCTGGGCGATGTCGGTGGTCTGGCCGCTGATGCCCTTCGTCGGCCTGTGGGCCCATCACGCCACCGGCTGGCAGCTGATGCTGGGCCTGCCGCTGCTGATCAGCTACGGGCTGCTGCCGCTGCTCGATGCGGTCATCGGCGAAGACACCAACAACCCGCCTGAAGCGGTAGTGCCGCAGTTGGAGGCCGACCGCTACTACCGCTGGCTGACCTGGGCCACCGTGCCGCTGCACTTCGCCGCGCTGATCGGCTGCGCCTGGTGGGTCGGCACGCAAGACCTGGCCTGGTGGGCGGTGCTGCTGCTGGCCTACGTGGCCGGCACCGATGCCGGGCTGGGCCTGAACACCGCGCACGAGCTGGGCCACAAGCAGAACCCGCTGGAGCAGTGGCTGGCGCGGCTGGTGCTGGCGGTGCCGGCCTACGGCCACTTCACCGTCGAGCATGGCCGCGGCCACCACCGCTGGGTGGCCACGCCCGAGGACCATGCCAGTTCGCGCATGGGCGAGAGCATCTACCGCTTCGCGCTGCGCGAGCTGCCCGGCGGCATCCACCGCGCCTGGCAGCTGGAATCGTCGCGGCTGCGCGCGCTGGGCCGCTCGCCCTGGGGCCCGCACAACACCATGCTGCAGTCCTACGCCATCACGGTAATGCTGCAAGGCGGGCTGGTGCTGGCGTTCGGCTGGGTGATGCTGCCGTTCCTGGCGATCCACAACGCGGTGGCCTGGTGGCAGCTGACGTCGGCCAACTACGTCGAGCACTACGGCCTGCTGCGCCGGCGCAGCAGCGGCGCCGGCCAGCACGACGGCGGCACCGGCTACGAGGCACCCCAGCCGCACCACAGCTGGAACACCAACCACCTGGTGAGCAACCTGGTCACCTTCCACCTGCAGCGCCACAGCGACCACCATGCCCACCCGCTGCGCCGCTACCAGAGCCTGCGCCACTTCGACGCCGTGCCGCAGCTGCCCAGCGGCTACTTCGGCATGTTCCCGCTGGCCTATGTGCCGCCGCTGTGGTTCAAGGTGATGGACCCGCGCCTGCTGGCGCTGCCGCAGATCCGGGGCGATCTGAGCAAGGTCAACCTCGACCCGACGCGGCGCGACGCGCTGATGAAGCGCTACGGCCCGCCGCCAGCCCGCACGGCCTCGTCGCGCGCGGCCTGACCGCGCCGGGCGCCCGGCGGCGTGCTCACCTGGTCAAGGGCTGAACAGGGGCATCAGAGCGCCCAGCGGCTGATGTGACCGCGCGATCGAGACCATCCAGCCGAACACGGCCAGCGCCGCGACATAACAAGCCAGGCGGGCGCCCTGGCCGCGTGCGCGCTTGAGCGCCAGCGACCCCAGCACGATGTAGACCAGCAGCAACACCAGCTTGACGCCCAGCCAGTGCTGCTGCGCCGGGTTCAGCGACAACATCGTCCACAGGCCGATGCCGGCGGCCATCAGGCAGGTGTCGATGGCCACGCTGGTGTGCCGCCAGCCCGGCTGCATCGGCCAGGCGCGGCCGGCCAGCACGCCGGCCCCACGCGCCGCGAACAGGGCGCCGCTGGCCGACACCAGCGCGATGTGCGCCGGCTTGAGCAGCGGGTAGGCGTCGATCAGTGACATCACGTCATGATGCCTGCGCCCCGCCGGCCGCGGCGCCAGCCGTCAACTTCAGCCCCTGCGATCACTCACCAGTCACCTGTCACCCGTCACCAGGCACCACCCGCCACCCGCCACCCGCCACTCACCACTCACCACTCACCGCGCAGCGTCAGCCGCCAGGTGCGCGGGGCCTCGGCCCAGGTGAACAGCGGTGATTCGTTGGCCAGTTCCAATTGGCCCAGGTTGTCGACCCCCAGCGCCAGCTCCAGCCCCTTGGCCAGGCGGCGGGCGACCTGAGCCGACACGCGGGTGGTGTCGGGCAGCGGCTTTTGCGGCTGGCCCACCACCACCGCCGTGATCAGCTGGTCGGCCTGGTGGTCGGCGCGCAGCACCGTGCGCCAGAGGCCGCCGGTCCAGTCGACCTGCGCGCCCACCAGGTGGCGCGGGCGTTTTTCGAGCCGCTGGTGGTTGCCGTCGCGGGCATCGAGGTAGGTGTAGTTCAGCGCCAGCTGCCAGCCGGCCGGCAACGCTGCCCGCGCTTCGACCTCAACCCCTTGCAGGCGCGCCTGCTCGATGTTCTCGAACACATACTGGCCGCGGCCGGCCACCGTGCCGAACAACTTCGACACGATCAGGTTGTCGACCTGGTTGCGGAACAGCGTGGCCTGCAGGCCGATGCCGCCGCTGTCCCAGCCGGCGCCCAGCTCGACCGCGTCGTTGCTCTCGGGCTGCAATGCCGGGTTGCCGAAAAAGGTGTTGGGGCCTTCGTCCTCGCGGTAGTCGGGCGAGATCTGCTTGATGTTCGGCGCCTTGTAGCCGTGGCCGTAGCCGCCCTTGACGACCCAGCCGGGCGCGGCCTTCCACACCGCATAGAGCCGTGGGCTCCATTCGCCGCCAAAGCGTTGATGATCGTCGTAGCGGGCGCCGGCGGTGAGCGCCAGGCCCGGCGCCAGGTCCAGTTCGGCCTGGCCGAACACCGCCCGGTGTTTGACCTGGCCCTGGCCGCCGGGCAAGACCTCGTTGTCCAGTTGCTCGTCGCGCCACTCGAAGCCGGCGGTGTAGAGCTGGCCGGCCGCCGGCGCCAGCGAGCCCTGGCCTTCGATCACGTCGTCGCGCAGGCTTTGCGGCCGGTTGATCGCCACGCCCAGCGTGCGGCGGTTGTCGACCTCGAAACGGCTGGTGTAGGCGCGCAGCAGGCTGCTGGCGCGCAGCGGGCCGGCCCAGTCGGCCGACCAGCCCAGCGCCGTGTGGCTGCGCTCCAGGTCGTGCATCGATTGATGGAAGCGCCGCGGTGCGGGCCGCTCGCGCACGCCGGCCCAGCGCTCCTCGCGGCCGGTGCGGTGCTCGAAGTCGACCTGCTGGCCGGCGGCGGGCAGCCAGGCCAGGCGCAGCGCGCCGTCCTGCTTGTCGCGGCCCTCCAGGTCCGACAGGCGCGGCTGGACGATGCCGGCCACCGCCTGGCGGCGGCTGTCGGCCACCGACACGCCCAGCCGCCACTGGTCGGCCAGCGGGCCATCGGCCGACACCGCGGCACGGTAGCCGTCGCCGCCGCGGCCGCCATCGGCCCACCCACCTTCGACCATCGCCCGCAACGACCAGCGGTCGCCCGGCGCGCGGGTGATCACGTTGACCACGCCGCCCAGCGCCTCGCCGCCGTACAGCACCGACATCGGGCCGCGCACCACCTCGATGCGCTCGATGTCCTGCACCGACACCCAGTCGTACTGGAAGTCGGAATGGCCGACCACGCCGTCGCTGGCGCTGATGCGCTTGCCGTCCAGCAGGAACAGCGTGTGGCGGCCGTCCATGCCGCGAATGCTGACGTTGCGCCGACCCGAGATGGTGCGGCCGATCATCGACAACCCGGGCTCGCCGCGCAGCGCGTCGAACAGGTTGTCGGCGCCGCGCTCGGCGATCTGCTGCGGGGTGATCACGCTGATCGACGCGGGTGCATCCACCTGCGCCAGGGCATGGCGGGTGGCCGAGACCACCACCGATTGCGGCGCGGGCTCGTCAGGACGCTGGGCCAGCGCCGGCGAACCGGGCGCGGCGGCGGCCGCCGCCAGCAGGAAAAGGGCAACAGGGCGGGCCATCGGCGCCTCCAGAGTTTTGATCATCATGGTCGACAGCATGGGCAGCCTGACCGAGTCCGGCCTTGACCTGGTTCAAGACGGCGCTGCCGGCGCGCGCTGACGCGTGCAGCACTTGAACCAGTTCAAGGACTTGCCGCACCACCCGTCCGACGATGACCCATCACCACAGTCAACCGTCCCTGAGGAGTGCTCGATGAAGAACCGGAAGCTGACCCACATTGCCGCCCTGTTGATCCTGGCCGCCCCGCTGCTGGCCCAGGCGCAGGACAAGAAGCCGGTCTCCCCGGGCGAGATGAACTACCAGGCCGGCGCCTCGCCGCTGGCCGGCGAGGCGATGTACCAGACCTCGAACCCCAAGGCCCCGGCGATGACGCAGGCCGAATTCGACCTGGCCCGCAAGACCTATTTCGAGCGCTGCGCCGGCTGCCACGGCGTGCTGCGCAAGGGCGCCACCGGCAAGGCACTGACACCCGACCTGACCCAGGCCAAGGGCACCGACTACCTGAAGGTCTTCATCGCCTACGGCTCGCCGGCAGGCATGCCGAACTGGCAGACCTCGGGCGAGATGGACGAGAAGACCGTCGACATCATGGCCCGCTACATCCAGCACGACGCGCCGGTGCCGCCGGAATGGGGCATGGAGCAGACCAAGGCGACCTGGAAGGTCATCGTCCCGCCCGAGAAGCGGCCGACGAAGAAGATGAACAACTACAACATCGAGAACATCTTCTCGACCACGTTGCGCGACACCGGCGAGGTGGCGCTGATCGACGGCGATACCAAGAAGATCATCAACATCGTCAAAACCGGCTATGCGGTGCACATCTCGCGCACCTCGGCGTCGGGGCGCTATCTCTTCGTGATCGGACGCGACGCCAAGATCAACATGATCGACCTGTGGATGCCGACGCCCGACAACGTGGCCGAGGTGCGGGTGGGTCTGGAGGCGCGCTCGGTCGACACCAGCAAGTACAAGGGCAAGGAAGGCGACTTCACCGACAAGCTGGCGATCGCCGGCAGCTACTGGCCGCCGCAATTCACCATCATGAACGGCGACACGCTGGAGCCGCTGAAGATCGTCAGCACCCGCGGCATGGTGGTCGGCACGCAGGAATACCACCCCGAGCCGCGCGTCGCCAGCATCGTGGCCAGCCACTTCAAGCCCGAGTTCCTCGTCAACGTCAAGGAAACCGGCAAGACGATGATGGTCGACTACAGCAACCTCGATGCGCTGAAGGTCACCGAGATCGGCTCGGCGCCCTTCCTGCACGACGGCGGCTGGGATTCGAGCAAGCGTTACTTCATGGTGGCGGCCAACCAGAGCAACAAGATCGCGGTGATCGATGCCAAGGAAGGCAAGCTGGCCGGTCTGGTCGATGTCGGCAAGATCCCGCACCCGGGCCGCGGCGCCAACTTCGTGCACCCGACCTTCGGCCCGGTCTGGAGCACCGGCCACCTGGGTGACGAGACGATCTCGCTGATCGGCACCGATCCGGTCAAGAACAAGCAACACGCGTTCAAGGAGGTGATGAAGCTCAAGGGCCCGGGCGGCGGTGCGCTGTTCATCAAGAGCCACCCGAAGTCGACCAACCTGTACTCGGATTCGCCGCTGAACCCCGACCCGAAGATCTCGCAGTCGGTGGTGGTCTACGACATCAAGAACCTCGACAAGGGTTATGTCACGCTGCCGATCGCCGAATGGGCCGGCTTGACCGACGACGGTGCCAAGCGCGTGGTGCAGCCCGAGTTCAACAAGGCCGGCGATGAGGTCTGGTTCTCGGTCTGGTCGGCCAAGAACAAGCAGAGCGCGATGGTCATCGTCGATGACAAGACGCTCAAGCTCAAGGCGGTGATCAAGGATCCGCGGCTGATCACACCGACCGGGCACTTCAACGTGTACAACACCCAGCGCGACATCTACTGACCTGACCCGTATCCGTACCCGTACCCGTACCCGTACCCGTACCGAGGAGACTTTGATGAAGCACCGCATGCAAGTGGCAACAGGGCTGATGGCGCTGGCGGTCGGGGCTGCGGCCCCTGCGCTGGCCAACCCCGAAGAAGCGATGACCAAGGCCGGTTGCATGGCCTGTCATGCCAAGGACAAGAAGATGGTGGGGCCAGCGTTCAAGGACATTGCCGCCAAGTACAAGGACGCCAAAGGCCAGGACGTGGTGGCCACGCTGTCGCAGAAGGTGCGTACCGGTGGCAAGGGCGTGTATGGTCCGATTCCGATGCCGCCCAGCGGGCCCGACAAGATCGCCGACACCGACTTGAAGGCGGCCATCGAGTTGATCCTGAAGAGTTGACCCCACGATGCCGCCGGCCGGGATGCACGACGGCATGGACCGGCGGCTGATAGCCCGGCTGCAGGGCACCCTGCCGCTCAGCGAGCGGCCTTTTGCCGACATCGGTGGCGAGTTGGGGCTGGCCGAGGACGCGGTGATCGACCGCCTGCATCAACTGCTGTCGCAGGGGGTGCTGAGCCATTTCGGGCCGCTGTTCGTGGCGTCGTCGGGCACTGGTCAACCGGCTTTCGCAGCGCTGCAGGTGCCGGCGGCCGAGTTCGAGCGTGATCTGGTCACCGCCACCGCATCGGGCCTGCCGTTGCTGGCGCGGCCCTATGAGGCGGTGGGTGCGATGCTGGGCGCCAGCGGCGCGCAGGTGCGCGAGCAGTTGGCGGCGATGCTGCAGCAGGGCCGCATCCTGCGCATCGGCGTGGTGTTGGCCGCCCCTGTCGGATCCGCCGGCGGTTGACGACCTGCATCGGCACCATGGCAAACCGACGCAGAGTGATCATGCTCGGCGCACGGGCGTTCGTCGGGCTGGCGGGCTTCGCCGCCGGGGCTGGCCGCACGCAGGCGCAGCTGCCCAGCCGCACGCAGTTGCCGCTGCCCGACCGCATGCAGGCGCAGCTGCCCGACCGCATGCAGGCGCAGCCGCTCGACGGCATGTCGGCGCTGCGGGCCGCGGCCGTGCAGGCCGGGCTCGATCCCGGCGCGGCCGCTTGGTCGGCCGACGGCCAGTGGTGGCTGGTGGCCGACCGGCAGCGGGCCCGACTGCTGCTGTTCGGCGTCGACGGGCGGCTCCGGCGTGACTGGCCGGTGGCGTCGCTGGACGGCCGGCAAGCGTCGCGGGTGTCGGCACTGCAGGTCTCGCCGGCGCGTCGCAGCTTCGTGGTCGGGCTGCAAGACATGGCCGAACTGTGGGAAATCTCGCTCGACCCGCAGGCCGAGCCCGTTTACGACGGCCTGGTGCACGACTACCGCATGGGCGAGGCGATCGCCAAACCGGGCTACCTGGGTCTGCGCCGCGCGCCGTTGCTGCAGCCGCTGCAGGACTTTCGGATCGACCCCTCGGGCCAGCTGGTGCTGGGGGTCACCGGTCCGGATGCCGCCGCCGGCCCCGCCCTGGAGGTGGTGCACCTGGCCGTGCGCCGCCGCATCGCCCGGCTGGCGCTGGACGGTGCGCCCGACCTGGCGCAGCTGGCCTTCGGCAGCACCGACGGCAGGCGCTGGCTGGCCGTGCCCGTGCGGCCCGATGGCCGCTGGCAGTGCTTCGACCGCGACAGCTGGGCGCCGGCGACCACCGGCCCCTGCAAGCCCTGATGGCGGCAGGCTCGATGGGCTGAACCACCGACCCACCGACACACCGACACACCTACGCACCGACACACTGACGCATCGACACACTGACACATCGAAGCGTCGGCGCCCAGGATGGTTGCAGCGCCGCCGGCACCGGCCACCGCACCGGCTGGTAGGCTGCCCCATGTCCCACCTGCCCACCGAGACCGCCGCCTCTCCCGTCACCCTACCAGTCGCCACACCAGTCGCCACACTGGTCGATCCCCTTTTCGGGCAAGCGAACGACCAACCGGTCGTCCCACCCACCGCCCAGCGGTTCAGCCGCCCCGCCCTGCAAGGGCTGGCCTGGGGACTGCTGGCCGCGGCCATCTGGGCCAGCTACTCGGTGCTGGCGCGGCTGGGCGTTAAAGCCGGGCTCAGCCCGGGCGACCTGACCCTGCTGCGCTTTGCGCCCGGTGCGCTGCTGATGGCGCCGCTGCTGTGGCGCTGGGGCTGGCGCGACCTGGGCGGCATCGGCTGGCGGCGTGGTCTGGTGCTGGCGGTGCTGGCCGGGCCGGGTTTCAGCCTGTTGTTCATGACCGGCTTCACGCTGGCGCCGCTGGCCCATGGCGCGGTGATCGCGCCAGCCTTCCAGATGCTGGCCGGCCAGGCCTTGTCGGCCTGGCTGGCCCACCAGCGCCTGACGCGCGAGACGCTGCTGGGCGCTGGCTTCGTGGTGCTGGGCCTGGCCTTCATGGGCGGTGACAGCCTGCTGCACGCGGGCGCCCAGACACTGCTGGGCGACGCGCTGTTCGCGCTGGCGGGTGTCTGCTGGGCGCTGTTCGGCGCGCTGTCGCGGCGTTGGCAGGTCGACCCGCTGCGGGTGACGGGCGTGGTGGTGGTGTTGTCGTTCGTGCTGTTCGCGCCGCCCTTCCTGGCACTGGCCGACCTGGGCCGGCTGGCCAGCGCCGGCACCGCCATGCTGGTGATGCAGCTGCTGGCACAGGGCCTGGGCGCCGGGCTGGTGGCGGTGCTGGCCTACAGCCGGGCAGCGGCGCTGCTGGGTTCGGGGCGCGCGGCCTTCTTCGGTGCGCTGGTGCCGGGGGCCGCATCGATGCTGGCGATCCCGGTGCTGGGCGAGGTGCCCTCGCTGCTGCAGGTGCTGGGCATCGCGGCGGTGGTGGCCGGCCTGCTGCTGGCCTTTGGCGCCGCACGCCTGCTGCTGCCGCGCCGCGTGCAGGTCAAGCCCTGAGACGCCCTGCCGCGGCGTCGGCGCAGCCTCAGGCTACAGTGCGACGCATGGCCTATGAACTGCACTACTGGCCGACCATCCAGGGCCGCGGCGAATTCGTCCGCCTCGCCCTCGAAGCGGCCGGCGCCCCTTACCTCGACGTGGCGCGCACCGCCGGTGATGCCGAGCTGGGTTCTTCCGCGCTGCTGAAGGCGATGGGCGACTGCCACAACACCCAGCCGCCGTTCGCGCCGCCGTTCTTGAAGGACGGCGATGTGGTGGTGGGCCAAACCGCGGCCATCCTGCACTACCTGGCGCCGACGCTGAAACTGGCGCCGCGCAACGAACGCCTGCGCACCTGGACCCAGCAGATCCAGCTGACCCTCTGCGACCTGGTGGACGAGGTGCACGACACCCACCACCCGGTCGACATCGGCCTGACTTACCAAGACCAGCAGCCCGAGGCGCTGCGCTGCGCGAAGGCCTTCTGCAGCACACGCCTGCCCAAGTACCTGCTGTGGTTCGAGGCCATCGCGGCCCGCAACCCGGCCGGACCGCGCCACCTGGTGGGCGGCAAGCTGAGCTATGCCGATCTGTCGCTGTTCCAGGTGGTCGAGGGCCTGCGCTATGCCTTTCCGCAGGCCACGGGCCGGGTACTGACCAGGACGCCCGGCGTGGTGCAGTTGCACGACCGTGTCGCCAAGCTGCCCAGGGTGGCGGCCTACCTGCGCAGCCCGCGCCGCCTGGCGTTCAACGAGCAGGGCCTGTTCCGCCACTACCCCGAACTGGATCTGCCGTAGCGCTGGCGGCTGGCTGGGCCGGCTAGACGCCGACAGTGGGCCGGCAAAGCGCCAGCAAGGAGCCAGCCAAGCGCCGGCTCAGCCCGGGTAGGCCGCCAGCCGGTCGCGGTCGAGGATGTGCACGTCGCGCTTGTCGATGCGCAACAGGCCGGCCGATTCCAGCTCGTGCAGCACCCGCGAAAAATATTCAGGGGTCAGCGACAGCCGCGAGGCCACGGTGGCCTTGCTCACTTCCAGCGACACCGTCATCGGCTGGCGGTGGTCGGCGCCCTCGGCCACGTCGCGCAGCAGGTAGCCGATGACCCGCTGCACGCCGCTGTGCAGCGCATAGGCTTCCACGTCGCGCACCAGCCCGTGCAGCCGCCGCGAGATGCCGGCCAGCATGCGCATCGCGAAGCGCGGGTCACGTTCAATCTCGCCGACCACGGCTTCTTTCTGCACCGTCAGCAGCAGGGTGTCGGTGAGCGCCTGGCTGTTGATGATGTAGGGCCGGTCGGTGAACATCATCGCCTCGCCGAAGCTGCTGCCCGGGCCGATCAGCTCGATCACTTTCTCCTGGCCTGCCGGCGAGATCGCGAACAGCTTGATCTGGCCGGTGACGGTGACGTGAAACTCCTCGCAGGGCTCGCCGACGCGGAACACCGTCTCGCCGCGCACCAAGCGGCGCAGCTGGCAACCCAGCGCCAGCCGCTGCAGCTCGGTCGGGCTCAGGTCGGTGAACAGCGGCAACACCGACAGGTAGCGAGGCAGGTCGAAGGCGCGAAGGTCCACGGCGGGCGTTCCGGCAGGTGAGTGACGCCGGATTGTCGCCGCTCGGTCGGGCGGTGCCTACTGGCTCTGCCCGGCGACGCTGGGGTGGTCGCAGAACCCCCTCTGCAAGCCAGCAGCCAGGGTCTGGGGCAGAGGCTCAGCGCGTCAGCCGGGCATACACCGCCGCCAGCCGGGCCGGCAGTTCGGCCGGGCGCTGCACCTGGGCCCAGCCCTGGCGGCCGAACAAGTGCGGCAGGTAGTCGTGCGCCTGCTCGTCGATGCTCAGGCAGAACGGCAGCAGGCCGGCGTCGCGGGCTTCGGCCACCGCGTGACGGGTATCTTCCAGCCCCCAGCGGCCTTCGTAGACGTCGATGTCGTTGGGCTTGCCGTCGGTCAGGATCAACAGCAGGCGCTGACGTTCGGGCCGGTCGGCCAGGCGCCGCGTGGCCACCCGCAGTGCCGCGCCCATGCGGGTGTAGTAGCCCGGCTTGATGGCGCCCACCCGGGCCTGGGCGGCCGGATTCCAGGGCTCAGCGAAGCCCTTGAGGTGCTGCATGCGCACATGGGCACGGCGCACCGAGCTGAAGCCCAGCATCTCGAAGGCATCGCCAGTGCCCTGCAGCGCCTCGCCGAAGACGAACAGCGCGTCGCGGATGACGTCGATCACCCGCTGCTCGTTGTTGACGTAGGTGTCGGTCGACAGCGACAGGTCGGCCAGCAGCAGCGTGGCCAGGCTGCGTTCGCCGCGCTGGCGGCGGGCGAACACGGCTGGGTCGCCGGGGCTGGCCGGGGTGGCCAGGTCACCGGCCGCGCTGCCGCGGCAGCCGCCGATGTGGCGCACCCAGGCGTCGAGGTCGAGCGCGTCGCCGTCGGTGCAGGCACGTTGCCAGCGCGGCGCGGCGCGCAGCACCTCCAGCCGGCGGCGCACCCGGCGCGCGGTGGCGCGCAGCGCCGGCGCCGGCACGAAAGGCGCGCCGGGGCGGGCCATCACGGTGGCGATACGGCAGTGGGCGGGCCGCAGGCGCTGCTGCTTCCAGTCCCATTCGGGGGTGGATTCACCCGGGCCCAGCGGCAGGTCGTCGGCGCTGGCGCTGGGCAGGTCGAGGTCGAAGCGCACCCGCGATGCGGGCGCGCTGGCGTCGCGTGTCAGCGTCAGCCGGGCCATGTCGTCGGCGGCGCGCACGGCGTTGCCGTCGTCCTCGTCGTCGCTGGCGCGGTCGAGCGGCACATGCTCGCTCCATGTCAGCAGCGATTCGGCCCGCGAGGGCAGCACCATCGGCGCCCGGCCGCTGGCCGGCTTGGCCTGCTGGGTGCGGCGGCGGGTGGCGCTGGCAGCGGCCTTGCCGGCCGCGGCGGCGGCATCGGCATCGGCGGCGGCTGCACCCGTGGCGGCGGGCAGCGCCTCCAGCCAGAGCCAGACTGGCGCCACGTCGGTGGGCAGCGCGGCGGCGGTGGCGGTGGGGGTCAACGCGGTGGCGGTGGCGGTGGCGGTGGCGGTGGCGGTGGCGGTGTCGGTGTCGGTGGCAGGCAACGTGGCAGCGTTGGGCAGCACGGCGGCAGCGTCGGACAACGCGGCAGCATCGGACGATGGGGCGACAGGCCGCTCACCGCGCAACGCCGCCTGCACCCGGCGTTCGGCCGCGGCGGCCGGGCCGCGCAGCTGAGCCGCTGAAGGACGTTGCGCCAGATGGGCCTGCAGCAGGCGCGACCAGCGCCCGGCCAGCCCCGGGCAGCGCTGCAGCGCGGCGGCGGTGGCGGCCTGGTTGTCGGCCACCCAGTCGACGCGGTCGGCCGGTGCCGGGTAGACCGCGGCCAGCACCGCCAGCCAGCCGTAGAGGTCGCGGTTCAGCGCGGCGTCGTCGAACACCGCGATCAGCGGCGGCAGCGCCAGTGTGTCGCCGTCGAGCCGCGTCAGCTCGGCGCGCTGGCCGCTGCCGGCCACCCGCTGCCAGCAGCCGCGCGGGCCGCCGATGCGCGCGGCACCGGCCGGCACCAGCCGTACGCCATGGGCGCCACCGGCGGCGCGGAACAGCAGGCCGACCGAGCGCTCGACATCGGCCAGCGCCACGGCCTGCGCCGCGAACGAAGTGTCGGCCACCCGGGTCACCCAGCGGTGCCAGCGCTCGCCGATCCACTCTTCCATCGCTCAGGGCCTGTCGTGCGGCTGCGGCTGCGGCTGCGGCGCGGCAGTGGCCGCTGCGCCGGTAGTGGCACCGGCAGCGGCCTCCAGGCGGCGTTGTTTCAGCGTCTCGCGCACGGCGTCCAGGCCCACCGTCCATTCGAGGTTGGGCGATTGCTGGCGGGCAGCGTGGGAGCTTTCGCACTCGGTGATGCACTGGCCGCATTGCACGCAGGCGAACATCAGCCGCTTGATGTTGCGCGGCGTCAGCCGCATCGGGCAGGCGTGGTCGCAGGCCGCGCCGCCGGGCGCCTTCTCGGTGCTGCAACTGCGGCAATCACGGGCGCGCTGGCGGTCGAAGGCGACCACCAGGCCCTTGGGGTTGGCCATCCAGGCCAGGCTCTGGAACAGGCCCACCGCGCAGCCGTAGCGGCAGAACAGGTGGCGCGCAAACAGAAATTCAGCGGTGAACACCGCCGTGCCGATGCCGATGAAGCGTGCCTGGTTGGGTGTCAGCGTGCCATGCACCAGATTGCCCCAGATCTGCGCCGGCGGCAGCAGGTAGGTCAGCAGCGTGATCGCCCACAGGAAGCCGAACACCGCGCACGACAGCACGAACAGCGGCCAGTAGTGGCGGTTCGGCTGGCGGTCGCCGCGTGGCGTGGGGTCGCGGTCCCACAGGCTGAGCTTGCCGGTGGCGCGGTGCAGCAGGTCGTTGAGGGTTTCGACCAGCGAGAAGTGCGGGCACAGCCAACCGCAGTACAGCCGGCCCCAGCGGTAGGCCACCGTCAGCAGCGTGGCGGCCAGCAGCAGCACCGGCAAAATGCCACGCGCAAAGATCGACAGCGCCGTCTGGGTGGCGGTGGCCTCGCCACGCACGAAGGCATCGATGCCCAGCGACCAGCGCTGGCCCAGCACCCACAGCTGGGCCTCGGTGAGGTCGAAGCGAAACAGGTTGAGCGCTGGCGCCGCCAGGAACAGCGCGAAGAAGCCGAACTGCAGCGCCCGCCGCCAGCGCTGCAGCCGGGCCAGGCGCAGCACCTCGGGCGATGCCGGCGCGGCCAGCGCCAGGGTGTGGTCAGGCGGCATCGCCGACCACCGCGCGCACCACCTCGGCCAACGCCAGCGCCGTGTCGGCATCGTCGGTCAACGCGTCGACGATCGCGGCCTGGCAGGCCTGCGGCAGCGCCAGGCCTTGCCGCACCAGCCGGCCAGCCATCACCAGCAGCCGGGTGCTGGCGGTCTCTTCGAGATCGTGCTCGGTGAGCCGGCGCAGCGCTTGCGCCAGCTGCACCAGGCGCGCGGCCTGGGCGGCGCTGCAACCGCTCTCGGTCTCGACGATGGCACGCTCGATGGCCGCATCGGGATAACCCAGCGTCAGCGCAACGAAGCGCTGGCGGGTGCTGGGTTTCAGGCCCTTCAGCAGGTTCTGGTAGCCGGGGTTGTAGCTGATCACCAGCATGAAGCCGGGCGGTGCCAGCAGCAGCTCGCCGGTACGCTCGACCGGCAAGGCGCGCCGGTCGTCGGCCAGCGGGTGCAGCACGACGGTGGTGTCCTTGCGCGCCTCGACCACTTCGTCGAGGTAGCAGATCGCGCCCTGGCGCACCGCACGGGTCAGCGGGCCGTCGGCCCACACGGTGTCGCCGCCGGCGATCAAGTGGCGGCCGACCAGGTCGGCCGCGCTCAGGTCGTCGTGGCAACTCACCGTGACCAGCGGCCGGCCCAGCCGGGCGGCCATGTGCTCGACCAGCCGGGTCTTGCCGCAACCGGTGGGGCCCTTGATCAGCAGCGGCAGCCGCGCCGCATGGGCCTGCTCGAACAGCCGGCACTCGTTGCCCTGCGCGGCGTAGAACGGCGGGGCGGCAGGATCGGCCGGGCTGGCCGGGTGGGCCGCCCACAGCCGGGCGCTGGTCATTTCCATGGCGCAGCGCTCAGGCAGTCCGCAAGCGGCCGGAGACCGGCTGGTCTTGCTCGTCGGCGGCCGGGCCGATGAAGAAGCTGGCAAGGTAGACCAGCAGGCCGCCGAGGAACATCACCCCGCCGCCGATCCGCACCCAGTAGAAAAAGCGCAACTGGTCTTGGGTGGCCATGAAGCTCATCGCGCCTTCGGTGGGCATGCGTTGCAGCCACACCTGCAGGATGCCTGCGCCGGTGAGCGCCAGCACCATCACGCCCATGCCGATGGTCATGATCCAGAAGCTCCACATCTCGTAGGCCTGGGCCCGCCTGCAGTTGGCTTCGCGGCCGCGCAGCAAGGGCATGGCATAGCTGATCATCGCGATGACCACCAGCACGTAGGCGCCGTAGAAGGCCAGGTGGCCGTGGGCCGCGGTGATCTGGCTGCCGTGGGTGTAGTAGTTCACCGGGCTCAGCGTGTGCGCAAAGCCCCACACGCCGGCGCCCAGGAAGCCCATCACCGCCGTGCCCACCGCCCACAACAGCGCCGCCTGGTTGGGATGCTCGCGCTTGCGGCGCTGCACCATGTTGAAGGCGAACAGCGTCATCATGAAGAACGGAATCGGCTCGAACGCCGAGAAGATGCTGCCCACCCACAGCCAGTAGCCCGGCAGGCCGATGAAGAAGAAGTGGTGGCCGGTGCCCAGGATGCCGGTGACCAGCGCCATCGTGACGATCAGGTACAACCACTTGTCGATCACTTCGCGGTCGACGCCGGTGGTCTTGATCAGCACATAGGCCAGCAGTGCGCCGAGGATCAGCTCCCAGGTGCCCTCCACCCACAGGTGGACGACGAACCACCAGTACATCTTGTCGCGCACCAGGTTGCTGGGGTTGACGAAGCTGAACAGGAACATCAGCGCCAGGCCCCACAGGCCCATCAGCAGCACCAGGCTGATGGCGGTCTTGCGCCCGCGCAGCACCGTCATGCTGATGTTGAACAGGAAACCCAGGCAGACCAGGACGATGCCCACCTTGGTCGGCAGCGGCTGCTCGAGAAACTCTCGGCCCATGGTCATCAGCAGGTCGTTGCCGGTCCATTCGGCCAGGGTGGCATACGGCACCAGCAGATAACCCAGGATGGTGGCGGCCCCGGCAACCAGGAACACCCAGAACAGCAGCTTGGCGAGGAACGGGCTGTACAACTCGGTCTCGGCCTCTTCCGGGATCAGCCAGTAGGCGCTGCCCATGAAGCCGAACAGCAGCCACACGATGAGCAGGTTGGTGTGCACCATGCGGGCGATGTTGAACGGGATCGCCGGGAACAGCAGGTCGCCGATCACATACTGCAGGCCGAGCGTGATGCCGAAGACGATCTGGCCGACGAACAAGCCGATCGCGGCAATGAAGTACAGCTTGGCGACCGACTGGGATGGGTATTTCAGGGTGGTGATGGTGGTGGTGGTCATGGTTTTCCCCGTTCATCCTTCGATGTTCGGCGGCCACTTTTCAGTGTTGATGCCGTTGGTCCACTTCAGGAACTCGGTCAGGTCGTCGAGTTGCGCGTCGGTGAAATTGAAGTTGGGCATCTGCCGGCGGCCGGGTGCGCCGGTGGGCTGCGCCTTGATCCAGGCCTTGATGAAATCAGGCCCGCGGCGTTTGTAGACGTTGCCCAGTTCGGGTGCAAAGTAGGCGCCTTCCCCCAGCAGCGTGTGGCAGCCGATGCAGTTGCGCGTCTCCCACAGGTGCTTGCCGCGCACGACGGCCGGCGTCAACTCGCCGGCGTTGCTGCGCGCGGGAATGCGCTGCTCGGTGTCGAAAATCAGCGCCGCAAACAGCAGCACGAAAAACATCGTGCCGCCGTAGAAAATGTTGCGCGCCATCTGGCTGGTGAAGCCTTGGGCCATGGAGTCCTCCGACCTTCTGATTTGGATGTCGGTAGCCTACGGATTTGCTCGGGAATTTCCTTGAACCGGTTCAAGGTTGGCGGCGATGACCCGCGATGGACAGCCGTTGATGCGGTGGCGAGCGTCGACTGACGGCTCGTTGCTGTCGTTGCCGAATACCCGCTTTTCACTGTTCGGCGCAGCGCGCCAGGCGGTACCCGGCGGCGTCGCTGGCTGGGTCGGTCGGCGCTGCGCACCGACTCCGCTGTGGCCCGTGGCCAGAGGCCCCGGGCC
>JBBQVF010000082.1:0-20115 GCA_038211805.1 Burkholderiales bacterium | reverse complement strand
ACGACCAGAGCACCGACGCGCAGCCAGCGCGCGAGTCGCGTCATCGCAGCCCTGCAGGCCATTGCCACCACGTTCATCATGCACGCGATGGTCGGGCGCACGTCGCATCAGCTCAAGATGCCGCGCCCAGACGCTTACGCTGACACCGCTGCAGCGGGTGCTCGACACCTTCGAAAGCTACTGCACCGTGACCCAGAGCGTCAGCACCTGCATCCCGGTCGAGGTGACGGTGTTCGATGCGCTGGGCCAGAAACTCAAGTGAACGCCCCCACGCTCGCTCCGCTCGCTGCCCCCCGAGGGGGCGCTTCAGCACTTTCGGGCGGCCGGGCGGTGCTGAAATGACGCCGACGCCGACGCCGACGCCGACGCCGACGCCGACGCCGAGCCAGCGCGCCGGGCCGCTGAAGTACCTGTTCCCCGGCTGGTACGCCATCGTCATGGGCTTGGCCGGCCTGTCGCTGGCCTGGCACCGCGCCGGGCCGGTGATGGGCGAGGGCGCCGGCGTCGCCGCAGTCTTGATCGGTGGCCTGGCGGCGGCGGTCTTCGTGGTGCTGGCGGTGGCCACCGTGCTGCGCGGCCAGCGCTACCCGCAGGCCTGGGCCGACGACCGCCGGCACCCGGTGCGCCACACCTTCATCGCCACGCTGCCGATCTCGGTGCTGCTGCTGGCCACGGTGGCGGTGGCCAATGGCGCGCAGGGCGCGCCGGTGCTGGCGCTGTGGTGGGCCGGTGCGATGGCCCAGCTGGGCGTCACCGGCTGGGTGCTGGCGCGCTGGTGGCAGGGCGCCCAGCACGGCGGCCTGCAGGGTGGGCTGTCATGGGCCGGTGTCACGCCGGTGCTGTTCATTCCCATCGTCGGCAATGTGCTGGCGCCGCTGGCCGGCGTGCCGCTGGGTCAGGCCGAATGGTCGGCGGCGCAGCTGGGCATCGGGCTGTTGTTCTGGCCGGTGGTCACCGCGCTGCTGCTGATGCGCATCGCCCACCAGGGCCCGTGGGCCGAGCGGCTGCTGCCGGTCAACTTCCTCTTCATCGCGCCGCCGGCGGTGGTGGGCCTGTCGGCGCTGCAGTTCGGCGCGCCGCCGCTGGTGGTCTGGGCGCTGTGGGGCATGGCGCTGTTTTCGCTGCTGTGGGTGGCGCCCTTGTTGTTGCGCATTGCCCAGCAGCCGTTCGGCGTGGTGCACTGGAGCATGAGTTTCCCGTTGGCGGCCTTCACCGCGCTGAGCTTGCGCCTGATGCCCAGCGGCGCGCCGGCGATGCTGGGCGTGGCCCTGCTGGCCCTGACCTCGCTGCTGGTGGCGGGGCTGGCACTGGCCACCGTGCGCGGCCTGCGCCAGGGCACCCTGCTGGCGCCTGAGACGGTGCCGATCGGCTTGGCCACCACACCGGCCGAGGTGCCCGCCAAACCCTGACACCAGGCGACGGCGCACCAGGTGGCGCAGCCGCCGACGCACCCCGCCGGTGACTGAGCGGCGGCGCCGGCGGCGTTGCTTGCGGCAGGTCAAGTTCGGGCGGTTCTACAGTCTCACGCCGGCTGGGGTGGTGGCGGTATCAGCGGTGACGAATATATAGTGCGAGGCTGTTCATCCTTGCCCGGGCGCCACGGTGCTGCCCGTTGACCATGACTACCGACAAGTACCGCCAGATCACCGCCAACGTCTCGGCCAACCTGGCCAAGCTGCGCGCCGACACACCCGACACGATGCGTGGTTTTTCGGCGCTGGCCGGCGCCGCCACCCGCGACGGTGCGCTCGACCAGAAGACCAAGGAGCTGATCGCGATGGCGCTATCGGTGGCCGCGCGCTGCGACCCCTGCCTGGGCTACCACGCCGATGCGCTGGTCAAGCTGGGCACCCGCCGGGCCGAATTCGAAGAGATGCTGGGCATGTGCGTCTACATGGGCGGCGGGCCGTCGCTGATGTACGCCGCCAACGCGCTGCAGGCCTACGAGGAGTTCGGCGGCGAGCGAGCCAGCGCCGGCTGAGCCGGTTCAGCCCACGCCGTCCGGCCCGCGCAGCTTGCGGTAGAGCGTGCGCGGGCCGATGCCGAGCTGGCGCGCTTGGTCTTGTCGCGAGCCTTGGTGGCCGGCCAGCGCAGCCCGCAAGGCCTGGGTTTCGGCATCGCGCAGCAGGGTCGGCGGCGGCGTGGCGTGCGGTCTCGACACCGGCAGGCCTTCGAGGCAGGACACCCGTTCGAGCCGCTGGCAGGGGGGTATCGGGTCGGGTATCGGGTCGGGTGTCGGGTCCGGCTTCAGATCCGCTGTCAGGTCCGGTGTCGGATGGCGCCGCCGTCGCCTAGGAGGCTGTCGGGCTTGGGGTCGGGCCTGCGCCAGGGCGAGTTTCGGTGCCAGCTTAGGCGCCGGCGAGGCGTGGGATCGGCCCCCACAACGAGCCGGCAACGACAGATGGCACCGACAATCGCCCTGGCCCTTCGGGTTGAAGCTGGAAATGGGCTGATCCGTCGTTGCCAATGCGCGCCATGCCGCCCGGCATGGCTGTGCTTGGCGCCTATGCTGAGCCCATTTCCAACTTCAACGCAGACCCGTCCCCAAGTCCGACGGCCTCCTAGCGCGCGTCCTGGTCGGCCAGCGCGGCGGCCAGGCGCGCACGGTCCAGCCGGCCTTGGCGCGGCGGCAGCGGTGCCAGGATGGCCTCGCGCCGCAGCCGGCTGATCAGGCGGCTGGCGGTCTCCAGCGTCATGTCGAGCATCGCGCCCATGTCCTCGCGCCGGGGCAGCCAGATCAGGCCGGCCGGGTCGGCATGGCGGTCCAGCAGCGCCATCAGCCGGAGCATGCGGCGCATCGCCGCGCCGCTGGCCAGGTCAGCCACCCAGGCTTCGGCCTGCTCCAGCGCGGTTTGCCAGCGGTGCATCAGCTCGGTCAGCAGTGCGCCATCGGCCTGACCCAGCTGGCCGACCAGGCTGCGCGGAATGCGACACAGTTCCAGGGTCGTGCAGGCCACGGCTTCGTCGGCGTAGGGCCGCTGCAGCAAGGCCTCCAGGCCGATCAGGTCGCCCCGGCCGGCCAGCCGGACGATGCGGCGGTCGCCGCCTTCGGTGACACGCTCGAAACGCACGATGCCGGCCCGGATGGTGTAGACCGCCAGCCCCGGCTCACCGCGGCAGAACACCGGCTCGTCGGCGTCGAACTGCGGCGCCGCGATGGTGGCGTGGATCTGCGCCAGCGAGCGGGCATCGAGTGCCCCGAACAAGGCGCTGCGCCGCACTTCGCAGGAAGCGCACACCAGGGCCTGCGGATGGCTGGCATCCTGCAGGTACAGCGGCAGCGCGGGCGTCAGCATGGGTGGGTTGCGGGTGGGCGGCGGGTGGGCAGGCGGCCGGTGGCGGGGTCGGGTCAGCGCGACGGCGCCACCATCGGCCAGCCGCGGCGCGCCCATTCGGACATGCCGCCTGCGACAAAGCGGACATGGCCGTAGCCTTGCGCGCGTAAGGCCTTCAGCGTGGCCTGTGACCGGTTCTGCGTGTTGCAGATCAGCAGCACCGGATGCTGCGGATCGGTCGGTATCTCCGCCTGCCGGGCCACGATCTGCCGCATCGGCAGCAAGTGGGCGCCGCGGGCCACGCCGGTGGCGTGCTCCTGGGGCTCGCGGATGTCGATCAGCACTGCCCGGCCCGCCTCCGATTCGGTGCGGGCCAGGTCCAGGCTGACCACGTCGGCGGCGTTGCCGGCCTCGCCGCAGGCGGCCAGGCCCGCGGCCAGAACCACGGCGAGGCTGAGCACGCAGAAGCGACGGCGGTGGGGGGGGAAGGCGGTGGTGTCGGCGGGCATGAAGCGATCGGCGAAGGGCGGTGAGGCGCCCCCGCACTGGGCGATGGCAGCCTGCGAAAAACATCAGTCTACGCTGATGTTGAGGCTGCACCCGGCGCGCCCGGCCTGCGCCGGCAGTGTCGCAGCAACACTGCCACTCTTGGCGCACGCTGCCAGACGGGGCTGGCCGCGCGCTGCTGCGCCCTCGTCCAGGCGCCGGGTGGTTTGTCGCTAAGTCCTATTCAGGTTTGAGGTTTTTATGAATTGCAGGGCGTGGCATGGAATTTGACAACGCTGAAGGCATGAAACCGGTCTCGATGACCACCGACCCGCGAGAGGAGTTCTCCATGAACGACAACGCCCTGCCCGCGCCGGGCGCCCTGCCCCCGATCGACGCCGATCGCCGCACCTGGCTGATCGCCACCGGTGCGGCGGGCGGCATTGCCGCCGCTGCACCGCCCAGAGGCTGGCGGCGCTGACCGGCCAGGAGGCGGAGCCGGCCGACCCGCGGTCGGCGCGCGACCAGCAGCCCGACGACGCCCGCAATGCCGCGCGGGCGATCCAGCCCGAGCTGTTCATCGCGGTGGGCATCTGCACCCACCTGGGCTGCTCGCCCAGCGTGGTGGACGAGGGCAGCAGCCACCCCAGCGTGGGCGACCACTGGCGCGGCGGCTACTTCTGCCCCTGCCACGGCTCCACCTTCGACGGTGCCGGCCGGGTGCTCAAGAACAAGCCCGCGCCGACCAACCTGGAAGTGCGGCCCCACCGCTGCCTGCGCGATGGGCGCTTCGTCAATGGCGAAGTCGCCGCCGGAGGTCGTGCCTGCGAGACACCCGGGACACTCAGTCCTGCAACTGCACCCGCAGCATCCAGGCGGTCTTCTCGTGGATGTCCATGCGCTGGGTCAGCAGGTCGGCGCTGGGCTGGTCGTTGGCGGCATCGACGGTGACGAACACCGCGCGGGCGGTACGGGCCACGGCCTCGTGGCCCTCGGCCAGGATGGCCACCATCGCCATCGCCTTGGGCGGCACGGCGGGCGCATCCTTCAGCGAGCTGAGCTTGACGAACTGGGCGTAGGAGCCGGGCGCCGGGTGGCCCAGCGCTCGGATGCGCTCGGCGATCGGATCGACCGCGTTCCACAGCTCGGTGTATTGGGTCATGAACATCGCATGCAGCGAATTGAACATCGGCCCGCTCACGTTCCAGTGGAAGTTGTGGGTGGTCAGGTACAGCGTGTAGGTGTCGGCCAGCAGGCGCGACAGGCCGTCGGCGATGGCCGCCCGGTCTTTCTCGCCGATGCCGATGTTGATGGACGCGCCGTGCGCGTCGGCGCTTTTCTTGGCCATGCCGGTCCCCTGGTTCGATGGAAGAAAGAGTGTAGGGCGCGGTGCTGCGCCAGCGCCTGCCGACAGCCTGGCGCAACGGTTGATATTCGCTATGGCTTATATTGAGGCCGATCCACCATGCACCCACCGACCCCATTCCCCGCCACCGTATCGGCCCACCGGGCCGCCTTGCCGTGACGCCACCGGTGCTCGTGCTGGCCGGTGTCGGCCTGGGTCTGGGGGCCACCTGGTGGGGTGCAGGCCGGATGTTCCACCGCGCCCTGCTGCGTGGCCTGAGGGCGCCGCGGGTGCCGCACGACCCGCTGGGCCCGTGCGGCGCGCCTGCCGCGCCGGCCGCACAGGCCGCGGACGGTCTGCATGTCCGGCCATCCCCGCCATCCCCGACATCCGCGCCATCGTTGTCACCCGATGCCGGTTGGCCGGCGGGCCCGGCGCTGCAGACCCTGCGCCTGGCCACCGGCCAGGGCAAGCAGTTGGCCGCCTGGGTGGCCTGGTCGGCGCCGCGCCCGCCTGGCCCGCTGCCGGCCGTGCTGGTGATGCATGGCTGGGGCGCCAACGCGTCGATGATGGCGCCGGTGGCCGCGCCGTTGCAGGCTGCCGGCATGGCGGTGCTGCTGGTCGACGCCCGCTGCCATGGCGACAGCGACGACGAGCGTTTCACCTCGCTGCCGCGGTTTGCCGAGGACATCGCCACCGGGCTGCGCTGGCTGCGGGCGCAACCAGGCATCGACCGCCAGCGCCTGGCCTTGCTCGGCCACTCGGTCGGCGCGGCCGCGGCCTTGCTGCACGTGGCGGGCCGGGCCGGGCAGGGCGGCGATGACGGTATCCGCGCCGTCGTCAGCCTGTCGGCCTTCGCCCATCCGCATGAGGTGATGCGCCGTTGGCTGGCCGAGCACCACCTGCCCTACCCGGTGCTGGGCTGGGCCGTGCTGCGCCAGGTGCAGCGGGTGATCGGCGCGCGCTTCGACGACATCGCGCCGCTGCACACGCTGGCGCGGCTGCGCTGTCCGGTGCTGCTGGTGCATGGCCGTGACGACCGTACCGTGCCCTTCGACGATGCACGGCGTCTGCTGCGGGTGGCGCGGCAGGGCCGCTTGCTGGCCGTGTCAGGCGACCACGATCTGCGTGGCGCGCTGGCACCGCTCGCTGGCGACATCGTCGGCTTCCTGCGGGGCGCGCTGCAGCGCCGCCCGCCGACGGTGCCCGACGAGCTGCCCGACGCGAAGTTCAACGCGCTGCCCGCCACATGGTCGATGGCCGCGGCGCCGGCGGTGGTGCCGGTGGTGGTGCCGTCGGTGGTGCCGGTGGGCTGACGCGGTGTTGTCCATCTCGATCGGCCCGCTGGCCCTGCCGGTGGCGCCCCTCCTGCTGCTGGCCGCCGTCTGGATCGCCGCGGCGCTGGCTCGCCGCTGGGCCGGCGCCGCCCAGGCCACGGCGGCCGAGAACGCGGTGTGGCTGGCGGCCGGTCTCGGCCTGCTGGGCGCGCGGGTCGGCCAGGTGCTGCGGCATGCCGAGGTCTACGCGGCCCATCCCTGGGCGGTGCTCGATCTGCGCGAGGGCCTGTGGCTGGCGCCTGCCGGCCTGGTGACGGGCGGCGCCTGGCTGGCCTGGCGCGCGCTCACCCGGCCGCCGCTGCGCCGGGCCCTGGGCGGCGCTGCGCTGGTTGGTGTGGCGTTGTGGGCCGCCGGCAGCGGGGCCCTGCAGCGCGCCGGCCCCGCTGCCGCGGTGCCCGACCTGCCGCTGGCCGCGCTGGGCAGCGGCCCACCATCGTCGCTGCCGTTGCTGATGGCCGGCCAGCCGACCGTTGTCAACCTGTGGGCCAGCTGGTGCGGGCCCTGCCGCGCCGAGATGCCGGTGCTGGCCGCCGCCCAGCAGCGCGAGCGCGGCATCCGCTTCCTGTTCATCAACCAGGGTGAATCGGCCGCCACCGTGCGCGCTTACCTGCAGCGCGAGGGCCTGGCACTGGACGGCGTGTGGCTGGATGCCGCCAGCCGCGCCGGCCCGGCCTTCGGCGCCCGGGGCTTGCCGACCACGCTGTTCTTCGACGCCCGGGGCCGCCGGGTGGAGGCCCATTTCGGCGTGCTCAATAACGCCTCGCTGCAACTGCGCCTGCAGGCGCTGACGTCGCCGTGAGCCGCTCCTGCTTCAGGCTGCAAACTTGACCACCCTCATGACCGGCGCCGGAACCACGCCATGACCGACCCGCTGGAAGTCGATCAACGCCAACTCGCCAACGACCTGGCCAGCCCGTAGCCGCGACATGACTTCATGCTGGCCGCCGCGCAGGCGATCGCGTTTGGCGACGCCGCCTTCGACGGCGCGCTGATGCGCCCGGCCTTCGCCGATCACCGCATCGACGATGCCCCGCTGGCGGCCGTGCGCGCACGCTTCGAGCGCCATGTCGTGCCCTATGTCGAGCCCGATGTCGGGCCGCAGGGCGCACCGTTCACACGGCCGATGCACGTGCGCCTGCTGCGCCGCCGTGGCTGAGCGGGTTTGAACCTGGCGCCGCGTGGCCGCGGCGCCGCTCGCCGACGCTGACCAGCGCTGACCGGCCTCGTCAGGGCTTCAGCGCCTGCGCCTCGGCGGCGCAGTTTTGCGGCGAGGTCGCGCCCCTGGCGCGGGCCGTCGCGATCTCGGCCTTGGCCAGCGCGGCCTGGGCGCTGAAGGTCGGGTCGGCATGCAGCCGGGCGATCGCCGCGGCGCCCATCATCCGGCCGCTGTCGACGTCGCTCTGCCAATGCACGCCGCAGACCACCCGGCTCTGGCCGAAGGCGTGGCCGCGCTGCAGCACGGCGTCGGCCCGGTCGGGCGCCAGTTCGGCCAGCAGCAGCGCCCAACCCCAGCCCAGCGCTGCATGGCCCGACGGGTAGCTGCCGTCCTTGGCCAGCGCGGCCTCGGCAGCCGGCGCGCAGGTGCCTTCCTTCAGCGCGGCGAACGGCCGCTGGCGCTTGTAGCTGTCCTTGGCGGCGTAGGTCGACAAGCCGGCGTCGATCAGGCTGCGGCGCAACAGCATGTTGAGGTGCGGCGTGGCTTCCTGCGAGATCGGCATGCCCAGCGCGCAGAAGAAGGTGTCGGCCGCCTTCGGGAACTTCAGGTTGTCGTCGGCCGTGGCCAGCGCCCAGCGCGGCGTGTCGCGCAGCGCGCGGGTGGCGCGGTAGACCGCCAGGTCGGCGGCGGCCTCGGCTGAACCGTCGGCCGGCGGCTTCGGCAGCAGCGCCAGGCTGTCGGGCAACTGCTGGCGCTCGAGATAGCCCCTCAGGTAACCCGACCCCGCCCGGTACTCGCCCACCACCTCGGGCGATGTCGAGGGGGCGTCTGGCAGGCGGTGAGCAGGGCGCTGACAAGCAGCGTGGCACTGAGGGCAAGGCGGTGGCTCATGCGCTTTACTCGGGTTCGCTGGGGCGCTCGGCGCGGCTATTTTTTCTTCGGCAGGGCCGATTTGGCGGCGGGCGCCTTCGGGGCATCGCCGATGACGGTCTTCAGCGGGCAGACCGAGACGGCAGGGCACTTCGCGCAACTGGCAACAAGGGCGATCGGGCACAAGGTCATGGTCGGTCTCCAGCGAGGATGAAGACGCCAGCATACGCTCGCCAGCCCAGGCAAGCGCTTCGCCTGGGCTGGCGCCGGCGCGGCTGCAGTGTTCGCCAGCGAACGGTGCTGCGCCCGCAAACCATGCAGATTAGGGTGATCGGTTGCCCCGGCACGGTGGCCGCGTTTCATCCTGTTTCATCACCTCCCAGAAAGCACGCCATGAACAAGCGCTTCACCCTCAAGACCTCGATCCTCGTCGCGAGCCTGCTGACCTTCCCGATGGCGCAAGCCGCCACCGCGATGAGCAAGGCCGACCACAGCACCGCCAAGACGCGCATTGGCGCCGACTACAAGACCGACAAGGCCGGCTGCGCCGCGCTGGCCGCCAATGCCAAGGACGTCTGCATCGAAGAAGCCAAGGCCAAGGAAAAGGTCGCACTGGCCGAATTGGAGTACCGCTACACCGGCAAGGTGGGTGAATTCCGCAAGCTGGCCGAAGTCAAGGCCAAGTCGGCCTACGCGGTGGCCAAGGAAAAGTGCGATGACTCGGCGGGCAACGCCAAGGATGTCTGCGTGAAGGAGGCCAAGGCGGTCGAAGTCAAGGCACTGGCCGACGCGAAGCTGGCCAAGGAGGTGGGCGAGGCCCGCACCGACGCCGCCACCGACAAGCGCGATGCCGACTACAAGGTGGCGATCGAAAAGTGCGATGCGCTGTCGGGCGACCCCAAGACCAGCTGCGTCGCGGCTGCCAAGACGACGTTCGGCAAGAACTGATCGTCGGCGCCTTCGGGCGCCTCCGGGCGTCTCAAACGCCGAGGAAACCCGCCAGCGCCGCGCTGGCGGCCACTTCGTCGGCGCTGCCGGCCAGCACCGCCTGGCCCTTCTGCAGCACCAGGGCACGGTCGCAGCGGGCCAGCACGCGGCGGTAGTCGCGGTCGACGATCAGCGTGGCGATGCCGGCGCTGCAAACCTCCCCGATCACGCGCCAGATATCGGCCACGATCAGCGGCGCCAGGCCTTCGGTGGCTTCGTCCAGGATCATCAGGTCGGGGTGGGTCATCAGCGCGCGGCCGATCGACAGCATCTGCTGCTCACCGCCCGACAGTTGCGCGCCCAGGTTGCCAAGCCGTTCCTTCAGCCGCGGGAAGGTGTCGAGCACCCGCTCATACGACCAGTCGCAGCGGCCGTCGCGCCCCGGGCGGGCAGCCATCACCAGGTTCTCGCGCACGCTCAGGTTGGGGAAGACGCCACGGCCCTCGGGCACGTAGGCCACGCCCAGCCGGGCCACCTCGTGGGGCTTGGCGCGCGAGCAATCCTGGCCGAAGAAGGCGATGCGGCCGTCGCGCTGCGCCACATGGCCCAGCAGTGTGCGGATCAGCGTGCTCTTGCCCATGCCGTTGCGGCCGAGCAGGCCGATGGTTTCACCGCGGGCGAGGCTCAGGTCGATGCCATGCAGCACATGGCTGGACCCGTACCAGGCATGGATGTCGCGGGCTTCGAGGATCAGTTCGGCTGCCGGCATCTCAGTGGCTCCCGAGGTACGCGGCCTGCACATCGTGGCTGTTACGCACGAAGTCGGGGCTGCCGCTGGCGATCACCGCGCCGTTGACCATCACGGTGATGGTGTCGGCGATGCGGAACACCGCGTCCATGTCGTGTTCCACCAGCAGGATGGCGTGGCGCAACTTCAAATTGGCCAGCAGGGCCAGCATGCGTTCGGTTTCTTCAGCGCCCATGCCGGCCAGCGGCTCGTCGAGCAGCAGCACCTGCGGCGCGGTGGCCAGGCACATGGCGATCTCCAGCTGGCGCTTCTGGCCGTGCGACAGCGCGCCGGCGGGGCGCTGCAGCACGTCGTCGAGCCCGGCGCGGTGGGCGGCGTCGCCGGCCGCACGGCAGCTGGCTTCGCAGCCCTGGGCGGCCTGCCACCACCGCCAGGGTTTCTGGTGGCGGGCCTGGGCGGCCAGGCGGCAGTTCTCGAACACGGTGAAGGCCGGGTAGATGGTGTTGCGCTGGTAGCTGCGGCCCAGCCCCGCCCGCGCGCGCCGGGGTTGCGACCAGCCGGTGATGTCCTGGCCCAGCAGTTCGACCTTGCCACCCGACGGCGGGACTTCGCCCGACAGCAGGTTGATCAGCGTCGATTTGCCCGCGCCGTTGGTGCCGATCACTGCATGCACCTCGCCACGGGCGAGCGCCAGCGAGACGTCGTTGACGGCGACCAGACCGCCCCAGCGGCGGGTCAGCCCGCTGCCCTGAAGAAGTAAGGCCCCTCGGCCGTCGGGTACGCCGTCCGATCCCCCGAGGGGGTGAGTCGGTTCCAGGCTGTCCAGTGAACTGCCTGATACCGGCGAACGGCCGGCTTGGGAGCGGCCCGGCGCTCGGCCCGACAGGATGTCGCTCATCGCGGTGCTCCTGCCGTGCCGCGGGTGGCGCCGGGCCGCCCGGTCAGTCGCTGCCGCCACTGCCCCGGCAGGCCCACCAGGCCGCTCGGCAACAAGGCCACGCTGGCGATGATGGTCAGCCCCAGGCCCAGGTGCCAGTGCTTAGCGAAGGCGCCGAAGATGGCCTCGGACTTGAAGAATTCCTGCAGCAGCGCGAAGGCGAAGGCGCCGATCAGCGCACCGCGCAGGTGCCCCAGGCCGCCCAGGATGATCATGATCAGCACCGCGCCCGACAGGTGCCAGCTCATCAATTCGGGGTTGACGTAGCCATCCTTCACGCCGAACAGGAAGCCCGCAAGCCCGGCGATGCCGCCCGACACGACGAAAGCCGCCAGCTTGTACGGGTAGGTGGAAAAGCCGGTGGCGCGCATGCGCTGCTCATTGGCCTTGATGCCGGCCAGCGCGCGACCGAAGCGGCTGCGCAGCAGCACCGCCAGGAAGCCGAAGGTGGCGGCCAGGCTGGCCAGCGTGAGGTAGTAGATCGTCAGCGGCCCAGCCAGGTCGACCAGCACCGTGCCACCGATCGCCAAGGTGGGCTTGGCATTGAGGTAGATGCCGTCGGTGCCGCCGCCCAGCGGCGTGTCGTGCACCACGTAGTAGGCCATCTGCGCGAAGGCCAGCGTCACCATGATGAAGTACACGCCCTGGGTACGAAGCGACAGCGCGCCCATGAACAGCGCATACAGCGCCGCCGCGGCCACGCTGGCCGGCAGCAGCCAAGCCAGCGACACCGGGTCATTGCCCGGCGCCAGCAGCACCGCTGCATAGGCCCCGATGCCGAAGAACGCCGCATGGCCGAAGCACACCAGGCCGGTGGCACCGACCAGCAGTTCCAGGCTCAGCGCGAAGATCGCATAGACCATGATCTTGGTCACCAGGTCGGTGCCGTAGCTGCCGGCCAGCAGCGGGTAGAGCGCCAGCGCGGCCATGCACAAGACCACGAAGACCAGGCGGGATCGAAAGGAGGGATCGGTCATCGGGATCAGCCTGCCTTGAACAGGCCGTTGGGTTTCCACAGCAGGATCAGCGCCATCAGCACATAGACCAGCACGCCCGCGGCCTGCGGAAAGATCACCTTGCCGAAGGTGTCGACCACGCCGATCAGCATGGCCGCCAGCAGCGCACCGCGGATCGAGCCGATGCCGCCGATCACCACCACCACGAAGCAGATGATCAGCACCTGGTTGCCCATGCCCGGGTAGACCGAGGACACCGGCGCGGCCACCATGCCGGCCAGCACCGCCACTGCCACACCGGCGGCGAACACCACGCGGTAGAGGAACTGGATGTCGATGCCCAGCGATTGCACCATCTCTCGGTTGGTGCTGCCGGCGCGGATCATCATGCCCAGCCGGGTGCGCGCGAAGACGAACCACATGCCCAGCGCCAGCGCCAGGCACACGCCCGAGATGAACAAGCGGTACACCGGGTAGGTCATCATGTCGCCCAGCGGGATGGTGCCAGCCAGAAAATCGGGCGGCTGCACGCCGTGCACGTCGTCGCCGACCAGCAGGCTGCGCAACTCCTCGAACACCAGGATCAGGCCGTAGGTCATCAGCACCTGCTGCAGGTGTTCACGCTCGTAGAGGAAGCTGAAGAACGCCCACTCCAGCAAGTAGCCGAAGATCACCGCCAGCACCAGCCCGACGAACAGCGTGGTGAAGAAGCCGCCGCCGAAGGTGCTGCCGACCACCGGCGCCAGCGCAAACGCCATGTAGGCGCCGATCATGTAGAAGCTGCCGTGCGCCAGGTTGATGACGCCCATGATGCCGAAGATCAGCGTCAGCCCCGACGCCACCAGGAACAGCAGCAGGCCGTACTGCAGCGAGTTCAGGCACTGGATGAGGAAGGTGGCGAGGTCCATGGGGGCGCAGTGTCAGCGATAAATACACTGCTGATGAGGCGTCACATCCGGCAGCTGCGGGCCGGACCGAGTGGTGGTCAGGGTCACGGGGCGCGCCCGGCGTGTGACTGGATGAAGTCGGCGGCGGCCGCGATCAGCCGCGCTGGCTGATCACGGTGGGGTGAATGGCCGCAGGCGGGCAGTTCCAGCAACTGGGTCTGCGGCACGCGACGGGCGATGCCGTGGATCTGCTCCAGCGTGCCGTACTCGTCGTCCAGGCCCTGCACCGCCAGCAGCGGGCAACGGATCGGGCCGATCTCGGCCGCGATCGACCAGTGGCGAAACTGCGGGTGCAGCCAGATGTCGTTCCAGCCCCAGAAGGCCGAGTCGGGGTCGTCATGGTGGCGCGCCAGCCGGTCGCGCAGGTCGGTGTCGAGGTAGGCCTGGCGGGTCTGGGCAATGCTGTCCAGGGCCACCTCTTCGACCTCGATGTGGGGTGCCAGCACGATGCAACCGGCCACACGGTCGGCAAACGCGGCCGCGAACAACAGCGCGATCGAGCCGCCGTCGCTGTGGCCGAACAGCCAGGGCCGGTCAGCAGCCGTGTCGACGCCCAGCGCCCCCAGCAGGGCCGGCAACACTTGCAGCGCCTGGCGGTGCATGAAGTCCGGGCCCCAGGCTTCGCTGGCGGCACGCGGCGTGCTGCGGCCGTAGCCGGAGCGCGAGTACACCAGGCCGCGGCAGTGGGCCGCCGCGCAGAGGCGCTGCGGGAAATCCCGCCACATCGACACCGAGCCCAGGCCTTCGTGCAGGAACACGATCAACGGCCGCGCCGGGTCGGCGACACCGACCCAGGCATGTTCGATCGTGACCGGGCGGCCGGCCCAGTCGATGTCGATGAAGCCCGTCGCAGGCATGCCGGCTGGTTCAGTTGACACCGCGCAACCGGCTATGCCGGGCCACCAGCGTCGCCGGCTTGAGGGGGCGCGCCGCAGGCGCTGCGGCGGTGGGACTCCCGTTCGCGCAGCTTGAAACGCTGGATCTTGCCGGTGGCCGTCTTGGGCAGGTCGTCGACGAACTCGATCTGGCGCGGGTACGTGTTGGGCGCCAGGTTCTCCTTGACGAACCCCTTCAGCTCGTCTTCGCTGGCGTGGCAGCCGGCCTTGAGCACCACGAAGGCCTTGGTCTTGGTCAGGCCCTCGGCGTCGGTCACGCCGATCACCGCGGCCTCCAGCACCGCCGGGTGCATCACCAGCGTGGCCTCCACCTCGAAGGGCGAGACGTAGACACCGCTGACCTTCAGCATGTCGTCGCTGCGGCCGCTGTAGGTGTAGCTGCCGTCGGCATTGCGCACGTACTTGTCGCCGCTCTTGGTCCAGCCGCCCTGGAAGGTATCGCGGGATTTTTCGCGGTTGCCCCAGTACATCATCGCCGCCGACGGGCCTCGGATGTAGAGGTCACCGGGCTCGCCATCCGCCACGGCGGCGCCGGTGTCGCCGCGCAGATCGATGTCGTAGCCCGGCACCGGCCAACCGGTGCTGCCGTATCGCACGCGCGCAGGCTGGTTCGACAAGAAGATGTGCAGCATCTCGGTCGAGCCGATGCCGTCGATGATGTCGACGCCGAAATGGCGTTTGAAACGCTCGCCCAGTTCGGCCGGCAAGGCCTCGCCGGCGGACGACACCAGCCGCAACGCCACCGCCCTGGCCGCCGGCAGGTTGGGGGCGGCCAGCATGCCGGCGAAGCCGGTGGGGGCGCCGTAGAACACCGTTGGTCTGACCGGGCCGACCTCACCCAGCCAGCGCTTGAACACCGCGTCGGGCGTCGGCCGCTCGGGCATCAGCAACGTGGTGGCGCCCACGCTCATCGGGAATGTCAGCGCGTTGCCCAGGCCATAGGCAAAAAACAGCTTGGCCGCCGAGAAGCAGACATCGGACTCGGTCAGTGCCAGCACGCCCTTGCCGTACAGCTCGCAGGTCCAGTAGGGGTTGGCATGGGAATGCACCGTGCCCTTGGGCCGGCCGGTTGAGCCGGAGGAATAGAGCCAGAAGCCCGGGTCGTCGGCGCGGGTGGCGGCCGGCTGCACCAGCGGGGCCTGCGCGGTGACGAAGGCCTCGAATTCGACTTCGGCCGGGTGCAGGGGCGAGACATCCGAAGGCACCCCGCGAAGAGGCGCCAGGGGCCGCGCCACGATCACCCGCTGCACCTCGTGGTCCGACTTGACCATCGCCGCCACCAGCGCCGGCAGCAGCGCGCCCGACACCAGCACCGCCTGGGCCCGTGAGTGCTCCAGCATGTAGGCGTAGTCGTCGACGGTCAGCAGGGTGTTGACGGCCACGGGCACCAGGCCGGCGTAGATCGCACCGAGGAAGCTGACCGGCCAGTCGGTGGTGTCGTGCATCAGCAGCAGCAGCCGTTCCTCGCGCTTCAGGCCGATCGCGCGCAGGCCCGCGGCCAGTTGGCGCACGCGCTGGTCGAGTTGGCCGTAGCTCAGCGTGCCGGCGTCGTCGATGAAGGCGGCTTTGGCCGGCCGGCCGGCGTTGACGCCCAACAAGTGGGCGGCGATGTTGAAGCGCTCGCCGGGTGGCTGCACGTTGGGTGCCGACGGCAGGTCGGTGGTCGAGGGCATGGTCGGTCTCCGAATCCATCGCCGGGTTGCAGGCCGCGGTGATATGAAGTATTGTGCAATCCGTTAGAAGGTACTGCCCCACCCCTTTTATGTCAAGCAATATAATGCATTCATCCGGGTTAACACCCCAGCGTGAGAGCGCTGTTGCCTCGCCGCCCTTGGCCGAGGCCGCCGAGGTCGCCGAGGCCGCCGAGGCGCCGTTGGCCATCAGCGCTGAGCCGGCCGCCGCGCGCGCTGCGCCGCTGGAAGGAAAGAATCCTGCGTTGGCAGCGCTGGGCGACCGCGTCCGCCGCCTGCGCGCGGCCCGCGGCATGACCCGCAAGGCCGTGGCAAGGGACGCCGACGTCAGCGAGCGCCACCTGGCCAACCTGGAATACGGCACCGGCAACGCGTCGTTCCTGGTGTTGCAGCAGGTGGCCGGGGCGCTGCACTGCGCGATGGCCGAATTGATCGGCGACGTGACCACCGCCACGCCCGAATGGCTGCTGATCCGCGAACTGCTGGCGCACCGCGACGAGGCCACGCTGCGGCGTGTGCGCGAGACCATCGGCGCGCTGCTGGGCACCGGCGGGGTCGGTGGGGGCGGTGGCGCCGACCCGGCACGCGGGGCGCGGGTGGCGCTGATCGGCCTGCGCGGCGCCGGCAAGTCCACGCTGGGCCAGCGGCTGGCCGATGACCTGGGCTTTGCCTTCGTCGAGCTGAGCCGCGAGATCGAGAAATTCGCCGGCTGCAGCATCGCCGAGATCCAGGCGCTGTACGGCCAGAACGCCTACCGGCGCTACGAGCGCCGTGCGCTCGAAGAGGCGATCCAGATCTACCCCGAAGCGGTGATCGCCACGCCGGGTGGCCTGGTGTCGGATGCGGCCACCTTCAACCAGTTGCTGTCGCACTGCACCACCGTGTGGCTGCGGGCCGCGCCCGAAGACCACATGGCGCGGGTGGCGGCGCAGGGCGACCTGCGGCCGATGGCGGCCAGCCGCGAGGCGATGGACGACCTGCGGCAGATCCTGGCCGGCCGCGCGGCCTTCTATTCCAAGGCCGACATGACGCTCGACACCAGTGCTGCAGCGCTGGACGACTGTTTCATGGCCTTGCGGCGCATGGTGCGCGAATCGCTGCAGTTGCCGACGTGAAGGGATGTGGTGATAGGCAATAGAGTTCATCTCTGAAGCCGACATGGTTTTGCTTGACGCACCAAAATGCATGCAATATGCTGCCAGCGTTGTGCGATGACATGCACTATTTTGCCGAACGCCCCACCGGAGAGCCGAGCATGAGCCCACCCACCCGCGTCGATTACCAGACTGATCCGTCCCAATACCGCCACTGGTCCCTGCGCTTCGAGGGCCCGGTGGCCACGCTGCTGGCCGACTTCGACGAAGAGGCCGGGCTGCGGCCGGGCTACAAGCTCAAGCTCAACAGCTACGACCTGGGCGTCGACATCGAACTGAACGACGCGGTCAACCGCATCCGCTTCGAGCACCCCGAGGTGCGCACCGTGGTCGTCACCAGCGCCCGGGACAAGGTGTTCTGTTCGGGCGCCAACATTTTCATGCTGGGCCTCAGCAGCCACGCCTGGAAGGTCAACTTCTGCAAGTTCACCAACGAGACACGCAACGGGCTGGAAGATTCCAGCCGGCACAGCGGGCTGAAGTTTTTGGCCGCCGTCAACGGCGCCTGCGCCGGCGGTGGCTACGAGCTGGCACTGGCCTGCGACGAGATCATCCTGGTCGACGACCGCAGCAGCGCCGTCAGCCTGCCCGAGGTGCCTTTGCTGGGCGTGCTGCCCGGCACCGGCGGCCTGACCCGGGTGACCGACAAGCGGCGTGTGCGGCATGACCTGGCCGACCTGTTCTGCACCAGCGCCGAGGGCGTGCGCGGCCAGAAGGCCGTGGCCTGGCGGCTGGTGGACGCGGCGGTGAAGCCGGCGCAGTTTGCCGCCCGGGTGCAGGAGCGGGCGCTGGAACTGGCTGCGCTGAGCGACCGCCCGGTCGGCGCGAAAGGCGTGACCCTGCCCAGGCTGGTGGTGACGACGGCGGCCGATGCACTGCACTACGAACATGTTGCGATCGAGATCGACCGCGCCAAGCGCACCGCCACCTGGACGGTCAAGGGCCCCGCCGGCCAGCAGCCCACCACCGCGGCCGACATCGAAGCCGCCGGTGCCGCCTGGTACCCGCTGCAACTGGCCCGCGAGCTGGACGATGCCATCCTGCAGATGCGCGGCAACGAGCTGGAGATCGGCACCTGGCTGATCAAGACCCAAGGCGACGTGGCGGAGGTGCTGGCGATGGACGCCACGCTGCTGGCCCACCAGCACCACTGGCTGGTCCGCGAAACACTGGGCCTGCTGCGGCGCACGTTGGCGCGGCTGGATGTTTCGTCGCGCAGCCTGTTCGCGCTGATCGAGCCGGGTTCGTGCTTCGCCGGCAGCTTGCTCGAACTGGCGCTGGCCTGCGACCGCAGCTATCAATTGATGCTGCCCGACGACGCCGCCAAGTCACCGGTCATCGCTGTCAGCGAGGCCAATTTCGAGCGTGCGCCGACGCCGGGCCGCTCCCAAGGCGGCGCACCCCCCTCGGGGGGCGACGATGCCGAAACGGCGTCGTCCGGGGGCCCTCTCTACCCGATGGTCACCGGCCAAAGCCGGCTGGGCCGCCGCTTCTACGACGAGGCCGCGCCGCTGGCGGCGGTGCGCACCACGCTGGGCCGGCCGCTGGATGCCGATGCCGCGTTTGCGCTGGGCCTGGTCACCCGCAACCCCGACGACATCGACTGGGCCGACGAGATCCGCATCGCCATCGAAGAGCGCGTGGCGATGAGCCCCGACGCGCTGACCGGCCTGGAAGCCAACCTGCGCTTCAACGGCCCCGAGACCCTGGCCACCCGCGTCTTCGGCCGCTTGACAGCCTGGCAGAACTGGATCTTCCAGCGGCCCAACGCGGTTGGCGAGCACGGCGCGTTGAAGGTCTACGGCAAGGGTAACAAGGCCCAGTTCGACTGGACCCGCGTTTGACCCACGCCCGAATCGGCCTTCGGCCGCTCCCCCTCAAGGGGGCGCCGCCAACGGCCCGGCAAAGCCGCATGAGTGGCGTCCACTTGCTAACTTCTCCCCCCCGCGTCTAGAACTGGAGACCGACATGTCCACCATCGACTACAGCGACAAGATCCCCAACAACGTCAACCTCAACGGCGACCGCACCCTGCAGCGCGCACTGGAGCAGTGGCAACCGAACTTCCTGAGCTGGTGGGACGACATGGGCCCTGAAGGCAGCACCTCGTCCGACGTGTATTTGCGCACCGCGGTCAGCGTCGATCCGCAGGGCTGGGCGCAGTTCGGCCACGTCAAGATGCGCGACTACCGCTGGGGCATCTTCCTGAACCCGGGCGAGGCCGATCGCAAGATCCACTTCGGCGACCACAAGGGCGAAGCCGCCTGGCAGGATGTGCCCGGCGAATACCGCGCCAACCTGCGCCGCATCATCGTGACGCAGGGCGACACCGAGCCGGCGTCGGTCGAACAGCAGCGCCACCTCGGCCTGACCGCGCCAAGCCAGTACGACCTGCGCAACCTGTACCAAATCAACGTCGAAGAGGGCCGCCACCTGTGGGCGATGGTCTACCTGCTGCACAAGCACTTCGGCCGCGACGGCCGCGAAGAAGGCGAGGCGCTGCTGGAGCGCCGTTCGGGCCAGGTCGACAACCCGCGCATCCTGCAGGCTTTCAACGAAGAAACGCCGGATTGGCTGGCGTTCTTCATGTTCACCTACTTCACCGACCGCGACGGCAAGTTCCAGCTCTGCGCGCTGGCCGAGAGCAGCTTCGACCCGCTGGCCCGCACCACCAAGTTCATGCTGACCGAGGAAGCCCACCACATGTTCGTGGGCGAGAGCGGCATCAGCCGCGTCATCAGCCGCACCTGCGCGGCGATGAACGAGCTGAAGACCGACGACCCGGCCAAGCTGCGTGCGGCCGGCGTGATCGACCTGCCCACGCTGCAGCGCTACCTGAACTTCCACTTCAGCGTGACCATCGACCTGTTCGGCGCCGATGAATCGAGCAACGCCGCCACCTTCTATTCGACCGGCCTGAAGGGCCGTTACGAAGAAGGCAAGCGCATCGACGACCACATCCTGAAGGGCCAGACCTATAAAGTGATCCAGGTCGCCAACGGCCAGCTGGTCGAACGCGAGGTGCCGATGCTCAACGCGCTCAACGAGGTGCTGCGCGACGACTACATCAAGGACAGCATCGGTGGCGTGGGCCGCTGGAACAAGGTGATCGAGAAGGCCGGCATCCCGTTCAAGCTGGTGACGCCGCACAAGGCTTTCCACCGCAACATCGGTGCGCTCAAGGGCGTCAAGGTGTCGCCCGATGGCCAGGTGGTCAGCGAGGCCGAATGGGCTGCCCATGTCGACAAGTGGCTGCCCTCGGGTGGTGACCGCGCGTTCGTCGCCAGCCTGATGGGCCGGGTGGTCGAGCCGGGCCAATTCGCCAACTGGATCGCGCCGCCGGTGATGGGCATCAACCGCCAGCCGGTCGATTTCGACTACGTCCGCTTC
>JBBQVF010000081.1:0-20333 GCA_038211805.1 Burkholderiales bacterium | reverse complement strand
GCTGACGCGCTGGCGCACGAGGTGCCGGCCGCGCAATGGCTGGCCGTGCGCCCGGCCATGCACTTCGATGCACGCAGCCTGCTCTACACCTTGCCGCAACCGGGCCGCTGGTTCTGGGACACCTTCAACCGCAACCGCTGGATGTTTGCCTGGGCCCTGGTCGGCACGCTGGCGCTGAACGTTTTCGGCACCCTGGTGCCGTTCTACAGCATGGCGGTGTACGACCGGGTGATCCCCAACAACGCGATGGGCAGCCTGGGCGTGTTGACCACCGCGGTGCTGCTGATCATGGGTTTCGAGCTGGTGATGCGCCTGCTGCGCAGCCACTTGCTGGAAGCCGCGGCGCGGCGCATCGACGTGGCGCTGTCGGCCCAGGTGTTTGCCCACTGCCTGCGCATGCGGGCGGCCGAGCGGCCGGCCTCGGGCGGCGTGCTGGCCAATACCGTGCGCGATTTCGAGGCGGTGCGCGAATTTTTCGCCACCAGCACGCTCACCGTGCTGGGTGACCTGCCATTCATGGTCCTGTACCTGGCCGTGATCGCACTGGTCGGTGGCTGGCTGGTGATGGTGCCGCTGTTGACCATCCCGGTGCTGCTGGGCATTGCGTTTTTATCGCGCAAGCCGCTGGCGCGCAAGGTCAATGAATCGATGCAGGAAAGCTCGCAGCGCACCGCCCACCTGTTCGAGACCATGAACGGGCTGGACACGGTGAAGGCGCTGGGCGCCGAGGCCTGGAGCCGCCGGAAATGGGAGGGCCTGACCCAGGCCATCGCCCACAACAGCCTGGAAACCCGCGAGATCAGCTCGCGTGTGAACTACCTCAACACCGCCGTGCTGGCGATCGCCGGCGTGGCGGTGGTGGCGGTGGGCGCGGTGCTGATGAACGAGCAGGCAATGACGCTGGGCCAGATCATTGCCGTCAGCCTGCTGACCGGCCGGGCACTGGCGCCGATCAGCCAGATCGCCGGCCTGGTGGTGCGCTGGGAGCAGACCAAGCTGAGCTATGAGGCGCTGGACAAGATCATGCACGCCGCCACCGACGAGGGCGCCGCCAGCCTGCAGGCGCCGCCGCTGCAGGGCGCGCTGGAATTCCGCGATGTCAGTTTTGCCTACCCCAAGCAGCCGCCGGTGATCGAGCGGCTGAATGCCCGCATCCGCCCGGGTGAGCGGGTGGGCATCATCGGCAAGCTGGGCTCGGGCAAGAGCACGGTGCTGCGGCTGATCCTGAACCAGTACGCGCCGGCCAGCGGCAGCGTGCTGGTGGACGACCTGGTCAACACGCAGCTGGAGCCACTCAGCCTGCGTCGCCAGATCGGCTATGTGCCGCAGGACGTGACGCTGTTCCACGGCACGCTGCGCGAGAACATCGAGCTGGGCCGCGTGCAGGCCGACGATGCCGCGCTGCTGGCGGCGATCCGCACCTCCTGCCTGGACGAGATCGTCGCCCAGCTGCCGGCTGGCGTGTCCACCGCGGTGGGTGAGCGCGGCGAGCGGCTGTCGGGCGGCCAGCGCCAGATCGTGGCCATCGCCCGCGCGCTGCTGATGCGCCCGCGCCTGCTGCTGATGGACGAGCCCAGCAGCATGGTCGACCCGGCCACCGAGCAAAAGCTGATCGCCCGGCTGCGCGGGCTGACCGACACCACCATCGTGCTGGTGACCCACCGCATGGCGATGCTGGCGCTGGTCGACCGCTTGATCGTGATGGACCGCGGCCGGGTGGTGGCCGACGGGCCGCGCGACGAGGTGTTGAAGGCCCTGTCGCAGGCACCGCAGGCACCGCAGGCGCCGCAGTCACCGCAGGCGCCGCAGGCGCCGCAGCAGCGCCCGGCTGACCCGGCGCCAGCGGCGCCCGGCACCGAGGTGGCGACATGACCGACACCGTGGCGATCCGCCCGCTGCCCGCGGCGCACCATGACCCCGACCGCGGTCCGCGCCGCACCATCGTCGCGATGGTGGCGGTGATGGCGCTGTTCGTCGTCACGATGCTGGCCTGGGCCCTGCTGGCCGAGCTGGACGTGGCGGTGCAGGCCCGCGGTGCGGTGATCCCGCCCAGCCGGGTGCAGGAGGTGCAGAGCCTGGAGGGCGGCATCGTCGAACAACTGCTGGTGGTGCCCGGCCAGGCGGTGAGCAAGGGCCAGTTGCTGGCCCGGCTGGACACCGCGCAGTACAAAGCCTCGGCCGGCGAGAGCCGGCAGAACCAGCTGGCCGCGCTGGCCGGCCGCGCCCGGGTGGATGCGCTGCTGTCGGGCACGACGCCGCGTTTCGACGACGCCTGGCGGCAGGAGGCACCCGAGCTGCTCGCCAAGGAAACCCAGCTCTGGCGTGATGGCTTGCGCGAATACCAGGCCAACGGCGCGGTGGCGCGCGAGGCGGCGCAGCGCCGCCGCGGTGAACTGGCCGAGGCCCAGGCCCGCATCGAATCACTGGGCCCGGCGCTGAGGGTCGGCGAGGAGAGCTTCGCGATCGAGGAGCGGCTGTACAAGGAAGGCGCAGGTGCCCGCGCCGACTACCTGGCCGCGCAGCAGAAGCTGATGCAGACCAAGACCGAACTCGACGGCCTGCGCCAGTCGCTGCCGCGCTTGCAGGCCGGCGTGGCCGAGGCGCAGGCCACCATCGCCGAGGCCGATGCCCGTGCCCGGTCGCAGTGGGGCGGCCAGCGCAGCGAGTTCGAGACCAAGGCCGCCGCGCTGGGCAGCACGCTCGCCGGCCAGCAAGACAGGGTGACGCGGCGCGAGGTGTTCTCGCCGGTGGCCGGCACCGTCAACCGGGTGCTGGTGCCCACGCTGGGCGGCGTGGCCGCGCCGGGCAAGGCGATCCTGGAAATCGTGCCCGACGAGCCGCTGCTGCTGATCAACGCCCGCATCAAGCCGGCCGACATCGGTTTCATCCGCCCCGGCCAAGCGGCCCATGTGCGGGTGCTGGCCTACGATCCCAGCACCTACGGCCAACTCGACGGCAAGGTGGTGCGGGTGGGCGCGGACGCGGTGGCCGGGGAGCGCGAGGAACCGTATTTCGAAGTGCAGATCAGCGCACCGCGTGATCAGCTCAAGCTGCACGGCCAGCCGCTGGCCATCACGCCGGGCATGCCGGTGGACGTGGGCATCCTCACCGGCCGCCGCAGCGTGGCGCAGTACCTGCTGAAACCCGTGTTGCGCGGCGTGCAGGGCGCGTTGCAGGAGCGGTGATGGCGCTGAACCCCCGTCGCCCGCGCGCCCCCTGGGGTGCCCGCTGCAATGCCCCCTGCAGTGTCTCCTTCATGGCCCGCGGCGCCAGCAGGCTGGCTGGCGACTGGCTGTTGGCCGCGCTGCTCACTGTGCTCACGCTGCTGGCCGCACCGCTGGCCGCGCAGCAGCATCGGCCCGAGCCCGCGCCGCAACTCGACACCGGCGCGCCGCCGCCGCTGCGCACGACGCTGCCCGCACCGCCCGCGGGAACCAGCGAGAGCCTGGCCGGCCTGCTGTCGCGGGTGCTGGCCAGCGACCCCCAGGTGCGCGCCGCCGAGGCCTTGCTGCAGGCCTCGCAAGAGCGGCGGCTGCAGGTCCGGTCGCGGCTGGGCCCGTCGCTGCTGCTGACCACCAGCAACGGGCAGAGCCTGGACCAGGAATTCGGCCGGCCATTGGAACGCCGCACCGACCGGGTCGAAGCCGGCCTGCGCTGGAACCTCTTCAACAGCGGCAACGACCTGGCCGAGTTCAACGCCAGCAGCCGCGACCTGTTGGCCGTCGAACAGGACCTGCGCCGCGCCCGCGAAGACACCAGCGAGCGGGTGGCCGAGTCCTATGTCGAGCTGCTGCGCCTGCAGGAACTGCTGCCGCATGCCACCGATCGGCTGGCCGCCGTGCAGCGCCTGGTGGCCCAGGTGCAGCGGCAGAACGATGCCGGCAAGGCCAGCGATGCCGACGCCACCCAGGCCGCGGCATCCTTGTTGGACGCCCAGATCGCGCTGGAGCAGTTGCAGGTCGACCGCGACAGCGCGCGTGAGAAATTGGCCGCATTGGTGGGCAGCGATGTGCGCGGCCTGCGCGAGGTGTTGCCGGTGGTGCTGGCCCCGGTGCCACCCGGCGCGCTGCAGACCGGCCAGCCCGGCCTGGTCAGCGCGGCGCAGTTGCGGGCTTTGTCCGCGCGCGACCGGGTGCGGCCGGCGTCCAGCCTGCTGGCGCCGCGCATCGACCTGGAGATGCGCCAGCAGGTCAGTGACAAGACCACCCCGGCGCAGACCACCGAGGCCCAGCGCTCCTGGCAGATCACCGCGCGCTGGGAATTCCCGGTGATGGGCGAGACGGTGGCCCGGCGCAACGAAGGCCAGCGCCGCGCCGAGGCCGCCGAGGCCGAGGCCGAACGCGTGGCCCGCGGTGTGCAGGCCGACCTGCAGGCGCTGCGCGCGCGCATGGCCAACGCCGAGCGGGCGGTGGCCCAGCTCGACCAGCAGATCGACCAGTACGACCGGCTGGTGCGCGCCGGCGAGCTGCAGTTCGAAGCCGGCCGGCGCAATGTCGCCCAGCTGATCCAGCTGCGCGACAGCCGCTACGCCGCCGAACAGCGGCGCGCCGACCAGGCCAACCGCCTGCTGGCCGCCCGCATGCGCCAGCTGGCCCTGACCGGCCAGCTGCTGCCGGCGCTGGGCCTGGGCGGCGGCGTGGACACCACAGCCACCACGGCGACCGCCGCGACCACCGCCGTCATGGCGCCCTGATCGGGTTTGCGATTCGGCGTGGCCCGGCCTCGGCCTCGGCCCTGCGGTCGTGGCCCGCCCGGGCGCGGATGCGGTGTACAAACCGGGCTGCACATGGGAGCCCTGCGTGAACCACCGCCATCTGATCGAGCGCTGCGTGTCCTGGCCTGTCGGCTGGGCGGTGCGCCGCTGTGTGGGCTTGCTGGGGCTGCTGGCCCTCGGGCTGCTGACCGGCTGCGTCAACCTGCAGGCCGTCAGCGCCTACACCGCGTCGGCCGGCGCGGTGGTGGCCGACACCTCGGCGGCAGCGCGCTGGCAGCAGAGCGAGCCTCGGCTGCGGTCGCTGGGCCTGCCCGGCGACAGCGAACAGGTTTGCACGCTGGGCCGCAGCGGCCGCGCGCCGCAGGCCGAGTTCGACGCCGCGTTTGCCGAAATAGCCGCTGTGCACCGCCTGCTGGGCGACTATTTTCAGGCCCTGGGCCTGCTGGCCTCGGACAAGCTGCCGCTGCCCGGCACCGCGCTGGCCGGCTCGCTGTCGGCCGTCAAGGCGGCCGGTGTGCCGGTGTCGTCGGCCGAGGAAGCCGCGCTGAAGAGCCTGGCCACGTTGCTCGGTCGCGCGCTCGACGGCTACCGCCAGCGCGAGGTGCGGCGGCTGATCGAGCGCGCCCATGGCGATGTCGACACCAGCCTGCTGCTGCTGGAGCGGCTGGCCGCGCTGTATGTCGACGAGATCGACGGCGAGCGTCGGCAGGCCGCGCTGTACTGGCGCTGCCAACTGTCGCCGAATGGCGAGGTGGTCGACAAGTACTGGGGTCGTCGCGAGTTCAAGCGGGTGGCCGATGGTTATGCCGTCGAACTGGCCACGCTGAAGCGCTACGCGGGTGCCTTGACCGCGCTGCGACGCGACCATGGCGCGCTGCGCGAGACCCTGGCGCTGGACGGCGATGCGCTGAAGCAGGCGCTGGCCGCACTGGCCGCCAGCCGCAAGGACCTGGACGCCGCCCGCCTGGCGCTTGACAAGCTCTGACCCTCATCCCCGACCTGAACCGGAGTGATCCATGGCTGAAATCTACGACATCGATGGCCTCAAGGCCCTGGCCAGCGCACTCGACCAACTCGTCGAGGCGCTGCCGGTCGAACAAGCGATGGGCAAGGACGAGGCGCGCCAGCTGATGGCGCTGGGCCAGGCTTTGGGCGGCGCGGCCAGCAACCTGCGCCTGGTCGCGGTGCGGCAGTTGCTGGCCGAGTCGGCCCCGGCGCTGGCCCAGGTGCGGGCCGCCACCGACGGCGCGCGCACGGCGCTCAAACGCATCGCCGCGATCAGCCAGGTGATCACGCTGGTGGGCGACGTGGTGGTGCTGGCGCAGGTGGTGGCACTGCAGAAGTGGAGCCTGGTGGCGCCGGCGCTGGCCGGCGTGCAAAAGAGCGCCGCGGCCTTCAAGGCCTGAGGTCGTCCGCCGCGCCCAGCCGCTCCTGAACGGGCCGCTCCGAATTGGGCCGGCTACCCGCCCGGCGGGTGGCGGCGGGTATTCCCGCCGCCGGGTGCCTCAGTCATGTTGCGGCAAACCAGGCCTGGGCGTCGGCGGTGTCCTGCGCGATGCCGATCTGCAAGGCCTCCAGCGAGTCGTACTTGCGCTCGTCGTGCAGCTTGTGCAGCAGGTCGACGCTGACCAGGCGGCCGTAGGCGCCGTTGGCATCCAGCCCGGCCGGCCATTGCAGGCAGTGCACCTCCAGCAGCACGCGGCCGGCGTCTTCCACCGTCGGTCGCACGCCCAGGCTGGCCACGCCGGGCAGCGGCTGCGGTCCCAGGCCATGCACCTGCGCCACGAAGATGCCCATCGCCGCCGGCCGGGCCTGCGGCATGCGCAGGTTCAGCGTGCGGAATCCCAGCGTGCGGCCCAGCTTGCGGCCGTGCACCACATGGCCGCTGATCGCATACGGCCGGCCCAGCAGCGCGGCAGTGCGCTGCAGGTTGCCGGCGGTCAGCGAATCGCGCACCGCCGAGCTCGACACCCGCAGCCCGTGCACCTCGTAGCTGTTCATGCGTGCCACGTCGAAGCCGCCGGCTTCGCCCGCGGCGTCCAGCATGGCGTAGTCGCCGGCGCGCCTGGCGCCGAAGCAGAAGTCGTCACCCACCAGCACATAGCGGGCGCGCAGGCCGCGCACCAGCACCTCGTCGATGAAGGCCTGCGGCGTCAGCGCGGCAAAGGCCGCGTCGAAGCGCAGCACCACCGCCTGCTGCACGCCGCAGCGCTCCAGTTCCGACAGCTTGTCGCGCAGCGTGGCGATGCGCGCCGGCGCCAGCTCGGGCTGGCCGGCCAGGCGGGCGAAGTAGTCGCGTGGGTGCGGCTCGAAGGTGATCACGCAGGACGGCACGCCGCGGTGCCGCGCCTCGCTGTTGAGCAGCGCCAGCATGGCCTGGTGGCCGCGGTGCACGCCGTCGAAGTTGCCGATGGTGATGGCGCGGCCCAACGCTGCCGTGGCACCGCCGCCGGCCTTGCTGCCGTCGAAGGCGATGACGCCTTGCAATCCTCTGAATACCCGCATCGCCGGATTATCGCGACGCGGGCCCGCACCCGTGGGCGGCTGGTCAGTGCTTGCGCGCAGCGGTCTCGTCGGCGTAGCGCTGGGTGGCTGCCTCCACCGCGGCGCTGTGGATCGCCGCCAGCTCGGGCCGCGTCGCACGCGCGCGGTCGGCGGCGCCCTGGGTGCTCATCTGCCCTTGCCAGCGCGGGAAGACATGGCGTGCGATCAGGTCGTAGCTCTTGCGCGTGGCGTCGAAGTTGGCCCAGTTGTGGGCCAGCATCAGGTAGGCGCCGAAGCCGCCGTTGCTTTGCTTCCACAGCCGGTCGATCTGCGCGTTGACCATGTCGGGCGTGCCGATCGCACCGAACCCCGAATCGTTGACGAAGCTGATCATCTCCTTGACGTTGCTGCCCGGCACCGCCATCTGCGGGAAGGCCGCCACCGCCTGGAAGTAGTTGAACCAGTGCTCCATGCCGTATTCGACGTCGCGGTAGGCCTGGTCCATCGTCTCGGCGCAATGCACCATGCCGACCAGCCGCCACTTGTCGCGGTCGACCCGGGTTTTGTAATGCGCGGCCTGGGCCTCCATCACGTCCCAGTGCAGGGCCAGCGCGTCGAAGCCGGCGGCCGTGGTGGCGCCGATCGACAGCAGGCCGATGCCGTGCTGGCCGGCCAGCTTCGGGCCGGTGGGCGAGGCCACCGCCGGCACCACCACGTCGAACAGCGGGTTGCTGTAGGGCCGCAGGTGCAGGCGGGCGTCGCGCAGGTCCCAGCGGTCGTTCTTGAAGGTGACCGGCTCTTCGGTGGTCAGCAGCTTCATGATGACGTCCAGGCCTTGTTCGAGCAGCGGCCGGGTCTGGGTCTGCGACAGGCCGACCATGATGCCGTCGGTCGGCAGCGAGCCCGGCCCCAGGCCCAGCATTACCCGGCCGCGGGTCAGGTGGTCGAGCTGCACGATGCGCTCGGCGATCCACAGCGGGTTGTGGTAGCTGACGCTGGTGACGCCCGAGCCCAGCCGGATGTGCTTGGTGCGCTGCGAGGCGACGGCCATGAAGATCTCGGGGCTGGCGCTGATCTCGGTGCCGGCGGAATGGTGCTCGCCGCACCAGGCCTCGTCGTAGCCGCAGCGGTCGAGCCACTGCACCAACTCCAGATCCTGTTCCAAGGCCAGGGTCGGGTTGATGCCCGGCTTGTGGAACGGGGCCAGGAAAACACCGAACTTCATCCGATGGCTCATCGCGCTGGTCTCCTTGGGGTGGGGTTCACGGGCCGGCCCGGCGAGTCCTGCCGTCGGGCATTTGGCCGTTTCTGGGGGAAGGCTGTTTCGTTGTACTGTCCGCGGGCGCGGCTGTCCACCGCACAGACCCTGCCCCTGGCCGGCCACCGCCTGCCCACCGACGGGTTCGACCCGCGGCGATGGCCAGGCCGCCGAGGCCGCCGCGTGGAAGTCCTGCGAGACGGTAGCCGACGAGGTGGTCGGCTTCGCCCGCCGGGTGCGCGCCACGCGCTTGATCGTGCAGCGCCTGCAGCGCCTGCAGCGCCTGCAGCACCTGCAGCACCTGCAGCACCGGTCGGTCGGGCCGCTTCCGCCCACATCGCTGGTCGGCCTCGGCCCGATGGGCGGCCCCCCTGCATGGGCGGTGCCGCGGTGACGGCGCTTGCGTCCTCCTGCCGGCACCCTAAAAATCGGGGGTGGATGTATCCGGGCCGCCGTCGGTGGCGCTGTCGACGCATCGGCCAACCGTTCCAGCAGACCTGCTTCCATGCCCTTTGTTCTGGCCCCTGACGATCCGGCTGCCGCTGAACCTGCCTTTGCGCGGTTGCCCCCGGCCGCGACCGCGACCGCAACCCCGACCGCAACCCCGACCGCACCCCCGACCACAACCACAACCACAACCACAACCACAACCACAACCGGCCGCCGGCACGCCGATGCCGCCGCGCACCATGCTGGACTGCTGGCGCAGGCCCTGCACGACCACCACCTCCAGCCCGATGCCGACCGCGCCGCCCGGGTGCTGGCCTGTCTCCAGGAGGCCTTCACCGGCAGCGCCACTGCCACTGCCACTGCCACCGAGGTGTTCGACCTGCTGGCGCTGCAAGCCGGCCTGGGGCCGGCCGATGCGCTGGTGGTCTACGGGCAGCAGGGCGAGGAGTTGCTGGCGTGCGTGGTGCGCGCTGACGGCGTTCAGGTGTTTCGCCGGCTGGCCCGTTGGTGCGATGTCCAGGCGGCCTGGCGCCTGGCCCGCTTCCAGCTGGACGCGCTGTGCCATGGCGCCGGGCCACCGCCGGCGCAATGGCCCAAGCTGCTCAAGCGGGCCCAGGCGCGGCTGCAGGCGCTGCACGGGCTGGTCTGGGCACCGCTGGCCGATGCCTTGAGCCATGCCCGCCGCGTGCTGCTGGTGCCCACCGCCAGCCTGGCCGGGTTGCCGTTCGCCGCGCTGCAGGACGGCCTGACCTGCCTGGCCCAGCGCCACCTGCTGGCCGAGGTGCCCAACCTGACGCTGGCCCTTCGAGGCCTGTCACCAACCGCCGCGGCCCCGGCCGGTGCGGTGGATCCCGGCGTGGTGGTGCTGTGCCTGGGCGGCGACGATCCGGCTGGGGCGGGTCACCTGGCGTGCCGGGTGCGCGCCCTGCTGGACAGCGGCACGCCGCGGCTGCTGGTCAGCCGCTGGCCGGTGGGCGATCTGGTCAGCGCCGCATTCATGGCCCGTTTCCAGCAGCAGCGGCAACGGGGCCGCGGCGCCGCCGAGGCGCTGTCCGAGGCCCAGGCCGGGCTGATGGTGAACCACCCGCACCCGGCCTTCTGGGCCGGCTTCGTGCTGTACGGCGGCTGGTGAGCCTGCCGGTCAGCGGGGCCGCTTGGCCACCAGCGCAGCGCGCTCCTCTTCGCTGACGAAGCGCCACTGGCCCGGTGCCGGCCCATCGTCCAGCGACAAGTCGCCGAAGCGGCTGCGGTGCAGGGTGTCGCAATGGTTGCCCACCGCCGCCACCATGCGCTTGACCTGGTGGTACTTGCCCTGCACCAGGGTCAGGCGCAGCGCTTGTGGACCGGTGATTTCGCAGCCTTCTGCGCAGACCGGCAGCGGGTCGTCGTCCAGCACCACGCCGGCGCGCAGCCGCTGCGCCTGGGCCTCGTCGACCGGGCGGGCGGTGCCCACCTCGTAGACCTTGGGCACATGGTGCTTGGGCGATGTGAGGCGGTGGATCAGCGTGCCGTCGTCGGTCAGCAGCAGCGCTCCGGTGGTGTCCTGGTCGAGCCGGCCGACCGGCTGCACGCCGCGGTGGCGCAGCGCGGGCGGCAGCAGCAGCATCACGCTGGGCCAGTGCTTGGGTTTCTGCGAGCACTCGTAGCCGGCCGGCTTGTTCAGCAGCACCAGCGCCTGGTCCTGGAAGGTCCAGCGCTGGCCAGCCACCTCGAACTGCAGGCCGGTGGTCTCGACCAGCGCGGCGGGGTCGTCGACCAGCGTGCCGGCCAGCCGCACCTGGCCGCTGTGCACCAGGCCCTCGCAGGCCCGCCGCACACCGAAGCCCTGGCTGAACAGCACCTGGGCCCATGCCTTCTTCGCCATCTGGGTCCCCGTTGGCCGCGCCGGCCTATTCGTGCAGTTCGAGCACGGTGACGTGGCCGTCCCGGGCCGGCCAGGTCTGGCCGACGATGCGCTCGGCGATCACCCCGGAGCGGAATTCAGCCACCACCGGCCGGCCCGCCACACCGGGGGCGCCTGTCAGCTTGAGCTTGGACAGCGCCACGCCGGCCACGCCGGTCGGGATGCCGGCGGCGGGTTGGCCGTCGAGCAGCACGGTGTCGCGCGGCAGGCCGAAGTAGGCCCGTGGCCGGGTCAACGTGACCAGCGCGGCGGCGTCCTTGTCGGCGTCGGCGATGCTGCGTTCGGGCCGCAGGTTGACCGTGTCGGCCGAGCGGGCGAACGGCGCGCGGTAGGTGTGGGCAGTAGCGAAGCCGGCTGCCTCCAGAACAAATTCCAGCGGCGTGGCCGAGTCGGTGGCCAGCGGGCCCCAGCGGCCGTCGGCGGTGATGGTCTGGGACCACAGCGCCGCGCCCTGGCGTGCGCCGGTGCCGGCGTCGACCGCGTACACCGTCAGTTTGGCACCGACCAGCGGCAAGTTCGTGGGGCTGCTGCCGGCATAGCCGGTGACCTTGCCGGCCAGCGTGACCCGGGCCTCGGGCGTGACATGGGTCGGCGAGGTGGTGGCCGGCGCGCGCCCGGTGACGAAGCGGTGGGCCGCCACAAAGGCCTCGGGGTGGTAGCTCACCTCGCGGTGGTCGCGCCCGGGCAGCACCACGTTCAACGCGCCCTTCAGCGCCGGGCCGTCGAACTGCACGTTGGTCGGCTGGCCCTTGCGGCCGATCCACACGCCATCGGGCTGGGCGAACTTGTCGTTGTTGTCGGAGCGGATCGTCATCCAGGCCGGGCCGGGGGTCACCTCGTTGCCGTTGGCGCCCTGGGGCGCGTTCAGGCCCGACAGAAAGGGCCCGCTGCCGTTGAACTCGCTGTTCGGGGCGAAGCCGGGGTCGGCCCAGACGCCGTGGTTGGGCGTGCCGCCCAGGATGGCGTGCGAGACCTTGGCCGCACCGTTGCCGTTGGCGATGTAGTGCCGGATCGCATTGCCGCCGCGCGAGTTGCCCATCAGCACCACTTTGGCTGCGCCGGTGGCAGCCAGCACCTTGTCGATCTCGGCCGACAGGTGGCGCATCTGGTCGTCGGCCGAACTGCGGCCGGCCTGCTCCTTGGTGTTGTCGTCGCGTGCCGACGGGAACGGAAAGTCGACCGCATGCAGCCGCTCGCGCGGCCAGCCGTTGCTCTGCCAGCGCCAGATCGTCGGCGTCCACAGCGCCGCGGTGTCGCCGTTGCCGTGCACGAAGACGATGGGCGGGCGCGGGTCGGCGGCCGGCGGGCTGGCGCAGGCGGCCAGCAGCGTGGCGGCGAGCAGGGCGCCCAGGGTGCGGCGGCGGATCGGCAAGGCATTCATCAGGAAGTCTCCGTTCGGTCTCGTTGTGGTCGTGTCAAGCCAGGTTCAGGTTCAGGTCCAGGTCGCGGGCACAGGGCAGGTCGGGGTCGGTCAGGCCATGGGCGGCGCGCACGGCGTTGAGCACCGCGCGGGCGGTGACTTCGGCGGCCAGCGCGCCCAGCACCGTCAGGTGGCCGGGCTTGCCGCTGCCGCCGGTGGCCAGCGCGAACAGCGCGTCGCCGTCGCCGGCGGTGTGCACCGGGTTGATGCTGCGGGCCAGGCCATCGTGCGCCATCGCGGCCAGCTTGTTGGCTTCGGTCTTGGTCAGCAGCGCGTCGGTGGCGACGATGCCGATGGTGGTGGCCATGCCGGCCATCAGGTGCGCCGGCAACTGGCCGTCGACCAGCGCGGCCAGCGTGTCCAGCGGCGTGCGGCCGTCGTCGGCGCGGGCACCGGCGATCACCCTGCCGCTGGCCGGGTCGACCACGTCGCCGATCGCGTTCACCGCCACCAGGGCGGCCACGGTGATGGCGCCGACCTTGATCGACGCGCTGCCGATGCCGCCTTTCATCGCGCGCTGCAGGCCGAACAGCTTGCCAACGGACGCACCCGCGCCGGCGCCCACGCTGCCTTGCGCCGGGTGGGCGGTGCTGGCCGCCTCGCAGGCGGCGTAGCCGGCCGCGGCGTCGGGCCGGATGCGGCCGTCGCCCACCCACAGGTCGAACAGCACGGCGGCCGGCACGATGGGGATGCGGATCGCCGGGCTGGGCGATCCGTCCCGTGCTGCCTGGCCTGGCGGTGTTTCCCGGGTCGCCTGGCCGGCTGAACCCTCCCGTGTCGCCGGGCCCACCAGCACGCCGTGGCCGCGTTCTTCCAGCCAGCGCATCACGCCGGTGGCGGCGTCCAGGCCAAAGGCGCTGCCGCCGGTCAGCAGCAGCGCATGCACCTGGTTGATGGTGGCCAGCGGGTGCAGCAGGTCGGTTTCACGGGTGCCGGGCGCGGCACCGCGCACGTCGACGCCCGCCACCGCGCCGGCCTCGCACAGCAGCACGGTGCAGCCGGTGGGCCGGCGCGGGTCGGTGAAGTGGCCGACCTTGAGGCCGGCGATGTCGGTGATGGCGCCTGGGAACATGGCTCTGGCAAAAAAAAACGGCCGGCGTGGCCGGTCCGTACAGGGATGTGGGGCGGAGCGGCAGCCTATCACTGCCGGCCCGCCGGGCGCTGGTTCAGGCAAACACCCCGGCGGTGTCCTGCATGCGCGCCGAGACCTCGCCCAGGTGGTGCATCGTGTCGCCGTAGGCCATCTCCAGCACCGTCAGGCGCTTGAAGTAGTGGCTGCTGACGTACTCGTCGGTCACGCCGATGCCGCCGTGGATCTGGGTGCACTGCTGGCCGACGTGGCGCATGCTCTGACCCAGCTGCACCTTGGCCTGGCTCAGCGCGCGGCGGCGCTGCGGCCCGGGCTCGCCCAGCTTCAGGCTGGCGTAGTAGCTCATCGAGCGGCCCAACTCCTGCTGCATCTTGACGTCGGCGATGCGGTGCTTGAGCGCCTGGAAGGTCGACAGCGTGACACCGAACTGCTTGCGCGTGTTCATGTAGTCGACCGTGATCGCGACCATGCGGTCCATCGCGCCCACGCCTTCGGCACAGGCCGCGGCGATGCCGACGTCGACCGCCTGCTCCAGCAGCGCAGAGCCGTCGGCGCTGACCAGGGTGGCAGCAGCGTCGGCCAGCTTCAGCTCGCCGGCACGGCTGCCGTCCTGCGTCGGGTAGCCGGTGACGCTGACGCCGGCCGCGGCTCGCTCGACCAGGAACAGGCCGATGCCGGCGGTGTCACCGACCGCGCCCGAGATGCGCGCCACCACCACGAAGGCGTTGGCCTCGTCGGCGGCCGGTACCACGTGTTTCTGGCCCGTCAGTGTCCAGCCGCCCGCGGCCTGCGTCGCGGTGGTGGTCACATGGCTCAGCTGGTAGCGGGCGCCGCGCTCCTGGATTGCCGGCACCACCAGGGCTTCAGCCGAGGCGATCCTGGGCAGCCAGGCGGCCTTGACCGCATCCGGCGCGGCCGACAGCAGCGTGGGCACCACCAGCGCCGCGGCAGCGTAGGGGGCGTTGACCAGGCCGCGGCCCAGCTCTTCCATCACCACCATCGCCTCGACGGCGCCGAAGCCCATGCCGCCATGGGCCTCGGGGATGGCCAGGCCGGTGAGGCCCAGCGCGGCCAGCTCGGCATAGACATCGCGGGTCTTGCCGCCGGCCTTGGCAATGCCGTGCCGTCGCGAGAAGTCAAAGCCCTTGTCGACCCATTTGGCCACGGCGTCGCGCAGCGAGACCTGGTCGTCGGTGAATTCGAAATCCATGGTGTTCGATCCTCAAGTGTCTGTAATGCGCTGGTGTTGACCAGCCAGCGGGCGCCGCGGAACCGGCTTCGCCGGGCCGCTGGCGACGCCCCCTGGGGGGGGAGCGCCGCAGGCGCTTCGGGGGGGGGGGTCAACCCAGCACGGTCTGGGCGACGATGTTGCGCTGAACCTCGTTGCTGCCACCGTAGATCGTCGTCTTGCGCATGTTGAAGTAGGTGCCCGCCAGCGGCGCGCACACCGCCGCGTCGGCAAAGTCGCCCTGCCAGCCGGCCTCCATCGCCTCGTGCTGGTAGGCCAGGGTGGCGGGGCCGGCGGCCAGCATCATCAGCTCGGTGTAGCGCTGCTGGATCTCGCTGCCGCGGATCTTCAGCAGGCCCGCCACGTCCAGGCTCTGCTTGCCGCTCTTTTCGGCCGACAGCACCCGCAGCACCATCATCTCGAGTGCCACGATGTCGACCTCCAGCAGCGCGATCTGGTCGCGGAAGCGCTGGTCGTCGTAGACCCCTTCTGCCTTGGCAATGCGCTTGACGCGTTCGAGCTCGCGCTTGGCACGGTTGACGTCGGCGATGTTGGTGCGCTCGTGGGCCAGCAGGTGCTTGGCGTAGGTCCAGCCCTTGTTCTCTTCGCCGATCAGGTTTTCGGCCGGCACCTCGACGTTGTCGAAAAACACCTCGTTGACCTCGTGCTCGCCGTCCATCGTGATGATCGGCCGCACCGTGATGCCGGGGCTCGACATGTCGATCAGCAGGAAGCTGATGCCGGTCTGCGGCTTGCCTTCGGTGCTGGTGCGCACGAGGCAGAAGATCCACTCGCCATACTGGCCCAGCGTGGTCCAGGCCTTCTGGCCGTTGACGATGAACTTGTCCCCTTGCCGTTCGGCACGGGTCTTCAAGCTGGCCAGGTCGGAGCCCGAACCCGGCTCGCTGTAACCCTGGCTCCACCACACCTCGCCACTGGCGATGCCGGGCAGGAAGCGCTGCTGCTGTTCGGCATTGCCGAAGGCCTGGATCACCGGCGCCACCATCACCGGGCCGAACGGGATGATGCGCGGCGCACCGGCCAGCGCGCATTCTTCCTCGAACAGGTGTTTCTGCACCGCGTTCCAGCCAGGGCCGCCGAAGGCGGTGGGCCAGCCATAACCCAGCCAGCCCTTCTTGCCGAGGATCTTGGACCAGCGTTGCATGTCGTCGCGGCTCAGCCGCAGCGAGTTGAAGACCTTGTGGCTCAAGTCCTTGGGCAGGCTTTCAGCCACCCATTGCCGGACTTCGGCGCGAAAGGCCAGTTCTTCCGGGGTGAAATTCAGATCCATGGTGAGGGTGCCTCTTGGGGGCGCGAGGATGCGCGCGACCCTGATTTTTAGCACGACCGTTCGATTCGGGTTTGTCCCTGCTGCGACAAGGCCTGGCCCGGCCTCGGCCTGGGGCGCCAGGTCCGTGGCGACCAGCGCCACCTTGCGGCGACAAACCACCAAACAGGGGGTGAAACCCACCGGTCATCAATCTGACCGGCGTTCGCGGCCCAGTTGGCCGGATCAGCCGGTGCGTCGCGCCGCTGCTGTGCCGCCACAGCAGCGAAACTCGAATTCAATTCAAAACCGAGCCGCGCCATGCTGACAGCACCGATGCCCCTTGACGAGCCAGAGCGCCAGCGCGCCCTGGACCACCTCGACGTGCTCGACTCGGCGCCCGAGCGCGAATTCGACGCGCTGGTCGCGACCGCTGCGCTGGTGTGTGGCGTCCCGATCTCGCTCATCAGCCTGATCGACCACGACCGGCAGTGGTTCAAGGCCAAGGTCGGCTTGACAGGCGTTTCCGAGACCCCGCGCGACCTGGCGTTCTGCGCCCATGCGATCCTGCAGGACGGACTGTTCGAAGTGCCCGATGCGCTGGCCGATCCCCGGTTCGCCGACAACCCCCTCGTTGCCGCGGCGCCCGACATCCGCTTCTATGCCGGCGCCACGCTGCGCCTGAGCGACGGCGCGCATGTCGGCACTTTGTGCGTGATCGACCGCGTCCCCCACCAGCTCAACGACCAGCAGCGCGAAGCCCTGCGCTTGCTGTCGGTCGCCGCCGTCCAGGCGTTGGAGTCACGCCGGATGGCGCGTGCCTTCGTCGCCAGCGAAGCCCGGTTCCGCACCCTCAGCGACGCCGCGCCGCTGGGTGTGTTTGCCACCGACGCCGCTGGCGCCTGCACCTATTCCAATGCCCGATGGCAAGCCATGTTCGGCCTGAGCGGGGCCGCGGCCCTGGGCAACGGCTGGACCAGCGCGCTGCATCCCGATGACAAGGCGGCCGTCACGGCCGAGTGGCAGCGCAGCGCGGCGCTGAAGCAGGATTTCGAGTGGGAGTTCCGGGTCGTGCGTGGCGACGGAACGGTCCGCGATGTCCGATCGGTCTCCAGGCCGGTGCTGGACAGCTTGGGCCATGTCACCAGCCACGTCGGATCGGTGCAGGACATCACCGCGCGCAAGACGCAGGAGGAACGGCTGCGCAGGAACGAGGAACTTTTGAACCGCACCGGCGCGTTGGCGCAGGTCGGCGGTTGGGAGTTCGACATCGCCGGCGGCCACCTCCAGTGGTCCGAGCAAACCTGCTGCATCCACGGCGTGGCGCCGGACTACCAGCCTCGGCTGGCCGAAGCGATCAATTTCTACGCCCCTGAAGTGCGCCCCCTCATCGAAGCCGCCGCGGCCAAGGCGATGATCGACGGTCTGGGCTGGGACCTCGAACTGCCCTTGATCCAGCAAGGCGGCCAACGCATCTGGGTGCGCGCGGTGGGCAGCGCCGAATTCGCAGGCAACCAGCCCGTCCGGCTGTTTGGCGCATTCCAGGACGTCACCCAGCGGGTGATGGCCCGACAGGCGCTCGAGGCCGCCCAGCAGCGCGTCCAGCTCGCCACCGAGAGCGGTGGCATCGGCATCTGGGATTGGAGCGTGCAGAACAACGCCCTCACCTGGGATGCGCAGATGTACGCGCTCTACGGTCTGCCACCGGGCGACGGCAGTGACCGCTATGACCTCTGGACGGGCCACCTGCACCCCGACGACCGCAGCCGGGCAGTGCGTGAAGTCCGGGACGCCTTGGGCGCCCCCGACGGCGGGCCGGACTTCAGCACCGAGTTCCGCGCGGTCTGGCCCGACGGATCGGTGCACCACTTGCGGGCATCGGCCCGGATCATGCGTGACACCGGCGGCCAGCCGCTGCAGATGATCGGCGTCAACTGGGACGTGACCGCGCTGCGCCAGCTGAGCGCCGAACTGGCCGAGAAGCACGAATTGCTGCGGGTGACCTTGCAGTCGATCGGCGACGCGGTGATCACCACCGACGCGCAGAGCCGCGTCACCTGGTTGAACCCTGCAGCCGAGCGCATGACCGGTTGGCTGTCCGCCGAAGCCCTGCGCAGGCCCCTGGCCCAGGTCTTCCACATCGTCAACGAGCAAACCCGCGAGCCGGCCGAGAACCCGGTGGCCACTTGCCTGCAGCAAGGCAAGATGGCCGGCCTGGCCCATCACACGGTGCTGATCTCGCGCCACGGCGACGAGTTCGGCATCGAAGACTCGGCCGCTCCGATTTGCAATCCGGCTGGCGAGATTCTCGGCGTGGTGCTGGTGTTCCATGACGTGACCGAGCAGCGTCGCCTGTCCGGCGAAATGAGCTACCGGGCGACCCACGATGCGCTGACGGGCCTGGTCAACCGGGCCGAGTTCGAGACCCGGCTGCGCCGCACGCTGGACAAGGCGCATGAAGAGCGCAGCGAGCACGCCTTGCTGTACATCGACCTGGACCAGTTCAAACTGGTCAACGACGCCTGCGGTCATTCGGTGGGCGACCAACTTCTGCAGCAGGTGGCGAAGTTGCTGCGCGACAGCGTGCGCGCGCGCGACACGCTGGCCCGCATGGGCGGCGACGAGTTCGCGGTCATCCTGGAGCATTGCACGGCCGACCAGGCCCAGCGGGTGTCGCAGCAGATCTGCGACCGGATGGAGGTGTTCCGGTTCCTGCACGATGAGCGGCGTTTTCGCATCGGCACCAGCATCGGCCTGGTGCCGCTGGACAACCGCTGGGCCAGCACGGCGGCGGCCCTGCAGGCGGCAGACATCTCGTGCTACGCGGCCAAGGAAGCGGGGCGTAACCGGGTGCATGTCTGGTTCGACACCGACCAAGCCATGCGGACGCGCCACGGCGAGATGCAGTGGGCGACCCGGCTCGAACAGGCACTGGACGAAAACCGGTTCGTGCTCTACGCGCAGAAGATCGAACCGCTCGGTGCCGGTCCCACCGGGTGGCATGCGGAGGTGCTGGTCCGGCTGAGGGATACCGACGGCAGCCTGATCCCGCCGGGGGCCTTCCTGCCGGCCGCAGAGCGCTTTCACATGGCCACCCGCATCGACCGCTGGGTGCTCAGGCACGCTGTCCGGCAGGTTCAGGCACTGCCCGATCTGGCGGCGCTCGACACCTTGTGCATCAACTTGTCGGGGCAGTCGGTGGGCGATCGGGCGTTTCACCGTCACGCCCTCGATGCCCTGGCCGACGCCGGCCCCGAGGTCTGCCGGCGCATCTGCCTCGAGATCACCGAGACCGCGGCCGTCACCAACCTGGCCGATGCGGCTGTCTTCATCGAACAGGCCCGCGCGCTCGGTATCCGGATTGCGTTGGACGACTTCGGTGCCGGCGCCTCGTCCTTCGGCTATCTGAAGACGCTCAAGGTCGACCTGATCAAGATCGATGGCAGTTTCATCCGCAACTTGATCGACGACCCGCTGGACGACGCAGCGGTTCGCTGCTTCGTCGACGTGGCGCGTGTGGTCGGTGTCAGGACGGTCGCCGAGTTCGTCGACCGGCCGGAGGTGCTGCAACGCGTGCGAGAGATCGGCATCGACTACGCCCAGGGGTTTCTGCTGCACAAGCCCGAAGCGATCGAGAACTTGTTCCGGCTGCCGATGCTGCCGATGCTGTCGGCCATCGCCTGAGGGCGGGCCCTGGCTGCGCCGGGGTCGCGGTTCGTCGCGGCCGCCTCGCGCCGAGCGCGCACGGACCCGGTGCGCGGGCACGGTCGGGATAATCCCAAGCGATGAGCGCTGCCCCTGCCGGCCCGACCGATGACGTACGCGATGACGTGCGCGACGGCGTGCCGGACGGTGTGCCGGACGGCCTGCCAGACGCCACCACGCCAGGCCCGGGCTACCGCGCCACGGTGTGGGCGCTGGCGCTGGGCCAGGTGCTGAGCTGGGCGGTGCTGTACTACGCCTTCTCCAGCCTGGTGCTGCCGATGGACAGCGCGCTGGGCTGGGGCCAGCCGGTGCTGATGGGCGCCTTCACGCTGGGCCTGGCGGTGTGGGGCGCGGCCACCTATGCAGTGGGTGCGGCGATCGACGCCGGCCGCGGCCGTGCCGTGATGGTGGGCGGCTCGATCGCGGCCGGGCTGGGCACCATCGCCTGGTCGCAGGTCACCCAGCCGTGGATGCTGTACCCGGTGTTCGCACTGCTGGGCGCGGCGATGGCCGCGACCTTGTACGAGCCGGCTTTTGCGGTGCTGACCAAGCGCTACCCCACCCGCTACCGCGACGCCATCACCACGCTGACGCTGGTCGGCGGCTTCGCCAGCACGCTGAGCTTTCCGGCGATCGCCGCGCTGTTCAAGCTGGGCCTCGACTGGCGCCAGGTGTTGTGGGTGCTCGGCGGCGTGCTGCTGGCGGTGGCGCCGCTGCATGCCTGGGCCTTGCGCGGGCCGATGCGGGTGGCCGGCCCGGTGCAGGCCGACGCGCAGGCCGACAGCACGCTGCACCAGGCGCTGCGCCATGCCAG